>NZ_CP018335.1:2545344-2863512 GCF_001902295.1 Clostridium kluyveri | reverse complement strand
AAGAATAAATAATGGGAAAAACTACAATTATTATTAGGATAACCATAAAACCTATCTTCTTAAAATATATCCCTGTAAAAGTTAATAATAAATTTAAAATACCTCCTATAACCCAAAGTGGTCCTGCAATTCTGTGAGTTCTTTTCCATACCTGTTCGTCTGCTAAAGTCCAGGGAGTTTTTATCCCCACAAAATAGTTGTGACTAAACCTTCCCATTACATTTCCTATTAAAATAAATATCAATGATATCATGATTTGTATATAATCTGCTATATTAATGACTACTCCAGTTGATGCTAAAAGGGTAATAATTTGTATTCCAAATAAAAATATAATTAATATATATTTTAAATATTGATAAGTGGAATTGAATTTTTCATAATTTTTTTTCTTGGGATCTATATATGGAAGTATAATAAACATTAAATAACATCCTAGATTTATCAATGGAAGTCCAAAAGCTCCGAAGAACTTGGTTCCATAACCGTTAACTTCACCCTCTATATTCCAATGTATAGGAACTCTATCGGGAAGTGAACTATAGAAATATGCTCCAAATCCAAATCCCAAAATTATAATAATTAAAATAATCCAATCTTTTTTTAAAACTTTACTTATTTTTTTCATCTGCAGCACCTCCTTTATTAGCATTTGTTACATTTAAGAACCAATTAATTACTTCCTGCAGTACAGTAGTATTCAGAGAATAATAAATATTTTGACCTTTTCGTTCATCTGTTATAAGCGTAGAATTTTTTACTTTGATTATTTAAAAATCATTTATATGTTTTAAATAATTTTTTATACTCACCATACCCTTTTCTATCTAAATCATCTAAAGGTATAAATTTTATGGAAGCACTATTTATACAATACCTGAGTCCTCCTAATGCCTTTGGACCGTCATCAAAAACATGGCCTAAATGAGAATTACCCTTTTTACTTCTTACTTCTGTTCTAATCATTCCATGGGAATTGTCTTTGGATTCATTTATATTTTCAGGAACCAATGGCTTTGAAAAACTTGGCCAGCCGCAGCCAGAATCAAATTTATCCAGAGAGGTAAATAAGGGTTCTCCACTACAGATGTCCACATATATACCCTCTCCGTTGAAGTCCCAATATTCATTTTCAAAAGGGGGTTCAGTTTCATTCTCCTGAGTTACCTTATATTGTATAGGAGAAAGCTTTTTCTTTAGATATTCTTTATTATAAGTATTTGACATAGGAACACATCCTTTTAATTTATTGTAAAATATTAATATATGTTTATTATAACCTTAATGGAAGTGTACTAAAATATTAAATTATTTCTCTATATTAGAATTATCTGATATTATTTAAAGTGTATAAAAAATCAATCGATTTATCTAATAACAAACTTTTTAAAATTTAAAGAAGGAGGCATAATGATGATTGTAACAACTACAAATTGTATAGAGGGAAAGAAAGTTTTAGAATATAAAGGAATTGTTTTTGGAGAAGTAATTTCTGGAGTAGATGCTATTAAAGATATTGCAGCGGGATTTACTAACTTTTTTGGAGGACGTTCAAAATCTTATGAAGGAGAACTTATACAGGCTAGAGAAGAAGCGTTAGAAGAATTGAAAAATAGGGCGTATGCTGTTGGAGCAAATGCTGTTATTGGGATAGATATTGATTATGAGGTATTAGGACAGGGAGGAAATATGCTCATGGTAACTGCTTCAGGAACAGCAGTAGTAGTTGGGTAAAAATAGATTTAATTCAAGGGGGATTGTAGGTGGAAAATCAAAACAGAGTACAACAAAATTTTGGGAAAAATGCTTCTAATTATAGGTATAGTTCAGTCCATAATAATGCCCGGGATCTTCATAGAATGATAAAATTATTGAATCCACAACCTGAAGATAAGGTTTTAGATGTGGCAACTGGTACGGGTCATACAGCTATAAAACTTGCACAATATACTCAACAGGTTGAAGCAATTGACATTACACGTGAAATGTTACATGAAGCAAAAAAACAGTCATATGAAAATGGAATTACCAATATAGAATTTCGTATTGAAGATGTTCATAATATGAAAATTCCAGACA
Source organism: Clostridium kluyveri (assembly GCF_001902295.1). Taxonomy (NCBI): domain Bacteria; kingdom Bacillati; phylum Bacillota; class Clostridia; order Eubacteriales; family Clostridiaceae; genus Clostridium; species Clostridium kluyveri. The sequence goes on along the minus strand of NZ_CP018335.1, from coordinate 2,861,433 downwards.
ACACATTTCATATTGTTGTCTGTAGATTAGCTGCTCACCACTTTTCAAATATCAAAACGGCACTTAAAGAAATGTGCAGAGTTTTAAAAACGGGAGGAAAATTATATATTTTAGATTGTTCTGTAGTTGATGGAGATGAGTCCGAAAGGATGTTTAATGAGATTGAACTATTGAGGGATAGTTCTCATGTATTTTCATATTCACCACGTTTATGGAGTAAATTACTAAGAGAGCTTCCTTTAGAAGAAGGGCAATTGAATTTCCATAAAGTTTCATATGAACTACCTCAATGGTTTGAGCGTATGAAAACAGAACAAAAAAATAGGGATAAAATATTTGGAATTTTAGATAATTTATCCCAAAGGGTTAAAGAGTATTATCCTTATAGTGAAAATTATATAACTACATATAGAGTAGAAATTCTAAAAAAGAAAATTTGAGCCAATGGCATTTGCTGTAACTAGTTTTTAAAAGAAGAAGTTACTATAAGGATATTTTTAGAAAATGCATCTTAATAGCCCAGTCTTTTTCATAGGATATGTTTAAATGGTTTGGAGTATGTTGCGATATTAAAGGATAATCTTTGTCAAATGAAGTTATAATTGCTGAGTGTTGAATTCTACCTCTTTTATTTTTATAAAAGATTATATCGCCAACATCAAGCATTGATACATAATCAACTTCTGTACCTTTAGCACCGTATAATTGTTCATCAGCATTGATTTTCAAATACCAGTAAAGTGAACCCGCTACAGTCCATGAGACCGACCACTTGGGACCACTGTACCACCATTGATTCTTATGTGAAGACACCATTGGAGCTCCACCGGCTTTAAGGCATTGGGATATAAAATTTGTACAGTCACCTCCATTATCACCTTGTACTGGGAAATATTTATAAGCAGGATTTGGTGATTTAGCATAGTTTAGGGCATAATTTACAGCTTCTATCCTAGAATAAGATAAATTATTTTTATAGTTCATAATTACTCCACAAAATTATTTACTTTATAATTTATGTGAATATGTAATAAAAAATTACTTCGTATTTAACGGTAAATTGTATTTATTATTCTAAATTTTCTATCAAGTTCTTCTAAGGTTTAGGTGAAGTTTTCTCTCCATCTGAAATTTAGAAGAACTTATAGAGGAACGAACAGTGCTCATCCCCCACTTTGAAGAATATGGGATGTTAGCTAACTCCAGCGTTTGGATAAAAATAAATAAATATATATTTTATTTTTTGAAATATTCTAGCATGGCAAGAACAGATTCATCGCTGATAACATGTTCTATAGCACAGGCATCCTTATCGGCAATATCTGAATCAACATCTAAAATTTCAATAAGAAATTTACGGATGACATGGTGCTTCTTAGAAGTTTTCTCCGCCAGTTTTTTTCCAATATCAGTTAAAAATATTTCTTTGTATTTTTCATTTGTAATCAATCCTTTTTCGCTTAGTGTAGTCATTGCTCTATTAGTACTGGCTTTTGTAACACCCAGGCGGTAGGCTATATCAGATACTCTGACTCCTGACTCTTCTTTTGAAAGTTCATATATTGCTTCCAGATAATTTTCCATGGTATAGGTTAATTTACTCATTATTAGTGGTCTCCTTATTAAAAATAGATTTAGCAGTCATATGATATAAATTTCCGTAATTTATATATTGTATATCAAGTTATTTTTGGGTTTAGGTTAAGTTTGCCTATCTAAGCTTCGGAAAAGCCTATCCAGAGATATGGCAGTGCTCATTCTGCACTTTGAAGAATTTGGAAGTGATAGTTAATTGCAATCTCTAGATAAGATGATCTGATAAGTTAGTTTTTTCTAATTATTCTATAGTTTATCATTGAACATTTATAAAATCAACCTCATATATTATGGTCAATTCCATAGAAAATACGGCGGGTAAAGACACTAATTCCTATCATTATTAATGCCCCTATATAAAATGGAAGGTATGTGCTGCTTCCTATATGTTCAAAAACAATACCATAAATGAACTGACCAAGAAGATTTGCACACATGCAAACACATATAAAGCATGAAATGACTTTTCCAATTAAGTCTTTAGGCGTTAAAAGTTGCAGATATGTCAGTATTTGAATTTGGAATAATGTTGACAATGCCACTAACAGGCCGCTCCCTGAACATAAAGTGAAAACTTTCTTTAAGGTCGCCCCAACCAGTAGCAAATATATTTCCGGTTACTTTCTTTTTTTAAAATGGAATAGATTGGTTTGTCGGTACTGTCAATTTTGTGTAATGCCTCTTTCATACGAGCTTTTATCACATATCTGTGAATCGTAATGCCAAAAGCAAGCTGAAAATCATTTTGCAGCTTAGCAGCACTTGTATTTGTCAAAAAGATCAATTCGGAAATTTTAAGTGAAGCCGAAAGACACCCATCAATAATCGCTTTCATTTTATTGATGGCTGCAAAATCTCCTTTACTATATATTACTTTAATAATGAGGGTATATACTTATGGCAAATATTTATTTAATGTATCCAATTTTATTATAAGAACATATATTGTAATAGCCCAATTATAAACAATCTCATAAAATCAAAAGAGAATAAGGAGATGAAATTATGCCAGTTATACAAGTCAATCCTAGTGATGATGCATATATATCTCAATTGAATCCTAATACAAATTTTGGTAGTTCAAGCCTTTTATTCACAGGAGTGTTTGTTCCATCTAATGATGTATTTAGAAGTTTACTGAAATTTGATTTATCTAATATTCCTTCTGGAAGTAGTATATTGCAAGCTTCACTAGAATTGTTTGTTTTTAGAAAAGATATACCTGATGCAGTGTTATCACCTCAAACTGTCAATGTATTTACAAATGCAAGTGATTTTTCAGAGGATACAGTTACGTGGAATAACGCACCTGCATTGAATGCAACAACCGATTTTGTAAATGTAACGGATAGTGATATTGGTAGTTTTATTAGTATTGATATAACAGATTTAGTAACTGATTGGTTTAATGGTTCGATGATAAATAATGGAATTACGTTGGTTGGAATAGAAAATGTCATTGATACCATAATAGGATATTTCTCCAAAGAATGGCCAGTTCCTAGTCAGAGACCATTTTTAAATGTAGAATATGTTACGTTAGTACCTACTGGTATTACAGGACCGACGGGACCAACGGGCCCAACCGGCCCAACCGGAGCAACAGGAGACACAGGAGCAACTGGGGCAACAGGAGACACGGGTCCAACTGGGGCAACAGGAGACACAGGAGCAACAGGAGATACTGGCCCAACGGGTCCAACTGGAGCAACAGGTGACACCGGAGCAACCGGGGCAACAGGAGACACGGGAGCAACAGGAGCAACAGGAGATACTGGCCCAACGGGAGCAACTGGGGCAATCGGTGACACAGGTCCGACAGGAGCAACAGGAGATACAGGAGCAACTGGAGCAACCGGAGATACTGGTCCAACCGGAGCAACCGGAGACACGGGTCCAACAGGAGCAACAGGAGACACTGGGGCAACTGGGGCAACTGGATCAACAGGAGACACGGGAGCAACTGGGGCAACAGGAGATACGGGTCCAACCGGAGCAACAGGAGATACAGGAGCAACAGGAGCAACAGGAGATACAGGAGCAACAGGAGCAACGGGAGACACAGGAGCAACTGGAGCAACAGGAGACACAGGAGCAACTGGGGCAACAGGAGACACGGGTCCAACTGGGGCAACAGGAGACACTGGGGCAACTGGAGCAACGGGAGACACAGGAGCGACCGGAGCAACCGGTGACACAGGTCCAACTGGAGCAACCGGAGATACGGGAGCAACCGGAGCAACGGGAGACACCGGAGCAACTGGGGCAACAGGCGACACAGGAGCAACTGGGGCAACAGGAGCAACCGGAGCAACAGGAGACACGGGAGCAACTGGGGCAACCGGTGACACAGGACCAACAGGAGCAACAGGAGATACAGGAGCAACTGGAGCAACAGGAGACACGGGTTCAACCGGAGCAACCGGAGACACGGGTCCAACAGGAGCAACAGGAGACACTGGGGCAACTGGAGCAACGGGAGACACAGGAGCGACCGGAGCAACCGGAGACACAGGACCAACAGGAGCAACAGGAGCGACAGGAGACACGGGAGCAACTGGGGCAACAGGAGACACAGGAGCAACCGGAGCAACAGGAGACACTGGGGCAACTGGAGCAACCGGAGACACGGGTCCAACTGGAGCAACTGGAGATACGGGAGCAACTGGAGCGACGGGAGATACAGGAGCAACTGGGGCAACAGGTGATACGGGAGCAACAGGATCAACAGGAGACACGGGAGCAACCGGAGACACAGGCGCAACCGGAGCAACCGGAGACACAGGAGCAACTGGAGCGACAGGAGATACTGGCCCAACAGGTCCAACCGGAGATACAGGCGCAACAGGCGCAACCGGAGATACTGGAGCAACCGGAGCAACAGGAGACACAGGAGCAACCGGGGCAACAGGAGATACGGGTCCAACCGGAGCAACAGGAGATACAGGAGCAACAGGAGACACGGGAGCAACAGGAGCAACAGGAGATACAGGAGCAACTGGGGCAACAGGAGACACGGGAGCAACAGGAGCAACGGGAGACACCGGAGCAACTGGGGCAATAGGAGACACGGGTCCAACAGGCCCAACCGGAGATACAGGGCCAACCGGAGCAACAGGAGACACGGGTCCAATAGGAGCAACAGGAGACACTGGGGCAACTGGAGCAACGGGAGACACAGGAGCGACCGGAGCAACCGGTGACACAGGTCCAACTGGAGCAACCGGAGATACGGGAGCAACCGGAGCAACTGGGGCAACAGGAGACACAGGAGCAACTGGGGCAACTGGAGACACGGGTCCAACAGGAGCAACAGGAGATACAGGAGCAACAGGTCCAACTGGGGCAACAGGAGATACTGGCCCAACGGGTCCAACCGGAGATACAGGCGCAACAGGCGCAACCGGAGATACTGGAGCAACCGGAGCAACAGGAGACACGGGTCCAACAGGAGCAACAGGAGATACGGGAGCAACCGGAGCAACTGGGGCAACAGGAGACACAGGCCCAACCGGAGCAACAGGAGACACAGGAGCAACCGGAGCAACCGGAGATACAGGCACAACAGGAGCAACAGGAGATACAGGAGCAACTGGAGCAACGGGAGACACGGGTCCAACAGGAGCAACAGGAGACACTGGGGCAACAGGAGCAACGGGAGACACCGGAGCAACTGGGGCAACAGGCGACACAGGAGCAACTGGGGCAACTGGAGACACGGGTCCAACAGGAGCAACAGGAGATACAGGAGCAACAGGTCCAACTGGGGCAACAGGAGATACTGGCCCAACGGGTCCAACCGGAGATACAGGCGCAACAGGCGCAACCGGAGATACTGGAGCAACAGGAGCAACCGGAGACACGGGTCCAACAGGAGCAACAGGAGATACAGGAGCAACAGGAGACACTGGGGCAACTGGGGCAACAGGAGACACAGGAGCAACCGGGACAACAGGAGCGACAGGAGATACAGGAGCAACAGGAGCAACAGGAGACACCGGAGCAACTGGAGCAACAGGAGACACGGGTCCAACCGGAGCAACCGGAGACACTGGAGCAACAGGACTAACAGGAGACACGGGTCCAACAGGAGCAACAGGAGCAACAGGAGATACAGGAGCAACAGGAGACACTGGGGCAACTGGGGCAACAGGAGACACAGGAGCAACCGGAGCAACAGGAGACACGGGAGCAACTGGGGCAACTGGTGACACAGGTCCAACAGGAGCAACAGGAGATACAGGAGCAACCGGAGATACAGGCGCAACAGGAGCGACAGGAGATACTGGCCCAACGGGTCCAACAGGAGCAACAGGAGACACTGGGGCAACAGGAGCAACCGGAGACACGGGAGTAACTGGGGCAACCGGAGACACAGGTCCAACAGGAGATACAGGAGCGACTGGGGCAACAGGAGACACAGGAGCAACAGGAGCAACCGGAGCAACAGGAGCGACTGGAGATACAGGAGCAACTGGGGCAACGGGCGACACGGGAGCAACCGGAGATACTGGTCCAACCGGAGCAACCGGAGACACAGGAGCAACTGGGGCAACCGGAGACACAGGTCCAACAGGAGCAACCGGAGACACAGGTCCAACAGGAGCAACCGGAGATACTGGTCCAACAGGCCCAACCGGAGCAACAGGTCCAACGGGCCCTGTAAGTATACTATCTTCTTCGGAGAATAGTACAGCTAATGCAATCACTGGTACTCCAACTGCACTTCTTTCTCAGACAATAACTACGACTGGACAGGAATTAAAACTGGATTCTGTAGTAGAATTGGATATAATAGTAACTGCAATACTTCCTTATAGTTATTCAATTCTATATGAGTTACGTGAAGATACAACCACTATAGCTTCAATAACAATTAATAATGCAGGTACTGCTACTTCACTTGGAGAAGCACACACAGAAATTTCTAATTTGACATGGACTCAAACTCCTACAGCTGGTTCTCACACTTATGATATTCAGCTTACACTTACTAGCTCTACTAATATTACAAGTGTTACGGCAAACACTAAAGCATTGAATATCATAGGATAGAGCCCAATATAATTGATACTGGCTATTTTTTAGATAGCCAGTATTTTTGTTTATCCGAACGAGGTAATTAGTTAATACTTCCATCTTCTTCAAAGTGTGGGGTAAGCACTGCTGCGCCCCTGAATAAGTTCTTCCCCTAAAGGATAACGTATTCTAGTGCTAAAGACACTAAGAATACTGTTAATAAGGTTCAGATGGAGAAAAGCATTTCTCGTAAGCAAACTCCACCTGGATCTAAGAATCACTTGATGTTATAAAGCAGCTTGTATCACTTTTTTTGTGTTTTCATATTATATAACGTACTGACTTTAAGGAAGTGATTATATGATAACTGTTAGTCTTTGTATGATAGTAAAAAATGAAGAAGATACCATAGGAAGATGTTTAGATTCTGTAAAAGATGTAGTGGATGAATTTATAATAGTAGATACAGGTTCCTCTGATAATACTAAAAATATAATAAAAAAACATATCAATAATGTTTATAATTTTAAATGGATTGATGATTTTTCAGCTGCAAGAAATTTTGCATTTAGTAAAGCAACTAAAGATTATATTTTTTGGTTAGATGCGGATGATGTACTACTTCCAGAAGATGTAGAAAAGTTTAAATCTTTGAAGGAAGATTTAGATATCTCAATAGATTCTGTAACAATGAAATATAATGTAAGCTTTGATGAGTATGGTAATGTAACCACAAGTTACAGACGTAATAGGCTAGTTAAAAGAGAAAAAAATTTTAAATGGATTGGCTTTGTCCATGAGTATTTAGAAGTATATGGAAATATAATTAACAGCGAAATTAGTGTAACTCACAAAAAAATAAACTATTCTCCCAATCGTAATCTTGAGATTTTTCAGAATAAATTAAAAGAAGGAGTCGAATTTACGCCAAGAGATATATTGTATTATGGAAATGAGTTATATGATCATGGAATATTTGAAGAAGCTTTAAAATACTATAATAATTTTTTAGATTCAAAAAGAGGATGGTATGAAGATAACATCCATGTCTGCGGAAAGATATGTGACTATTATCAATCAATTAATAAAGGTGAGGAAAGTCGTAAATATGCCTTTAGAAGTTTTGAATATGATGCTCCACGAGCTGAAGCATGCTGTAGACTTGGATTTTCCTTTTTACAAGAAAATAAGATTAATCAAGCAGCATTTTGGTATAAAACAGCTGCAAATCTAAAAAAACCATTAAATAGTTTGGGATTTTTTAGTGATGCCTGTTGGACGTGGCTTCCTCATTTGCAATTATGTGTTTGCTATGATAGATTAGGTAATCATAAATTAGCTTATGAACACAATGAAATAGCTGCCAAATTCAGACCCAATGATAAAAGAATACTCTATAATAGGGAATATTTTAAAAAAATGGGATTTAAATAAGAATGTAAATGATTTTTTTAATATTATAATAAGGCTGTCAGGAGTTAAATTCTGCAGCCTTTATTACTTATACTTTAAATAAGGTTTTTATTTAATCAAATTTAATCAAAGAGATTATTATTTTTTTAATAATAATCTGAAACAATATAATCCTCCTAATAATTTAGAATATATAGCATTAGGGTATATTTTACAATCAAGTGAATCTGCAAATTTAAATCCAGTATTTTTTAAACAGTTAACTAACAAGTTTAAATCTGCAGTTGGGTAATCAATAGTTAATACGAGAAGTCCATCTTTTCGTAAAACCCTATAGAATTCATTAATAGATTTTTTTATATCTCCAACAGGAAGATGTTCTATTACTGAAATACAATAGACTTTATCAAATTTATTGTCCTCATAAGGGAGAGCTGCCAGACTACTATTTGAAAATTTTATTTTATCTATATACTTTGCAGCTTTTTTAACATCTTCTTCGTCGAAGTATTCACTAACTCTTGATAAGATTTTGTTTTTATCTAAGATATCAGTATCAATATCACAGGCATATACATCTTTACATATACTGGCTAAATAAAACTTAAATGGATGAGGAGCACCGCAGGCTGCATCTAAACAAGTGTCATTCTCTTCTGAGAAATTTGATGCCCAGGTGTATTCGTAGCATCTGCTCCACCAATCATTAGGAAATTTTAATAGGCATTCTGTTTTTTCTTCATCAGTAGTAACTATAAATCTGGAGGATTTTTTATCTGCACAAGATCTTTTAATATTATTTTCTCCAATATACTTATTGTATTTTCTGTACATGTTAGGATCTACTATAGATTTATGATATTCACCCATGAAAAAATTATTGTCAGGATAAATTCTAGCTAATTCTTTTAATCCATAGGATCCATATTCTAATTTTAATCCTTGATAATTTTTAGTGAATGATTCAGACAAATTTGGAAGTTTAAATCTTTGAAATAGTGTTTTATGATAAACGCAAGATTTATGACAGATTTTAGGTACCCATTTCTTACCTGTGCCCATGTAATAATTATATCCTAGCAAAATACTGTCATCCTCATAACCTTGAGTACCTGTTAAAAATCCAACATCATAAGGACATAATTCTTTTAATATACTTAATTTATGAATCACAGGATGTACAAATCCCTGGGTGATTTTATCTTCTCCTTTTGTAGATAGGTACTTGATTTTGTCCTCTAAACTAATAGTGGTATTTGAAGAAATGTCATCTGAAAAATTAGTTACTATTTTGGGAGATATCATAGGTTCTTCAGATGAATTTAAATAATCAATTAAAGGATCCTGCCAATTAGGCGGGAAAATCATATCAATATGAGCTTCTGTAACATAATCAATATTGGAATAGTTTTCTATAATATATCGAAATCCTATATATCTAGATAGTGTAATACCCACATTTTCACCATTACCCAGCAGCTTATAATTAAAATCAAATTTCTGTAAAATCACATCTAATTCTTCATTAGATAAACATCCTTGATTAAAAATTAATAAATTGACATCTTTAGAATAAGATAAACTTTCTAAACACTGATATGCCATGTCCATATCTTCATCATAATTTTCTTTATTTATAAAAAATGGTATCATATAAATATTCATTATAAGAAACCTCCTGCTTACAATATTATAAATACATTATATGAAATTGTAATAATTTTAGTTAATCACTATTATATATAGGAACTTTTTAATTTGAAGAAATCTATTTATTTTTATGATATAATGCTGGTGAATACTTGAGATATTCATGTAATATCTATATCTTTAAATAAAGAAGTATTGATAATTGAATGTAAATGTTATATGAAATGATAAAAGAGGGTGTTATTTTGAACTATGTAATCTTTCTTATAATGTTTTTAACAGCATTTATTGCTGCACAACTAGCAATCTACATTTTTTATAATAGGAAAAAGATCTATTTGAAAGGCTTTCTGGGCCTTATTTTATCTGTTTTTACATATAGTTTATTTTATTCATTTGAATTAATATCTCCAGATTTGAATTATATGAAGCTGCTTGCAGCAGTACAATATATAGGTATATTGTCTATTCCAGCATTCTGGGTTATCATGGCTCTTGAATATACCAATAAGAGCAAGTATGTTAATGTGAAGTTGTATATAATTATTTTTTGCCTACCTGTTATTTTAGTGATTTTGAATTTTACTAATGAATATCATCATTTGTTTTATAGAAATTATTCAGCTGCCATAGTGTATTCCCTGTCTATTGCAAATATCAGTCCAGGTATAGGATATATAATGTCTACCATATATATTAATTTAATGTCTTTACTGGGGAATATCTTATACATAGAATTTTTTATTAAAAATAATGTATATAGGAAAAGAAGTTTTACTATTATGATAACTTCTTTTATACCCTGGATTGGATACTGGATATATATGTCCGGTATCATGCCAATAAAAATAGATATTGTCCCTGTTTTCATGGCAATTCTTTGTCTGTTTTATGTTAAGGCGCTGTCTAAAAATAATATTTTTGAAACCGCAGTTATAGCAAGACACATTATTTTTGATAATATAAAGGAATTTGTAATAGTTTTAGACATGAACAATAAAATAATCGATATAAACAAGACAACGGAACAGTTCTTTAATAAAGAAGCAAGTATTATAATAGGACAAGATATAGCCAAGGCCCTTGAAGATTTTACGGCAATTACAAAGTATCTAAAGGATAATAAAGAAGTAACTTTTGATTTTGAAATGAAAACTGATGATAAGCAGCATTATTTCAGGGGAGAAATAACTTTTATAAATAACGATGGAAAGGTTGTTATTTTGAAGGATAATACAGAACAAATTTTAATGATAAAAAGACTTCAATATTATGCTACTATGGATATTCTAACAGAAGTATATAATAGGAATCATTTTTATAGTGTTGCCAATGAAAGAATACTTTATTGTATAAAAAATAATCAACCTATATCATTGGTAATGGTTGATTTAGATAAGTTCAAAAATATAAATGATACATATGGGCATTCTGCTGGTGATTTGATATTAAAAAATGTCATAGCAATCTGTAAGACCTGTTTAGGAAAGAACCATACTATTGGAAGATATGGCGGAGAGGAATTTTTAATCATTTTAGAAAAGTTTGAAGAAGAACAGATATTAGAAATAGTAGAAAAAATAAGAGTTAAAATAATGAATTTTAATAATATATATGAAGGTAAAATTATAAAAGTGACCTGCTCTTTTGGAATTTTTACATCAATAGGTCTAACAGATTTAAATGAGATGATAAGGAATGCAGACGAAGCTTTATATAAATCAAAAAATGAGGGAAGAAATCGAATAAGTATAAAGAATAAGAACATTTCAATTTAATTTACACTATAGTATAAAATTATAGTGTTTTTTATATATAGGCAATAATTAAATTTATGAATAGTATATAAGGAGAATAATCTACTAGGCTGCTTATTTAGTACCTATAGTGAATTATATAGGAGGAAAACTAATGAATGAGAATACAAAGGTTTTAATTGGAAGTCCTGTGAGACAACCGTATAATATATTAGCAAGCTTTATAAGTTTTTTAAAAAATATTATAAAAGAAGATAGTACTATAGACTATTTTTTTATAGATGATAATGATGATCCAAATTCAAGCAACTTGCTTAAAAATTTTTCTCAGGAAACAAAAGATAAAGTTATTATTGAAAAAGGAGAAAAAATAGACACTTATGTACGTACAGAAGACACACACTATTGGAAGGAAAGTTTAATTTGGAAAATAGCACAATATAAAAATAGAATTATACAATATGCTAAAGAAAATTGTTATGATTATTTATTCTTGATAGATTCAGATATAATGCTGCATCCTAAGACATTATCAAGTTTAATAAGTAGTAACAAAGATATAATATGCGAAATATTTTGGACCAGGTGGCAAAAAAATGCAGGCCAATTGCCGCAGGTTTGGATGTGTGATGAATATTCGTTTATTACTAAAGAAAGAAATGAAGTATTGACTGAAGAAGAATTTAATAAAAGATATACAGATTTTATAGAAAAATTAAAAAAACCAGGCATATATGAGGTAGGAGGCTTAGGTGCATGTACCTTAATAAGTAAGAAGGCTATGAATAAAGGAGTTAATTTTAATAAAATCTATAATTTGTCCTTTTGGGGAGAAGATAGACACTTTTGTATAAGGGCAGCAGCGTTAGGGTTTAAGCTGTATGTTGATACCGCTTATCCGGCTTATCATGTATATAGAAAAGAGGATTTAAAAGGAGTAGAACAATTTAGAAGTAAATGTATATATGAAATTAATAATTCTTTGTATATTAATAATTTTGTAAAAGATTTTTTGGATAAATTCTACTGCTTTAATTATAATAATATTGATAAATTTGAAGTGAATAAGTATCTATCTTCTAATTATACAGAAAAGTTTAATAAAGATAAGAGTAGTATTATTAATTATATTATAGAAAAAAAGCCAGTAAATAATATAAATATATTAGATATTAATACTGATAAAGCTAATATAGATGATAATAAAATTAATATAACATGTAAATTTCAATTAGAAAGTAAAAATATAACAGAAAATTTTGTGAAAGTATTTACTTGTAACTTAGAATTAAATACACAGTCTATGCTAATAGAAAGTATAAAGCTTATAAATAGTGATAACAAACCTCTTCTTGGATACAATATTTTAGATCTATTATATGAGCGAATAAGAATAAACAAAGATACAGGAAATAAACTGACCCTTGCTATGCTTGTGAGAAATGAAAGTAAAAAGTTCTTAGAAAGGGTTTTGACACATGCAGCTAAATATATAGATAATGCGGTGATTTTAGATGATGCCAGCGAAGATGATTCAGTTGAAATATGTAAAAAAGTATTTAAAAATATACCATTAACTTTAGTTGAAAATAAAGAACATGGGTTTAGTAATGAAATTGTTCTGAGAAAACAATTGTGGGAAATAACAGCAAATACAAATCCTGATTGGATATTATTTTTAGATTCAGATGAAATTTTTGAAGATAGAATATGTGATATTATTAGGACACTAATCAATGAACCTAATTTTGATTATTATGCTTTTAGGCTATATGATATGTGGGATGAAAGTCACTATAGAGAAGATTTTTATTGGGGGGCACACAAATATTATAGACCATTTTTAATAAGATATCAGCCTAATTTTAATTATACTTGGGAAGAAAAGCCACTGCATTGCGGAAGGATTCCTGAAAATATATTTAGTTTGCCTGGGTGCATATGCTATGTAAGATTAAAACATTTTGGCTGGTCTACCAATGAATTAAGACAATCTAAGTATATCCGGTATTTAAAAGCAGATCCTGAAGGTAAATACGGGAGTTTAGAACAGTATAAATCCATTATGGATGAAAATCCGACACTGATAAAATGGGAGTAACTTATAAGATATTAGTATCAGAATATAAACATTAAAATTTGGAATACTAATTTCGAGGTGATAGTATGTCTAAGCATAAAAATTCCGATAATAAAACATTTGAAAATCCAATAAATGATCAACAAAAACTTGCTAACCTTGAAAACTCCATTCAGGTTAACGGTTCTTATATTAATCAAACACATAATTCAAAAAAGGAATCGTCAGGATCTAATAATAAAAGATAAGGAGAAGAATATGAGCGAGCAAAATAAGAAAAGAAGTACTAAAAACGGAAAAAAAGAGGATGGAAAGTTTCATTCTAAGCATATAAAGCATGATCCCCAAGCAGAGAGTGCCAGAGCTGTTTTTGATATAAATGATATTAATGCAGAAGATAAAAATGAATCCTTATAAAGATTTATTTCAAGAGATAAATTATCATCTGTTAGATGATAAAGAACCATCAAAATATCTAAATAGTATAATTAACCATAAGGAATTTGAAATGTATCCTTTTAATATGTTATATAAGCTTAAAGATACTAAACAGTCCCTACGATATCATCCAGAGGGTAATGTTTGGAATCATACATTGATGGTTGTAGATGAAGGGGCAAAAGTAAAAAATAAAAGTAACAATGTTTCAGCTTTTATGTGGGCAGCACTGCTTCATGATATTGGGAAGCCATCTACAACAAAGACTAGAGGGGATAAAATAACTTCCTATGATCATGATAAAGTGGGAGCAGAACTTTCAAGAGATTTTTTATCTGAGTTTACGTATAACATTGAATTTATAAATGAAGTTTATTATTTGATAAGATACCACATGCATATACTCTTTGTGTTAAATAAACTGCCTTTTGGAGATATAAGAGGTATGAAGGAGTATGGGGATATTTATGAAGTAGCCTTACTTGGGTTGTGTGATAGATTAGGAAGAGGTGGCTGTGATAGAACTAAAGAGGAAAATAATGTAAGACTATTCATTGAAAAATGTATCAAAAATTAATGAAAATATGAATAAGAAAGAGGCTATTGTATTAACGATGAAAAAGTTGTTAATACAATAGCCTTCTATTTTTAAAATTTTTGAAACAGAATTTTATGTTTAATCGTCTAAATTTATAAAGAACACAAAGCTAAAATTGGGAGGTTTATGCAATAATAGGAAAAGTATTACATGAAGAAGAATAAATTTTAAATTTATTAATATAAAAAATGTAAGGAGTGTTAACTTTGAAAGGTATTAACTTGTTAAAAAGAAAATGGTCATTAATTTTTATGTCTACAATTATGTTTCTCCTCTTATTTGGAGCAATTTCAGCTTCCAATTATAAGGTATTAGCTGCAGAAACCAGAACCATAAATGTTACTGGAGATGGTGAAGTGAATGTAGTACCTGATATTGCTAATTTATCTTTAGGAGTAACTACAGAAGATAGTACGGTAGACAAAGCCCAACAAAACAACTCTGCTGCAATAAATAAGGTTGTTGAAGCTATAAAAGCAGCAGGAGTAGCAGCTGAGGATATTAAAACCTCAAATTATTATATTAACCCTAAATATAATTATAATGAGGAAACAGGAATTAGTACAATTATTGGATATACAGTTGATAGTACTTTGAATGTTACAGTTAAAAATATAGCTTCAGTTGGAACTGTAATTGATACTGCTGTGGCAAATGGGGCGAATAACTCAAATGGAGTAACTTTTGGAGTTGGCGATTATGAAAAATACTATAATAAAGCCTTGACAAATGCCATATTAAATGCAAAAGCTAAGGCACAGGCAATAGCTGATGCATTAGATGTAAAACTATCAACTTTAACTACAATAACAGAGAATTCAAATGGTATTCCTGGTGAATATCCTATTTTCTATGATTCATCATCAGTAAAAAACTCTGGAGGACAAGGTACTACTATAGAAACAGGACTTTATAAAATAAAAGCTAATGTAAGCTTAGTCTATCAGTATTAGAATATAAACAGAAATATATAGACAAGTTATTTTTTATCCAAAAAGAGTTAAAGCAGACTATAAACAATTTAAGAGATTGTTTATAGTCTATTTTTTATGAAAAGTTTTTAAATATAGCAGCTGCATTAACTTTACATAAAAATTTAATATAAATCAATTCTATAAAAAAGGGCATAGTCATTAATAACTTCACTATATAATAAAAATAAAAGTAACATTTACACTGATGATTAATATTATAGAAGTATAGAACACATGATGAAAAAAAAGAATACCTAAATAAATTATTTTAAAGATGACAAGGAGGGATCTTTATGTCAAGATGTGGTCGTAGATATGATAGTGGTTGCGGTGGATTTGGACGTGGAAAAGAAGTACTAGTTATAATAATACTTTTATTATTATGTGGTGGTCTTAATTGCGGTAGCATTTGCTAAGGAGGATGTTTTAAATAACTAAGGAAGTAAAAAAGATTTAATAAAGGGATACATGCTTTTTATTAAATAGTTTTTGTAATTCACTAATCGATCTTATAGTTTGAATTAAAGCAATAAGATATGGAACAGATGATGATAATTTAGATAACTTAAAATATGTGTTTAGGATAACAAGGAGGGATCTTTATGTCACGCAGATGTGATGGTGGATATGGACATGGACGCGGAAAAGAAATAGTAGTAATAATAATAATATTATTATTATGCTGCGGATGTGGATGCGATTCATGGTAAAATGAATTATTAAAAGGGAAACGAAAAATTTTTCGTTTCCTTTTTAATTGTTAAAATAATAAATTTCTTAAAGTTTCCAGATCTTTTATTACAATATGATTTCTATGAAAGTCTATTATATTATCCTTTTTCATATTTATAAGTTCCCTTGAGAGAGAGGGTCTTGGAATTCCAAGCAATTCTGCCATTTCTTTTCGTGTATAGGATAAATCTATTTTTAAATTTTTTTTCTGGGCATACTCTTCTAAAATATAAAAAGCAATTTTTTGACGAATGGTTTCATAAGATATGTTTTTAAGTTTTCTATTTAACATTAATATTTTGTCAGATAATAAAGTCATGAAGTTATTTAAAAATACAGGAAATAAAGGAAAGATGTTCAATATATCCTCTTTGGATATAAACATTATAATAGATTCATTTGATGAAACTATGGTAGCAGGGTAGGTGCTTCTATTAGAAAATATTATAACTTCTCCAAAAATATCACTTTCTTCCAGCCTGCTTATTGTAATAGTTTTTCCAGAGGCGAATATTTTTTGTACCTCCACATTTCCTTTTATAACTATGCCTATTTTGGAACAATTCCATTCTTCCATGGCTATGATTTCTCCTTTAGAGTAGGAGGAGAGGGTATAATTTATATTTTTTAAAAAATCTTCTATGGATTCTTTAGAAAAATTTTTTGTAAGCACACATTTCTCTAGTGCATTAATAGCGTTTTTCATATTAGTCTCCCATTATCTGATATAATATTTTTACACTTAATTATTACATGTGTAACGTAAGTTACAGATATTAAAATTATATTCTATTATAATGAACATATCAAGGTAAGGGAGGAATATATGATGATAAGAAAAATTGTTGATATAAATGAAGAAAAGTGTAATGGATGTGGTCTGTGTGCAGAGGCATGTCATGAAAATGCCATAGAATTGGTAAATGGGAAAGCAAAGCTTATAAGTGACGAGTATTGTGATGGACTGGGAGACTGCCTTCCTGAATGTCCTACTGGTGCTATAAGTATAATTGAAAGGGAAAGTAAAGCATATGATGAGGAGCTTGTTACAAAGAGAATTGAAGAAATCAAAAAATTGAAAGAACAAAGACCAATGCCCTGTGGATGTCCGGGTACAGCTGCAAAAAAAATAAAGAGAAATTACCATGAAGATAAAGTAAAGGCGAAAAATACAGAGAATATATCAGATGCATTAAAGAGTACATCTGAATTAAATCAATGGCCTGTTCAATTAAAACTTATAAATAGCAATGCAGACTATCTTAAAGAGGCAAACTTACTTGTAGCTGCTGACTGCAGCGCTTATGCTTACGGTAATTTTCATAAAGATTTCATAAAGAACCATATCACGGTAATAGGATGTCCTAAATTAGATGATATAAAATATTATGAGAATAAATTTATAGAAATTATAAAAAACAATAACTTAAAAAGTATAACTGTGGTCAGAATGGAAGTACCATGCTGCAGTGGCATTGTAAATGCAGTTAAAAATGCCATGTTGAAAACACAGACTATACTTCCATACAGAGAAGTTATAATATCTACAGAGGGGAATATTATTTTCAACTCTTAACTATTTTCAAAGGTACCGTAAACTAAGGGGGAGTAATTTTGAACCATTACTTTCCCTTTGCTTATGACAGTATTAATATTTAATTTATTGTCCAATAAAATTAAATCAGCATCATAACCTTCAGTTATTTTGCCTTTGTTTCTCAATTTTAGCAGTTTTGCAGGGGAAGAAGTAAGGGGAATGAGAGCTAGCTCCAAAGGTATACCCAACTCTATAGATTCTTTTATTGAGTTAATGTTTGTATTTGGCATACCTCTGGTTAGTTTAGTTAGGTTACCTTTGTCATCAAAAAATGGCATACTGCCTCCAGCATCAGAACTCATTGTTATGTGATAAGGAGAAATATGTTCTTTTAGTAATGTATTGTATAGCTGAGAGGCACTTACAGCTTCATCTCCTTCATTCTTAATTCCAGTGGTTATATCCACAAAACCACCGATTTTTACATATTCTACACATTGTTTACGTAACAGACTATTTCTATTAAGGTGTGTAGGCAGTAAGTTCTCAAAAGGTATATTTGAGTTATCTATCAAATTAAATACGGCATTTAATCCATTCTTTCCATCACCTACATGCATATGTAATACTCCGCATTTGTCTGAAATGAGTCCACCTACTCTGGTTTCACAGGCTAAATGTATTAAATCATTTTCAGAAGGATGACTTCCCCTGTGATCTGAAATGGCTATTTCACCGGCCCCTATTATTTTATCTATAAGTATGATATCTCCTCTTATGCTGTCTGTAAGGGTTCTTGTAGGTACGGCATAACATCCTGTCCAGCAGTATGTAGATAAGCCTTCTATTTCAAGAGCCCTTGATTTCGCCAGTAATGCACCCATATTTCTCGTTATTCCATCTGTACCCAAAAGACCTATACAGGTTGTAATGCCATTTAAAGTAAAATCTGTGAGATTCAGCTCGGGGGTACGGGTATTGAATCCTCCTTCACCTCCAGCACCGTTTATATGTATGTGAAGGTCAATTATACCCGGAGTTGCTTTTAGGCCATTTCCTTCTATTATTTCAATTTCAGGAAAATTTCCTTTGGGTACATGTGTATTTTCAGATATATAGACTATTTTATCAAAACATATTAATATGTCTTTTTTCCCTAAAGATTCGGGAGCAAATATTTCTACATTTTTTATTAAAATCATAATTGAACACATCCTGAAGATATTTTAATATATATTATGGTTTACTATTTTGATTTAATTTAAACATAGAAATACTAAATTTTAAATATATCCATTTAATCCTCGTATAGAAATTTCTCCAGATATCAGATTTTCTCGGGTTCCATTTTCATATTGAACTATTAACCCTCCATTTTCATCTAGATCTAAAGCTTTTGCAAAGGTTTCATTTTCTCCTCTAATTATTCTTATAATTTTTCCTATAACGGCAGAATTGGTTCTGCAAATCTTTATGGAGGATTCAATATTTTGTGTTTTTTCAAATTCTTCATATAAGTATTCGAATTTATTTACTAAATTTCCTACGAAAGATTTTCTATCTAAAGTAAGTCCTGTCTCTATTTTAATAGATGTGGCTTTACTTAATATATCCTTTTGAAAATCTTCTTCACCTAAGTTGGCATTTATACCTATCCCTAATACTACATAGTGTACTTTATTCATTTCGGCATTCATTTCAGTTAAAATACCACATATTTTTTTACCATTGAGTATTATATCATTAGGCCATTTTATAGTTGCTTCTATTTTAAAGTCCTTTAAGCTTTCTATTACGGAAGCGGCGGCTATTTGAGTGAGTTTAGGTATTTGCATGGGGTTTATATCTGGCCTTAAGATTATAGATAGCCATATACCCTTGTACTTAGGAGAACACCATGCTCTTCCCAGCCTTCCGCGGCCTCCTAGCTGTTCTTCAGCTATGACTAAAGTGCCATGATTTTCACCTTTACTGGCCAGCTCTTTTGCTTTATTATTAGTAGAATCTACGCTTTCAAGATAGACAATTTTTTTACCTATATACTTTGTTTTTAAGTATTTTTCAATCTCTTCAAAAGTTAGCATGTCTGGAGATTCCAATAATTTATATCCTTTTTTGGAAGAAGAGTCTATTATATATCCTTCTTTTTTTAAATTATTTATGTATTTCCATACAGCAGTACGACTTACACCAAGGTTGTCGCTTATTAATTGACCGGATACAAATGTATGGGTATTTTTTTTTAATATATGAAGTACTTCATATTTCATATAAAAAACCACCTTTTTATAGTATTTAAAGGTATTATAACACAGTTACACACTTTCTAGAGATGTTATAATATTATTAATTATATATATTAATAATGTTCAATTATTTTTACATTAAGTTAATGCTTATGTAAACTTATATAGATATAATTTGTATATTTAAAAATTTATTATTCAAGAAAGGGTAAATTATATGAGTGCAATATCAAAATACTTATATGTTATTTCATTAGATGCATTATCTAGTTTGGATTTTCAATATATCAGCACTTTACCCAATTTTAAAAACTTTCTAGCTGAGGCTTCCTACTGTAAGAATGTTTATAGTGTATATCCTACATTAACTTATCCTGCCCATGTATCTATTGTTACAGGGAAATATCCTAAAAATCATGGAATAGTAAATAATACTTTGCTTCAGCCTAATAGAAAATCTCCAGATTGGTATTGGTATAGGAATAATATAAGAGGAGATACTTTTTATGACCTGGCTGTAGAAAAGGGAATGAAAGTAGGAGCGCTGCTGTGGCCTGTTACTGCAAAGTCAAAAATACAGTACAATATGCCGGAAATTTTTGCTAATAGGTTTTGGAAAAGTCAGATTCTGGTGTCCTTGTTAAATGGTACTCCTTTATTTCAATATGAGTTAAATAAAAGGTTCGGCTATTTAAGAGATGGTATAAGACAACCCAATCTTGATAATTTTGTTCACCAGTCATTATTATATACTATAGAGAATAAGTGGCTGGATTTAACTTTAGTACATTATACGGATTTAGATAGTATAAGACATGATTATGGCTTTAATTCCAGGGAGGCTAAACTTGCTTTAAAAAGGCATGATAAAAGAATAGGAGAAATAGTACAGGCACTTAAAGAAAAAGGTATATATGAGGAAAGTACTATTATTATTTTAGGTGACCACAGCAGTTTGGATGTAAATAAGATAATCAATCTTAATATACTTTTGAGAGATAGAGGGTATATTGAAGTCAATTCAAAAGGTAAGATAATTGACTATAAGGCTATATTTAAAAGCTGTGATGGTTGTGGATATTTATACGTGAAAGAAAATAATTTTAAAATATTAAAAGAAATTACAAAGTTAATTGAGGATTTCAATGGGGTACATGAATGTATAGATGCTATTTATTCCAGGGAAAAAGCTTTAGAATTTGGTGCTGATGGAAGGTGTTCTTTGTTGCTTGAGGCAAAACTTCCCTATTATTTTCAAGATAAGATTTGTGGAGAGTTGATAGAGGAATTTAATGGGGGAAATTTACAGAGAGAAAATGGATGTAAGTTATGCAACCATGGATATTCTCCTTTTAAGCCTGATTATACTACTGTATTTATGGCATCAGGCAAAGGAATAAAAAAAGGAGTAATTGTAGAAGAGATGAATTTAGTGGATGAAGGACCAACTATTGCTAAGTTGCTAGGATTAGAATTGAAAAATACAGATGGAAAAGTCTTAGAATATATATTGGATGAAAATTGTACAAAACAAATTAGTAATTAATAGCAATGTTAAAAGAGCTTATCAGTTATGGGATAAGCTCTTTAGCTTGAGAAAATTAAACTAATCTTAAAGTGTACCGGTACATTTGGCAAATATAATATATAAAATATAATATAATTATCTGATTTTAAATCATTTAATAAATATTATAGGGGGAAAAATAGTATGAACAAATATGAAATAAATAAAAATTTAGCTCAAATGTTAAAAGGTGGAGTGATAATGGATGTGGTAAATAAGGAACAAGCCGTTATTGCTGAAAAGGCAGGAGCTTGTGCTGTTATGGCTCTTGAAAGAGTACCCTCAGATATAAGAAAACAGGGTGGAGTTGCAAGAATGTCCGATCCTAAAATGATAAAAGAAATAAAAAAAGCGGTGTCAATACCTGTTATGGCAAAGGTTAGAATAGGACATTTTGTAGAAGCCCAGGTATTACAGCAGTTAAATATAGATTTTATAGATGAAAGTGAGGTTTTAACTCCTGCAGACAGCTTTTATCACATAAATAAGTGGGATTTTGAAGTACCTTTTGTATGCGGAGCCAGAAATTTGGGAGAAGCACTTAGAAGGATTGGGGAAGGAGCATCCATGATAAGGACTAAAGGAGAGGCTGGCACTGGAAATGTAGTTGAAGCTGTAACCCATATGAGAACTATGATAGATGAAATAGGAAAAGTTAAAAGTGCAAAACCTGAAGAACTCATGACCTTGGCAAAAGAATTTCAGGCACCTTATGATTTAATAAAATACATATGGCAAAATGGAAAACTTCCTGTAGTAAACTTTGCAGCAGGTGGAATTGCAACTCCGGCAGATGCAGCACTTATGATGCAGCTGGGAGCTGAAGGTGTATTTGTAGGTTCGGGAATATTTAAATCTGAAAATCCGGAAAAAAGAGCCCATGCTATCGTACTTGCCACAACTTATTACAATGATCCTAAGGTAATTCAGGAAGTTTCAGAAGATATTGGAGAGCCTATGCCTGGAATTGAAATTGAAAGCTTAAAAGAGAAATATGCAGGACGGGGATGGTAGGATATGAGAATAGGAGTATTATCTTTTCAAGGAGGGGTAATAGAACATATTCATCATATTGAGTCACTTGGAGCTATTCCTGTGGAAATAAAGAATAAATATGAATTAAATAATATTGATGGGATTATACTTCCAGGTGGAGAGAGTACTACTATTGGCAAACTTTTAATGGATACAGATATGCTTGAACCTTTAAGAAAAAAAATACTCAAAGGACTGCCAATCTGGGGAACTTGTGCCGGTATGATATTACTTGCAAATTCCATAGAGAATTCAAATAAAAGTTATCTTAAGGTTATAGATATTAAAGTAAGAAGGAATGCATATGGAAGTCAAATAGATAGTTTTTATTGTGAGACACTAATTCCTGATATATCATCTTCTAAGATACCTCTAGTTTTTATAAGAGCCCCCTTTATTACCTACCTTGGCAGTAATGTGAAAAGTTTATGCAGTATAAAAGGCAATGTAGTTGCTGCAAAATATAAAAATATTCTCGTAACTTCATTTCATCCTGAACTTACAGATGATTTAAATTTTCATAAATATTTTTTATCTATGTGCAGATAAAAAATTTAGAACTTTAGAATGATAGTATCTAAATTAAACATAGGTTAATTCTAAGTTAAGTTTAAATTAAGAATGCAATTTCTTAACCATAAGTTAAAATTCATACATTATTATAGTAGATAATGGTATTTTTCATATATAGAATTTAATTAGGAGGGAATTGCAGTGTTTCAAATAAGGCAATTTAAATTATCAGAGTTACCTAATTACATAAAGAACAAGATAAAAAAATTTAATTTATCTTCTGTAGTAAGCAAAATAAGAAAATTTAATTTATCCTCTGCAATAAGCAAAATAAGAAAATTACAGTTTCCATTTTTAAAAGCTAAAATAAAAAGATTTGGCTTATTGTCTTTTAATAGTGTAGTTGTAAAGATAATTGCCCAGATAGCTGTATTGGTTGTGTTAATCTGTGGTGTTCTTGGAGTAATAGCCTGCTATAGTTCCTATAAGACAATGGAAAAAAGTATAGATTCTTCACTTCAGGATAAAGCGGTAGAATCATCTAAATTGATAGCATCCATGCTAAATCAGGAAACTAAAGTTATGATTGAAATAGCAAATAGAGAAGAGATAAAGTCCATGAATCCTATTTCTCAAATTCATGTTCTGGAAGAAAGAGCAAAAGCATTAAATTATGCAAGTCTTAGTGTAATGAATTTAAATGGACTAGCTTATATCCAAAGCGGGGAAAAAACACAGATGAATTTAGAAAGTAATGATTCAAAATATCTTGAAAATGCATTGAATGGGAATACAGAAATTGAAGGCCCTTATTTTAATGTTAATGGAGAACAAATAATTGCAGTTGCCGTTCCTATAAAGGATAATAGCAGTAAGGTTGTGGGAGTATTATTTTCAAATATCAGTATGGAAAATCTAAATAAACTTGTTCAGAGTGTGAAAATTGGTAAAAGTGGATATTGTTTTATAATTAATGAGCAGGGTACTAAAGTAGTTCATAAGAATTTAACTCTGGTCTTAAATGGGGATAATACCATAAAAAATGCGAAGAAAGACAAGTCTCTTGCCTCTCTTGCAGAACTGGAAGGAAATATGATAAAGGGCAAAAGTGGGTCAGGCTACTATAAGGAAGGAACAAAGGATATGTTTATGGCATATTCACCTATACCTAATTCACATTGGTATCTTGGAATCACCATAGATAAAGAGGAGATATTTAATGAAGTACAGGTGCTTAAATACAAAATAATCTTTATAACTGTTATATTTATAGTGGTAGGGCTTCTTATGGCACTGCTTATAGCAAGAGGAATAAAAAAACCTCTATTTAAAATAAGGGAATATGCTCTTGAATTATCTAAATTTAATTTAAATTATAGTATACAAATTGAACAAAAAGATGAATTTGGGGACACAGCTTCAGCGTTAAATTATGCCATGGAGGACATAAAAAATATTATAGAAGGCATAAAAAAAGAAAGTAGACAAACACTTAAAGTTACTAATAGTGTAAATGAAATGTTTGAAAAATCCAATAAAGAACTAAATCTTGTATGTGATAAATCCTCTGAAATATGTTCTAATATATCACAAACATTGTATTCCATAGAAGGAGTAGATGAAAAAATTTCAAAAGTAAAAGATAAAATACATGGCATAGTAAAAGAAGTTAATGGAGGAATGATCCTTATAGAGAGTATAAAGGAAAAAGCTGCAAATATTAAAAAGGATACAGAAGAGTCAAAACGTAATTTAGAAGATTATTATGTTAAATCCAGTGAAAAATTGAAAAAGTCATTAGAAGCGGTTAAAGTTGTAAGTACTATTTCAAAAGTGGCAGAAAAAATAAAACATATATCAAAAAATATAAATTTGTTGGCTTTAAATGCCCGTATTGAATCTGTAAAAGCAGGAGAATATGGAAGAGGATTTATGGTAGTGGCAGAAGAGGTGGGAAAGCTTGCTGTACAGTCCTCTGATATGGTAAATACCATACAGGACAATATAAAAGATATTTTATTATCTGTAGTAGAACTGTCGGATTCAGCAGAGGGAATGTTAAAGATGATAGAGAATAATATTCTGTCAGACTATGAAAAAGTTATAGACATAAGTAATGAATATGAAGAAGATGGCAGAAAATTTGAGTCTGTGATACAGATATTCTCTGAATTGACGGAAAATGTGAACAGCTCATCTGTAGAAATTAGTGAAATAATGGATTCAATAGTATATTCTGCAAATCAGTGTACAGAAACTTCCATAAATATATCTGATAATATAGAAAGAATAGAAAATGAGAATAAATCCATAGCAATGTTTACTGTAGAAAATGCATCAAAGGCCAGCAATCTTCTTCACACATTGAAAAAATTCAATACTTGATAACAAATGATGTGATTTTGAGATATGACTAAAAACAAAATTTAATTGTAATTTTCTATTAAAAAGTAGTATAATTAAAAATATAAAAGTTAATATTAAATTAGGGGGTTTTCTTATGTTAAACGGAAAAAAAATTCGTGATATAAGGGTAAGTTTAGGATATACTACTCAGGATATCCAAAATATTACTAGAAATACCAAATTTAAAACTTCAATCTCAAAATCTTATTTAGAAGAACTGGAGAGAGGGGATAAGAAAAATCCGAGCCTTGAAAAAGTTGCTGTAATTGCAAAAATACTTGGCTGTAAAATTGATGATTTAATATTAAGTGCATAGATTTTAAAATTAATTTTTATAAAATTTTATATATGGATAATAGTTAAAATTAATAATATGTAACATAAGCTGCAGGTATATCTGCAGCTTTAATTGTTTAATATACAATAAGACGGATATTATAATATTGAGTTGAAAGAGAGGATAGACTGGAAATTATGTTGGATGTGTGCTTGTTAGGATGTGGAGGAAGTATGCCTATACCGGGCAGAAATCTTACAGCTATGATAGTTTCCTACCAAGGAAGAAAGTTGCTTATAGATTGCGGTGAAGGTACGCAGGTAAGTTTAAAAATATTGGGATGGAAAATTAGAAATATAGACGTGATTTTATTTACACATTTTCATGCAGATCATATAGCAGGACTTCCGGGACTACTGCTTACCATAGCAAATTCAGGAAGATTAGAGCCTATAACTATAATAGGACCTTATGGATTAATAAAAATTGTTACGGGTCTTAAAGTAATAGCACCAGTACTTCCCTATAGTATAGAGCTAGTTGAACTTCATGGAAAAGAGAAGTATTTTCAAAAAATAGGATACTTTAATATAAATATATTATCTGTAGATCATGGAATACCTTGTTTTGCATATTCAATAGATGTACAGAGAAATAGAAAATTCTATAGGGAGAAGGCCTTAAAAAATAAAGTACCGTTGATTTTCTGGAGTAAACTTCAAAAGGGAGAAGAAATAAAACAAGGGGATAAATTGTATACACCTGATATGGTGCTTGGACATGGTCGTAGAGGATTAAAAATATCCTATTGTACAGATTCAAGACCCGGTAGGGAGTTGGTTGAATTTGTAAAGGAATCTGATATTTTTATATGTGAAGGAATGTATGGAGATGATGAAAAAAAGCATAAAGCTATTTCATATAAGCATATGATTTTTTCGGAAGCGGCAGTTATTGCTAAAGAGGCAGAGGTAGAAGAACTATGGCTTACCCACTTTAGTCCTTCAATGATTGAACCACAAGCCTATATAGAAAATGCTAAAAATATATTTAAAAATACTATAATAGGACAGGATAGATATGTGAAAAGTATTAATTTTAAAGAATAAACATAATGTAGTAATATCATACAATGTGATCTTCAATTAAATATACCAAAATAAATACTATTAATTTTAGTAGAAATATTGTAGATTTTACCTTATAATATTATTATGCAATTGCTAAGGTGAAAATAAGATACATAAACAATAGGAGTTATGAGGTGGTTTTGCATGTTGGAGTATCATAATAACCATAATGATATAGGAGCACTCCTTGAACATTTAAATATGGATATAATTCTTTCTAAAAATATGGCCTATAAAGATATAAGTAAAAATATGTTTAGGTTGTACTGGGAAATTGGAAATTTAATTTTAGCCAAGGATGATGAAGGTTGTGGGATAGAATTTATAAATATCTCGGCAGGTTACCTTAAGCTTAAATTCCCTGGGAACTTGAGTTTTACAGAGAAGAATTTAAGGAATATGGCTGCCTTTGCCAGAGAATACGGTTCGCAGGATTTGGTAGATAAAATAGCTTCAAAGGTAAATTGGTCCTGTAATATAATTATAATGCATAAAATAAAGGATTCAGATAAAAGATTAGAATTTATAAATAAGGTTATGGAAAAAGGTTGGTCAATTGAAGAATTGATTAATAATATAGACATGGAATATGGCATAACAGGTGAGGAGGAAGAAGCATTAAAAGAGGATACCTGTTATGAGGATTTGGAATCTATTGAAAGCAAGAGCATTATTATAGAGGAAAATGATTTTGATGAAGATATCAAGTTAAAAAAAAGTGCTGACTTAAATTCAGATAATTCTCATTTTATACAGGATATAGATTTAAAAGAAAATGATTTGGAGAATGAAAGTGAGTTAAAAAATTATTTTTATGTATTAAAAGATGAATACCTATTGGATTTCATGGAAATTTCCGATGAAGTAAAAGAAAAGTATTTTCAAGGACAGTTCATGAAAAATGTGATAGAATTTTTTCTGGAGTTAAAACGAGGATTTGCACTAGTTGGGAAAAAGTATCACATAGAATTGTCTGGTTCTGATTATTATGTGGATTTGCTTTTCTACAATCTGAAGCTTAAATGTTATTTAATTGTTGAATTTAAAATAGGAAAGTTTAAACCTGAGTATTTAGGAATTCTAACATTCCATCTATCCATAGTAGATGATTCAGTTAAAGAAGAAAGAGACAACCCTTCTGTAGGTATAATTCTTTGTAAAGATGGAGAAAAATTAATTGTACAATATGCTTTTAAAGATAAAGAAGCTGCCGGGGATGGAGAATATAAGCTCAACGGGGACATTCCAGAACAGTTTGAAGGAATACTTCCTACAGTGGAGGAAATAGGTTCTGGGATTAAGATGAAGCTTAAGGTAGAATAAATTTTTACAGTAAATATATTCAATGGAAAACTTCAGGATCGTAAATGAACCTGAAGTTTTTTGGAGAGTGCTTGACGGTATTTGGAAGGAAGTGAAATTTAATATGAATTTAGAGAAAGAGAAGAGGAATATAATTATTGCCAGCATGGTGGCTATGTTTCTTGCAGCTGTGGAGGGAACCGTTGTAATTACAGCTGTGCCAACTATAGTAAAGAATTTAAATGGATTTCACCTTATAAGCTGGGTATTTTCTACATATTTACTTACATCAACCATTACCACTCCTATATATGGCAAGTTAGCAGATTTATATGGCAGAAAAAATATTTTAACTTTTGGTATAATAATATTTCTAATAGGCAGCTTTTTATGTGGGCTTTCTCAAAATATGTATTTTCTTATAGCATCCCGTGCTGTCCAGGGAATAGGAGCAGGGTCTATATTTACATTAACTTACACCATAATAGGAGACTTATTTTCTGTTACTGGAAGGGCTAAAGTTCAAGGCTGGCTAAGTACGGTGTGGGGAGTTGCAAGTCTGGTAGGACCTTTTTTGGGAGGATTTTTAATAGATACTTTGTCCTGGCACTGGATTTTTTTTATAAACATACCCTTTGGAATAATATCTGTGGTGCTTATTCAAAGGAACCTTAAAGAAAATTTTCAAAAAAGAGATGTACATATAGATTATTTTGGAACACTTATTTTAACTATTTCTATTATACTTTTTTTATATGGATTTTTGGCTGGAGAAAAGAAAGAAAGTGGAAATATACTCTTTGTGCTTGTATATGTTTTATTGGCAGGTGTGCTTCTTGTTATATTCTATTTTGTAGAAAAAAAAGCAAAAGAACCTGTTATGCCCTTTGAGATATTTACTAAATCAAGTACCATAGTGAATATATTAGGTTTTCTGCAATCCGCTGTATTAATTGCAATGGATGTGTATGTAGTCTTATATATTCAAAATGTGCTCAGCTTTAGTGCCACTATTTCAGGTCTTTGTATGGCACCTATGTCCCTTACCTGGCTTATGTCTTCAATGTTTTTGGCAAAGTATATAACTAAATATAGTAAAAGAAATATAGTTTTATTAAGTTCTATTATATTATTGATTGGAAGTATGGTATTACCTCTATTTAACGTAAATTCTCCATTAATTCTAGTAATACTTGCGGTATCAATACTGGGTTTTGGATTTGGAGGTAATTTAAACACCCAGACTATAGTTATACAGGATTCAGTGGAGTATTCTACGAGGGGGGCAGCAGTGGCAGTTAACACCCTCTTGAGGAATTTGGGTCAAACGATAGGAATAAGTGTATTTGGAAGCATATTTAATTTTAGTATAATAAAATATTTTGAAAACCTAAACATACAAGGTATAGAACCTAGTAATTTATATAATACTCCAGCATTAAACAATAATCTTTCCGCTGAACTTGTAAAAGAGTCTTTAAATTCAGGATTACATGTGCTATTTATATGTTTTATTATTTTAAATGTAATTTCACTGATGCTTTCTTTGTTTTTACCTAAGAGACTTGAAGGAGAACAGCTGGATATATAAGTCAATTCACAGTTCACAGTGCACAATTCACAATTGAAATATGCAGTTTTTTACGTTAAAGAGTATGGAACAGCGGTAATTATACCGTTGAAATGAAAGTGTTTATGACATGGATTTAAAATAGTGATATACTAAATTTTGTAGTAAAAGAGCATCTTAGTTATTTAGATGCCAGAGTAAAATAAATTTTAGGAGGACAATTTATATATGAGTGATTTAAGGGAAAGAGCCTTAAAATTTCATAGTGAAAATCAAGGCAAAATTGCATTAAAATGTAAAGTACCTGTAAAAAATAAAGAGGATTTGACTCTTGCATATACTCCAGGAGTAGCAGAGCCTTGTCTGGAAATTAAAAAAGATGAAAGTAAAATATATGAATATACTTCCAAAGGGAATTGGGTAGCGGTAGTTACAAATGGAACAGCGGTACTTGGCCTTGGAGATATAGGAGCTGGGGCGGGAATGCCTGTTATGGAAGGAAAATGTGTATTATTTAAGGCCTTTGCCGGAGTTGATGCTTTTCCTATATGTCTGGATACAAAAAATGTACATAAAATTGTAGAGGCTGTAAAGTTGATGGAGCCAACCTTTGGAGGAATAAACTTAGAAGACATAAAAGCACCGGAATGCTTTGAGATAGAGGATGAATTAAAGAAAATAAGTAATATTCCCATATTTCATGATGACCAGCATGGCACTGCAGTAGTTTCTTCTGCCTGTATTATAAATGCACTAAAAATTGTGAATAAGGAATTTTCCAGTATAAAGGTAGTGATAAATGGAGCAGGTGCAGCAGGCACTGCTATTACAAAGCTTCTTTTGAAAATGGGAGTAAAGGATGTAGTAATTTGTGACAGCAAGGGTACAATATACAAAGGAAGAACTTCAGGAATGAATGAATATAAAGAAGAACTTGCAGATATAACCAATAAATCCATTGTAAAGGGAGATTTAAAAGAGGCATTAAAAGGGGCAGATGTATTTTTAGGAGTATCTAAAGCTAATTGTGTTACTGAGGAAATGGTG
Organism: Clostridium kluyveri; assembly: GCF_001902295.1. NCBI lineage: Bacteria > Bacillati > Bacillota > Clostridia > Eubacteriales > Clostridiaceae > Clostridium > Clostridium kluyveri. Next base: position 2,830,546 of record NZ_CP018335.1, on the reverse strand, counting down.
AAGTCCATGAATGTAGATCCAATAGTAATGGCAATGGCAAATCCCAATCCTGAAATATTGCCAGAGGCTGCTTTAAGAGCAGGAGCTAAAATTGTGTGTACTGGAAGATCAGATTTCCCAAATCAGGTTAATAATGTACTGGCTTTTCCAGGCATATTCAGAGGGGCACTGGATGTTTATGCTTCACAGATAAATGATGAAATGAAAATAGCTGCAGCTTATGCCATAGCAGATTTGGTAGATAAAGATAAGCTTTTACCAGAATATGTTATACCAGAGGCTTTTGATCTTAGAATAGCTCCTAAAGTAGCTGCTGCGGTAGCTAAGGCTGCTATCGATACGAAAGTTGCAAGAAATACAGATGTTACTCCAGAGCAAGTTGAACAACATACTAGAAATATTTTAGGTATATAAAGGAGTAATATAATTTTAGCGAGAATTTTTTGTGAAATTAGGAACAACTATTAGTTTTAGTTGTTCCTTTTTATTTGACAGTAATCTTCAGTATTAAAATGTTAAAATAATAGGGTTATTGTTGACAATTTATTTATATGGCGATTATAATTTAAATAATGTATTAGACGGGAGGAATTTATTATGAGTAAAAATCAATTACCAGATGCTTCACTATTACCTAGATTTTGTGATATGGGCAATTTTATGAGATTACAAAAAAAAGAAAATGCAGATGGATTGGATGTAGGAATTTTAGGAATACCTTTTGATACAGCATCTTCATTTCGCACTGGTTCCAGATTTGGTCCAAGTAGTATTCGTAAAATTTCTACTATGATTAAACCTAACAATATAATAATGGGAGTAAATATTGTGGATATTCTAAATATAGCAGATTTGGGAGATGTTCCAATCGTCCCTGGATATATAAAAGAAAGTTATGATGCTATTTACAAAAGCGTTTCTGAAGTTCTAGATGCTGGAGCTGTGCCTCTGTGTTTAGGTGGAGATCATTCAATTACTTTAGGTGAATTACGTGCTGTTTATAAAAAACATGGAAAAGTTTCTTTAATACATTTTGACTCTCATTTGGATTTGGGTAAAAGTGTATTTGGTAAATATTATACCCATGGAACGCCATTTAGAAGGGCATTGGAAGAAGGCTTAATTGACCCTTCAACCTCAATCCAAATTGGTATACGTGGTTCTATGTATGATTTAAATGATATTAAAATATCAGAAGATTTAGGATTCGAGGTCATTACAGCACATAAATTACACAAAATGACAGAAGAAGAATTAGGAGAGAAAATTAAAGGAAGGGTAGGACAGGGAAAAGCATTTTTAACATTTGACATTGATTTTGTAGATCCGGCTTATGCCCCTGGTACTGGAACTCCTGAAGTTGGAGGGTTTACATCTCATGAAACATTGTCTTATATACAGCAACTAAAGGATATCAATTTTGTAGGATGTGACATTGTAGAGGTAGCTCCAGATTATGACTGCAGTGAAATTACTGCATATCTGGCGGCAAGTATTGGTTTTGAATTCATGTCTATATTGGCATGTAAAAAGCAGTGCCTATGAATAATTTAAAAATAATTTAATTGACAGGTTTTTATAGATTTGAAGGAATTAAATACAGGTAACTGCTGCGTTAATTATTGCAGCAGTTTTTTATTTAGGCTTTTATATGGCAATTCCTTAAGTTTATCATATGTGGATATTTATTTTATTCATCAAATAAAGTTATAATAGAATATAGTACATTTTAGTTATGGATTTTTAAATTTATTTTTTATGGAGAGTGAGAAGTATGTTTGTAACTTGTAAAAACATATTGAATCTACCAGGACTTGAAAAGATGAAAGTTGTAGCGGGAAAAGGCGGCCTAAACAAAGTAATTAGATGGGTGCATGTTACTGAAGTTCCTGATGTGTCTAATTGGGTAAAAGGTGGAGAACTTTTATTTATTACAGGTGTGGCCATAGGAAACAATACAGAGCTGCTGCTGCAATTTGTAAAGGATATTAATATGAGAAAGCTGGCAGGACTTGTTATAAATATAGGCCCTTATATTAAAAAAACACCTAAAGAGATATTGGACTTTGCAGACAGTGTGGATTTTCCAATATTTGAACTGCCCTTTGAAGTTAGATTAATAGATATAACTCAAAATATTTGTAGAACTATTTTTACAGAAAAGTTGGAAAAAGAATCTATGAGTAATTTTATGAGAGAAATAATTTTTGAGGATGTAAATATCACTGAAGAAATGTTAAACAGGGCTGTTCTATATGGATACAATGAAAATAAAAACTATTGTGCCCTGGTAGTTGATATAGATAATTTCAGACTTTATTTGAAAGAAAATGAATTGCAAGATGAGGATACGATTTCCAATATAAAAAATCGTATTCAGGAAACCATTGAATATGTAATGTATAAAAATAATAAAAAATGCCTTTACACTATGCAAAGTGATGCTTTCTTTTTTATGGTGCCTATGGAGAAAGAAAATAATAATATAGATTATATTGCAGGAACTATAAAAAATCAGATAAATAAGACCATTTGTTTTATTACTGTAAGTATAGGTATTGGGGGAGTTTGTAACCATTTAAGAGGCTTTAACAAAGTTATTTTGGAGGGTAGAAAAGCTCTTGAAACTACAAAGTTTTACAAAAAAAATGATTGCATTATAAATTACAAGGATTTAGGTATATTTAGATTGTTTTTTGAAATAAATAATCACGATGAAATGAGAAAATTATTTAATGAAAATTTATTAAAATTAAAAAAATATGATGAAAAAAATTCTTCTAATCTCCTGCAAACTTTAATTGTATATTTAAGGGAAAATAGAAATTTGGGTAAAACTGCAGAGATATTATATATTCACAGGAATACCATAAAATATAGGGTGAAAAGAATAGAAGAAATATTGAATTGTGATTTGAAAGATGAGGAGGTAATATTTAATATTAAACTTTGTATAAGGATAGGAATATTTTTAAATCTAATCAAGTAATTCAAAGCTCATACCCTACTTTTAAGGAGTGAAAATTGCAAAAGTATCTTTTGTAATTGTTATTTTTTTTGTATAAATTTATAATGTACAAAAAAATAACAATATATTTGTACACCATGGATATATGATTACGTTTTTATATATGATAATTTATATCCATAATATTTATTATATTATCAAAAAATATTATAATAAATTATTGAATTTTAAATGAGCTGAGGTGTTTTTATGAATTATTCTATATTCCAATGTCCAAGGGACATAATCTATGGAGAGGATGTAGTAGATCTAGTTGGAGTTAAGTCTTTGAAATTGGGAAAGAAGGCATTGATAGTAACGGGCAAACATTCATCTAAAAAAACTGGAGCCTTAGATAAGGTTTCAGATAGTTTGAAAAAATCAGATTTAGAGTATGTAGTATTTAACAAAGTGGAATCAGATCCCAGTGTAAATACAGTAAGACTGGGGGTAGAGACTGCCAAAGAGGAAAATATAGATGTGATAGTGGCATTAGGAGGAGGGAGTGCGCTAGATGCTGCCAAGGCCATAAGTATGGTATCCACTAATGGGGGAGATATTTTGGATTATGAAAATAAGGCTCCAGAGATTGAGGGAATTCCTATAGTGGCAGTACCTACTACTGCAGGTACAGGCAGTGAAGTTACCAAATATTCTATAATAACAGATACAGAGAGAAAGATTAAAATGCTGATTGGCAGTGATTTCCTCATTCCTAAGGTGGCTATTTTAGATCCAAACCTTACTAAGATGATGCCGCCAAGTATCACCGCGGCAACGGGCATGGATGCCTTTACCCATGCTGTGGAAGCATATATATCCAATGCTGCCCAGCCTATGTCTGATGTTTATGCAGTAAAAGCCATAGAGCTTATTACAAGTAATTTAATAAAAGCGGTATTAAAAGAGGATGACATGGAAGCTAGAGGTAACATGTTACTTGCCCAAATGTATGCAGGTCTTGCTTTTAGTAATTCATCTACGGCACTTGTCCATTCTATGTCCAGGCCCCTTGGAGCCTATTATAAAGTTCCTCATGGCCTTGCAAATGCACTGCTTCTTCCAGAAGTAATGAGATTTAATAGAGCTGCATGTTCGGAGAAATTTAAATTTATTGCCAAGACTATGGGAGAAAATATAGAGGGAAAATCTACAAGAGAAGCTAGCTATTTGGCTATGGAATCCATAAAAAATTTATTTTCAGAAACAGGGCTTCCAAAAAGTTTAAAAGAAGTGGGAGTGGATAAAGATAATTTTGACAAAATGGCAAAGGATGCCATAGAAAATAAGAGTACAACACTTAATCCTAGAAAGCCTACACTAGGGCAGCTTATAGAAATATATGAAACCATATATTAGGGGGAATAGAAATGGAAATTTTGCAAAATGAGGAATTGTGTTTAGAAAGTAATAAAATAAAAGAATATGATAAAAAGTATAATTTACATTCCTGGAGTGCACAAAAAAAATTAGATCCACTTGTAATTACAAAAGCTGAAGGAATTTACTTTTGGGACAGTACAGGTAAAAAGTATTTTGATATGTCCTCACAGCTTGTAAATTTAAATATAGGACATGGAAATAAAAAAGTGATAAATGCTATAAAAGAGCAGGCGGATAAAATGCCTTTTATAGGCCCTGGATATGCAGTTGATGTAAGGTCAAAGCTTGCGGCTAAAGTTATAGAAAAAGCTCCTAAAAATATGGGAAAAGTATTTTTTACATTAGGTGGGGCAGATTCTAATGAAAATGCCATAAAAATAGCTAAAATGGTAACAGGAAGATTTAAAATATTTTCCAGATACCGTTCTTACCATGGGGCAAGTTTTGGAGCTGCAAATTTAACAGGAGAGCCAAGAAGGTATACCTGTGAACCTGGTATACCAGGATTTGTTAAATTTTTTGATCCCTATGTTTATAGGGAAAGTATAAGATTTGAAAGTGAAGAAGAAGCATGTGAATATTATCTTGGAAAATTAAAAGAGCAATTAATATATGAGGGAACCGAAACTGTGGCGGCTATTTTCCTAGAAACTGTAACAGGAAGCAATGGTGTAATTATTCCACCTAAGGGATATCTTCAAGGTATAAGAAAGCTATGTGATGAATTTGGAATAATGATGGTATGCGATGAAGTTATGGCCGGATGGGGTAGAACTGGGGAATGGTTTGCCTGCAATAATTGGGATGTAGAGCCAGATATTATTACTTTTGCAAAAGGTGTCACCTGTGGATATGTGCCTATGGGAGGAGTTATTGTAAGCAAAAAGATAGGTGAATATTTTGATGATAATGTGCTTATGTGTGGACTTACTTATAATGCCCATCCACTGGGATGTGCTGCAGGATGTGCAACTATAGAAGTGTATGAAGAAGAAAATTTAATAGAAAATTCTAAAAAAATGGGTGTTGTTTTGGGACAAAAACTAGAACAGATAAAACAAAAACATGCAAGTGTAGGAGATGTTAGATATATAGGTCTATTTTCTGCGGTAGAGCTGGTTAAAAATAAAAATACAAGAGAAGCACTAGTTCCTTATGGAAAGGATCCAGAAGGGATAATGGGTAAAATTGTAGGTATGTTAAAGGAAAAAGGATTTTCAACCTATTCTCATGAAAATTGTATAATGGTAGCTCCTCCACTTATTATTAAGAAGGAAGAATTGGAAGAGGCAGTGGATATTTTGGATAAAGTATTAGATTTCGTAGATGAATATATAGAGAAATAGAAAAAATTAAAAAATAAGTGCCTTTTAAAATATATACAAAGGCATCTATAAATTAAAAATAATCGCGTGTTATATTCTAAACTAATTTAACGAATTTGTAAAGGAGATTTATTCATGGAAGTAGAAGAAATGAAAAAAATTACCTGTGATAAAGAGGGCATGGAGGATAAAATTGTAACTTTTAGTAAATTTGGTGATACTGGAAAGGGCGGTATAACAAGGCTATCCTTATCGAAGGTAGCCCTTCAGGCAAGGGGAGAATTTTCAAAAAGAATGAAAGCACTAGGGGCAGAAATTATAACGGATGATATGGGAAATATGTATGCTACTTTTAAAGGTTCAGAAAATCTTCCACGTATTGCAATGGGATCCCATTGTGATTCAGTAGTACAGGGCGGAAATTATGACGGAATTTTAGGGGTTTTAACTGCAATGGAAGCAGTTGAAACTATAGTTAAAGAAAATATTCCACATCGTCATCCAATTACGGTTATGATCTGGACTAATGAAGAAGGAGCACGTTTTGATCCTGCCATGATGTCATCAGGTGTTGTTACTGGTAAGTTTGATAAGGCAAAGATGCTGGCATCAAAAGATACAGAAGGTATAACTTTTGGAGAAGCCTTGGATGCAAGCGGATATAAAGGTGATGAAAAGAATAGGATAAATCCTAAGGATTATAAAGCTCTTCTTGAGCTGCATATTGAGCAGGGACCAGTACTTGAGGCCTCAAAAAAGGACATTGGTGTGGTAGAAGGTGTTGTTGGAATGGTCAACTATGAATTTGAATTTACAGGTCAGGCTGGACATGCAGGAACTGTCCCACAAAAAATGAGAAAAGATGCCCTTTTAGCTGCCTCTGAGGCCATTTTGTATCTTCACAGAGAACTTGACAAACTTGATGATAAGCTAGTTTATACTACTGGCAGAATTAACTGTTCACCCAATGTGCACACAATTATACCAGAGCATGTTAAATTTACTTTGGATGCAAGGCACCAAGATCCAAAAGTAGTAGAGAAGGTAGTTAAAATCATTAAGAACATTCCCTGTGAACTTGCAGGTTGTAAAGTTAACTACAAGGAATTGTGGGCACGTAAAACTGTCAGCTTTAATAAAGAATTAGTGAATTTAGTTGAAAAGAATGCAGATCTTTATGGATACTCCAATATGAGAATGTACAGTGGACCTGGACATGATGCCCAGTTTGCAGCTGATATGCTGCCTGTAACTATGATATTTGTTCCAAGTATTGGTGGACACAGCCATTGTGAAATAGAAAAAACTCCTCTTGATAATTGTGTAAAAGGGACTAATGTATTGCTTCAGACTATATTAGATATAGATAAGATGTAAAACAATATATTTGTTTATTAAAAGAAAGAAGGGATTATTATGGAACAACTCAGAGAAAAAGAAATATATGAGTTAGATAAATCAGATATAAATGTTACAGAAAGTAAATTATATAATGATGATAATGCCCCTGTACCTGTTAAAGAGAGAACCTGGAATACTTATAATTTTACTGCACTTTGGATTGGAATGGCCCACTGCATACCTACCTATATGCTGGCAGGGAGTTTAATATCACTGGGAATGAATTGGAATCAGGCTTTATTTACCATTACTCTTGGGAATCTTATAGTTTTAATACCTATTTTATTAAATGCTCATCCTGGAACTAAATATGGAATAAATTTTCCTGTTTTCTCCAGAGCGGCTTTTGGAGTATTTGGTGCCAATATACCTGCAGTACTCAGAGCTATTGTAGCCTGTGGATGGTTCGGAATCAATACTTATATAGGTGGAAGTGCGTTGAATGTATTATTTTCTGCTGTAATTCCAGGATGGGAAACTCTGGGCGGAAGCTTTCAAATAGCGGGATTGAGCTTGCCTGCGGCTATAACATTTATGATATTCTGGGGCATACAGATGTTTATTATATTCAAAGGAATGGAACAGCTTAAAAAATTTGAAAATTGGGCTGCACCGGCAGTAATAGTCTTAGCCGTATTTTTGGTAATTTGGGCAGTTAGCTCTGCACATGGCTTTGGACCTCTTTTAAGTGAGGAAAGTAAGCTGAAAAATATGGGTGATTTTATGAAGGTATTTCCTGCAGCACTTACCAGTATGGTAGGATTTTGGGCTACTCTTTCATTGAACATACCTGATTTTACAAGATTTGCAAAAGGACAAAAAGAGCAAATGGTGGGACAGTCTTTAGGGCTTCCTATAACTATGACTATATTTTCCGCAATGGGTATAATAATAACTTCTGCTACCGTAGTTATATATGGTAAAGCCATGTGGGATCCGGTAGATATAATAGCCAAATTTACTAATCCTATAGCATTATTAATTGGATTTTTCGGAATAGTGGTGGCTTCTCTCTCTGTTAATATAGCGGCAAATATTGTCTCTCCGGCAAATGATTTTTCAAATATGGCGCCTAAACACATAAGCTTTAAAATGGGAAGTCTTATTACAGGTATTATTGGAATACTTATAATGCCATGGAAACTACTGTCTGATCCTAGTGGATATATATATGCTTGGCTTGGAACTTATTCTGGAATTCTTGGACCTGTAGCAGCAATAATTATTTGTGATTATTGGATTATAAAAAAGAAAAATTTAGTTCTTAAGGATCTATATCTAACAAAAGGGAAATATACTTATAACAAAGGTTTTAACTTAAAGGCTGTTATTTCACTGATTGTAGGCATATTTGCAGCCCTTATAGGCAAGATAATTCCAAGTTTAAGCGGATTGGCTAATTATGCCTGGTTCGTAGGTTTTGCAGTATCTTTTGTGATTTACTATTTATTAAGCGCTTCTTCAAAGGAGCCAGAGTCAGCTGCAGGACTTGCAAATGAATCAAGTAATTCTTAGGTTCAGATTAATAGAGAGGTGATAAGTAAATGGATACGATTATAAAAAATGGTATTATAATAACGGCATCAGATACCTATAGGGCAGACATAGGAATAAAAAACGGAAAAATTGCAGCTGTGGCCAGCCAGCTCGAAGATATAAATGCCAAAATAGTTGATGTAGAAGGAAAGTATGTACTTCCAGGTGCTATAGATGCTCACACTCACCTTGAAATGCCCTTTGGAGGGACGGTATCAGCAGATGGATATGAAGCAGGTACAAGAGCTGCTGCCTGCGGCGGAACAACCACAGTTTTTGATTTTGCACTTCAGAAAAAGGGGTATGGATTAATTCAAACTGCCAAAGAAAGGGATGAATTATGTGCACCTGCAGCTTGTGTTGATTATGCTTTTCATCTGGTGGTGTCGGACTTGAGACCAGAAATTTTAGAGGAATTAAAAACTTGTGTAGATTATGGAATACCCAGTTTTAAAGTATTTATGGTATATAAAAAGGAAGGGCTGATGGCAGATGATGGAGTACTGTGTCAGATGCTTGAAAAGTCCAAAGAGGTAGGTGCCATTATAGCAGTTCATGCAGAAAATCCTGATTTAATAGATATAAGGACGGAGCAATTTTTAAAAGAGGGAAAAACTTCTCCCTGGTATCACTATCTTTCAAGACCAGAATTTGTAGAAGCGGAAGCAGATAAAAGGGCAATGCACTGGGCTAAGGCATTAAATGCTCCTTTATATATAGTTCATCTTGCGAATAAGGAAGGGATGGAAGAAGTTAAAAAGGCCAGGGATGAAGGATATGAAATATATGCAGAAACCTGTCCTCAATATTTATATTTTACCAATCAAGTTTATAAAAGGGAAGATGGGAGAAATTTTGTATGTTCTCCTCCAATAAAGGGAAAGGAAAGCCAAGATGCCCTATGGCAGGGTATAAAAACTGGAGATATTGCAACTATAGCTACAGATCACTGCCCATTTCAATCCTATGAAAAGGATTGGGGAAAGGACGATTTCACTAAGATACCAAATGGATGTATGGGTATAGAAAATATGTATCCCTACATGTTAAGTGAAGCTAATAAAGGAAGACTCTCTTTTAATAAGGTAGTAGAAGTATGTTCTACAAATCCTGCTAGAATATATGGATGCTTTCCTGAAAAAGGCAGTATTACAGTGGGCTCAGATGCGGATATTGTTGTATATGATCCACATAAGGATTTTACTATTTCCAAAGAGAATATGCATTCAGATGTGGATCATACCATATGGGAGGGAGTGAAATTGAAAGGATATCCTGTTATGACTTTTTCAAGGGGAAGGCTGGTATTTAAAGATGGAGAATTTTTAGGAGAACCTGGCTGGGGAAAATTTTTAAAGAGGAAGAGGAGAATATAGTTTAATGTAGATAGGAGGCTTTTAAATGGAAGGTAATATAAAATTCAAACAGATAATAGAAGAAGTGGCAAGATGCCTTTTATGTTATGATCCACCCTGTAGTAAAGCATGTCCAGGTAAAAAGGCTCCATCAGATATTATAATGTCTTTAAGATTTAAAAATTATAAGGGAGCTTATTATAAGACTATGGAAGACTTGAATAGGGCGGGAGAATGTGGTGTGGCCTGTAATAATAAGATGTATTGTCAGAGAAACTGTATAAGAGGCAAGATTGATAGACCTATAAAAATAAAGATGGTACATGAATTTTTATATAAAAAGCATTCAAAACTGGAGGGGGTTAAATAAATGAAAGATCTTTCAATAGAATTTTGTGGTATAGAATGTGAAAATCCATTTTTTTTGTCCTCTTCTGTGGTAGGCAATAATTTTGAAATGTGTTCCAAGGCACTGGATATGGGATGGGCAGGTGTAGTATTTAAAACTATTGGATTTTATATTCCAAATGAAGTATCTCCAAGATTTGATGTAATAGGTAAAGAAAATGTACCTTTTGTAGGCTTTAGAAATTTAGAGCAGATTTCAGACCATCCCCTAGAAGAGAATCTGGAACATATGAGAAAATTAAAACAAAAATATCCCCAAAAAATTTTAGTCGCATCCATTATGGGAGAAACTGAAGAAGAGTGGACCAAATTGGCGGAGATGGTTACCCAAATAGGAGCGGATATAATTGAATGCAATTTTTCCTGTCCCCAAATGTCTTCACAGTCCATGGGGGCGGATGTAGGGCAGAGCCCTGAACTTGTGGAAAATTACTGCAGGGCAGTGAGAAAGGGAAGCTCCTTACCTATACTTGCCAAGATGACACCTAATCTTTCAGATATGGTAGTACCTGCAGCTGCTTCCATACGGGGTGGAGCTGATGGAATAGCTGCTATCAATACAATAAAGAGTATAACCAGGGTAGATTTAAATAAATTTTCACCTTATCCTATAATAGGGGGAAAATCATCAGTATCTGGATATTCAGGGAAAGCCATAAAACCTATAGCTCTTAGATTTATACAGGATTTGGCTAAAAGTTCTAAATTAAAAGGCATTCCTATAAGTGGCATGGGTGGAATTGAAACTTGGGAAGATGCAGTAGAATTTATGCTTTTGGGAGCTTCAAATATTCAGGTCACTACGGCAATTATGCAGTATGGGTACAGGATAATAAAAGATTTAATCAGCGGATTATCTTACTACATGGAGGAAAAAGGATTTAATGTGTTAGAAGACTTAGTGGGTTTTGCACTCAAAAATGTAGTTCCAGCAGATAAACTGGACAGAAGTTATGTAGTGTATCCAGAGTTTACATATCACAACTGTGTAGGCTGCGGCAGATGCTATATATCTTGTTATGATGGAGGCCATCAGGCCATAAAGTGGGACTATGAAAATAGGAAACCTTCATTATTAAAAAATAAATGTGCAGGGTGTCATCTGTGTCTAAACATATGTCCAGTAGAGGATATAGTATCTGGGGAGAAGATTAAAAAAATTATTTGATTTAAAGAAACAAACTGTAAGTAATGTTACAGTTTCAGACTTCAGACAAAGTCTTAGTCAGACTTAAGTCTACAGTCTTGTGCAAGTGTCTTGACACTTGCACCGCTTGCCGTTTAGTGGATTGGTTTATTTAATCAATTATTATCAGATGATAACTAGCGTTTATTTACTCAGTACTTAGATGCTTTTGGCTCTCTTTTTTCACGTATAGCTCGATTCCTAAAATAATTATTTTAATATTGTTGAAATAGAAACAAAGATTTAATATAATATTGTTAATATACCAACGAGTGGAGGACAGGTCATGAAAAAAGAAGAACAGGTCATAATGGGTTTCAGGGACTTATTAAACAAGTTGGTTCGGCTTAATAAGTTTAAAATGGAAGATAGTCTTAAGGGTTATAAGTCTTCTGAAGTACATTGCATCGAATACATTGGAAGAAATGTAGATTCCAACGTGACAAAACTTGCAGAGTCCTTTTATATGACTACCGGTGCCATAAGTAAGCTAACTAAGAAGCTCATAAGAAAGGGTATCATTAAAAGCTATCAGAAGCTAGATAATAAGAAAGAAATCTATTTCCGGCTTACTGAACAAGGACAAAGAATTTATAAAGTCCATGAGGAATTGCACAAAGAGTTTCAAGAGCGGGATAAAGCCGTATTTGAGCAAGTAACCGAGGAACAATTTGACAGTATGCTTAGCTTCGTGGAAAAGTATAGTAGGCATTTGGATGCAGAAATAAAGAAACTGGGTGTAGATATTAAGTCAGAATAAATTTGAATAATGAAAATAAAACCACAGGCAGCCAAGCTCTATTGAGAACAGGCTGCATTTTTATTGCTATTATTTTGTTGACAAGGAAGTAAAATGATGATACGATAAATATGATTCCGAGGAAGCAAAAACATAACTTTTGAAGGGAGAATTTTAGTGTTCAAATTTAGATCACACAATGAACAGAACACAGAACAAACCATAGATAAAAAGGCTTTGATATTCGGTCTTATGTCTGTGTTTCTTTGCGGAATAGGCTTAAGTATCATAGCACCTGTCGTCCCATTCTTAGTGAAGCCTTATACAAGCAATCCGGGAGAACAAGCTATAGTTGTTACGCTGCTGACTTCTGTTTATGCAGTCTGCGTGTTTTTTGCGGCCCCCGTACTTGGAGCTTTGAGCGACAAATATGGCCGTCGCCCAGTACTCTTAGTATGCCTTTTGGGCTCCGCAATCGGGTACTTAGTCTTTGGCATAGGAGGAGCTTTATGGGTACTATTTGCTGGGCGCATAATAGAAGGTATAACAGGCGGGAACATAAGCACTATCTTCGCATATTTTGCAGACATCATTCCTCCAGAACAGAGAACCAAATACTTTGGATGGGTGAGTGCGGTTGTAGGTGTAGGCACCGTCATTGGCCCAACTTTAGGCGGATTACTTGCCAAGTTTGGTTATTCTGTACCCATGTATTTTGGAGCAATCATAACTTTATTGAATGTTGTTTATGGATTCTTTTTTATGCCTGAGAGCCTTGACAAGAATAATAGACTGAAAGAGATTACCTTTGTAAGACTGAATCCATTTATACAGCTTGCAAACATACTTTCCATGAAAAACTTAAAAAGACTGCTTATCTCAGCATTCTTACTTTGGATACCCAACGGATCTTTACAGGCAGTTTTTTCACAATTTACAATGGATACTTTCAGTTGGAAGCCTGCCCTAATCGGACTTATGTTTTCAATCATGGGCTTCCAAGATATTATTTCACAAGGTTTCATCATGCCAAAGCTTTTGCTGAAACTTCATGATAAACAGATAGCCATTCTGGGAATGGTTTCGGAGATTATAGGCTACAGTCTGATTGCAGCATCGGCTTTGTTCTCATTCTATCCTCTTCTTATCGCTGGAATGTTTATATTTGGTTTTGGTGATTCGATCTTTGGGCCTTCATTCAATGGGATGCTCTCCAAGTCTGTCAATTCCAGTGAACAAGGAAGGATTCAAGGAGGCAGCCAATCGATTCAGGCTTTAGCAAGAATGATTGGTCCGATCATTGGAGGGCAAATCTATGTGTCCCTTGATCATGCCGCACCCGCTTTTATGGGGATGATCCTTATAGCAGCTGCAATACCGGTTTTGTATAAGGGTACACATGTAAATATGTAAATTATATACTTTCTTTAGGCAAGTATCCACATCCTTCCGTATACTCGTCCCAAAGGTAAACCTTGGTACTATGTCAAGGAAAAGTACCAAATGTTAAGTTTTGTTTTTAGTTTAAGGAATAATTTTATATATATTATCAAATTAAGATAAAAGGTTTCATACAATAGTAATAGTAGTAATATGGAAAGGTATGGATTATGGCAAGGAGAGATGGGTATTATGTTCAATTGGATGAAACAGCCGAAAATATGTTAAGGGCGGGAGACTTTTTAGGCTGTGGTCACAATGGTATAGTATATTTACTGAAAGATAACAAAGTAATAAAAATATTTAAAGATAAAGATATCTGTAAAAATGAATATGAACTTTTAAAGAAAACTGAAAAAAGTAAATACTTTCCCCAAGTGTATTCTCATGGACCTTACTATATTATAAAAGATTATGTACCAGGAGAAAGGCTTGACTATTATATTAGAAAAAACGGTATAAATAAAAAAATATCTTGTGAGATTATCAAATTGCTCATGGAATTTAAAGAACTTGAATTTACTAAACTGGATATACGGTGTAAGGATTTATATATTGATAATGATTTTTCTATAAAAGTTATAGATCCCAGAAACAATTATTCAAGGGGGGGAAACTACCCAAGACATCTTATGAAGGGCCTATATAAATTAGGTGTATTGGATGAATTTTTGAAAATAGTGAAAGAACAATATAATGAAGTATACAGAGAGTGGAGTTTTAAAATTAAAAGATATTTATATAGAGGAGTAAAATAGGTAAACACAAAGAAACTAATTTATTTACCTTTTAACACATATTTGAGGTATAATTATTTGGAAACACTGTTAAAAAGAATATGATACGGATGAAATTATGTGGAGAGGATGAAAAAGAGAATATGGTTTTCATAGTAACAGCATTGTATTGTGAAGCAAAGCCATTTATAGATGGCTTTGCTTTAAAAAAGTATAACCTTATAAATAAATTCCAGGTATTCAAAAATGAAGAAATTGTCCTTGTGGTAACTAAAGGGGGAGCTATAAATACGGCTTGTGCCTGTATGCATATTATAGATAAATTTGAAGCTAATGCTTATGATACTTTTGTAAATATAGGTATATGCGGCAGTAAACATAAAACTGTTGCTATTGGCACCACAGTACTTTGTAATAAAATAACTGAAAATACATCAAACAAGGATTTTTACCCAGATATGATTTTCAGACATCCTTTTAAAGAAGGAAACTTGGAGAGCTTCCCCAAAATAATTAAAGAGCAGGATGCTGGAGATGTAAAAGGAGACTTTGTAGATATGGAAGGGGCTGCTTTTTTTCAGGCAGTATCCATATTTATTCCTCCCCATAGAATATATTGTTTAAAAGTAGTATCTGATTATTTAAATAGCCATAACTTAACAGCATTACAAGTTACAGAGCTAATCCATAGAAGCTCAGAGAAAATATGTACATGGATAAAGGATATTTATAATCAGTATGCAAAACCTTTCGATATATTGGATGAAAAGGATATGGATTACATAAATGAAATAGCAAGCAATTTAAATTTGTCTGTTTCTATGCAGCATAAGCTTAAAAGATTGGCCAAAGGGTATAAACTTAGAAATGATAATTTGATATTGGCTCTTGAACCTTTTACTCAAATTTACTGTAAAACTAAAGTTGAAAGGAAGATGTATTTTGAAAGACTTATATGGCAGCTTGAATCTATGTAGTTTTTCTCATATTTATGTGGAAGAAAAAGCTTTAGATAATGAAAATACCAAATATATATTATCTAAATTTAAAAATTCCAGTATAATAAAAATACATCACTACAAAGATGTGTTCTCAAGGCATAATCAAGATTTTGTTCTTCAAAAGAAAAGTCCCAAAATTATATTGGCCTGTAAAGATGGAAACCTTATTTATAAGGGAGCCAGAGTATGTGAGAGTTTTGGAAATGATCATTTTTATTATACCTCCTCCATGATGAATTGTGTTTACAACTGTGAATATTGTTATCTGCAAGGAATGTATCCTTCGGCTAATATAGTGATATTTGTAAATTTAAATGATATTTTTACTGAACTTAAGTGTCTTTTGAAAAAGCATCCAGTATATATCTGTATATCTTATGATACAGATCTTTTAGCTTTCGAAAATATAACTGGATTCACCAGGAAATGGATAGAGTTTAGCTATCTTTACCCTCACTTAAAGATAGAAGTGAGAACTAAAAGTTCTAATTTTAAAAGTATAGAAGATATAGCACCAAGATCCAATGTGATACTGGCATGGACTCTTTCTCCAGAGGAGATTATAGGGAAATATGAGAGTAATACTCCAGGCTTAAAGTCTAGATTAGGTAGTTTAAGGTGTGCTGTTTTGAAGGGATGGAAGGTAAGGGTCTGCTTTGATCCACTTCTTTATGTGCCTGGATGGAAAGAGTATTATACAAGGTGTGTAGAGGATACCTTTAAAGTTGTTTCAGAATCCAATATTGAAGATGTAAGTATCGGAGTATTTAGAATTGCAAAGGATTATTTTAAGAAGATGGAGAAAATTAATCCTAATTCTATTTTACTCTCGTATCCCTTTAAAACTATAGATGGGATATATACTTATTCAGAGGAACATCATAAGTCCATGGTAGATTTTATGTATAATATGGTAGGGAATTATGTTAAAAAAGAAAAGATATTTTGTACATAGGGAAGGTGTGAATCATGAAAACTGCAATTGTAACAGGGGCTTCTTCAGGAATAGGGTTTGAAATTTCAAAAAGACTTCTTAAAATGGGTTATAAAGTATATGGTTTTGGAAGGGATTTTTCCAAAGTAGATTCTTATGATTCCAATTTTATTCAGGAAGTCTGCGACATTATAGAGGTAAATACACTTGTAAAAATTATAGAGAAAATTAAAAAAGAAAACAAGGTATGTTTATTGGTGAACAATGCAGGGGTGGGATATTTTGGCCCTCATGAAGAATTAAATCCTAAAAAAATACATTTGATGGTTTCAACCAATCTGGAGGTACCTATGGTGCTTTGCAATGTGCTTTTAAGAGATTTAAAGAAAAACAAGGGCATGATTATAAATATATCTTCAGTTACTGCAAAATATGTAAGTACCTATGGTTGTGCTTATGCTGCTACAAAGGCAGGGTTAACCCACTTCTCAGAAAGTCTTTTTTCAGAAATCAGAAAAACCGGAGTTAAGGTACTTTCTGTTCATCCTGATATGACAAAGAGTAATTTTTATAGAAATGCAAATTTTAGTGAAGATGATAGTGACACTGATTTCTATATAGATAGTGAAGTTATAGCAGATACAGTAAAATCAATATTGATGCAAGGCTCTAATATAGCTGTAACAGATATTACCATAAGACCTCAAAAACATAGAATAAGAAGAAAATAACTTCCATAAAAATCATGAAATATTTAATTAATGGTGTATAATTTTAATTAGACACTACTAAGGGAGGTATTTTTTATGAAAAGAAAAATAGGTATTATTGGAATGATGTTAATATTTGTAATTTCTGTTTTGTTTGTTACTGGTTGTTCCAATGGAGCTGATAGCTCTGAAGAATCCACTAAAATTAAAATAGCGGCATTAAAGGGGCCTACCGGCATGGGTATGGCAAAGCTTATGGAGAATAAGAATAGCTATGATATTACTGTATACGATTCCCCGGATGAAATAGTATCTAAAATTGTAAATGGACAATTAGATGCTGCTGCTGTGCCTTCTAATCTGGCATCTGTATTATACAATAAGACAAAAGGACAGATTCAATTGGTAGGTATAAATACACTGGGAATTTTATATATAGTGGAAAACGGAAATACTGTAAAGGATATAAAGGATTTAAAAGATAAAACTATTTACTCCAGTGGAAAAGGTTCTGTACCTGAATTTGCATTGAACTATATATTGAAAGAGAATGGATTAACTGCAGGAAAGGATGTAATAGTGGATTACAAGATGAATCACAGTGATCTGGCTGCTGCAGTGGCATCTAAAAAGGTTAACCTGGCAGTACTGCCAGAGCCTTTTGTAACTACCGCTAAAATGAAAGACAATGAACTTCAAGTACCTATAGATTTGACAAAAGAATGGGACAAGGTATCCCAGGGAAAAGGCAAGCTTATAATGGGAACTTTGATATTTAGAAAATCTTTTATAGATAGTAGATCAAAGGATGTAGATGCTTTTTTAAAGGAATATAAGGAATCTGTGGATTTTGTAAATAATAATAAAGTAGAAGCATCAAAGCTTATAGAAAAATATGGTGTGATTCCAAAGGCCAAAGTAGCAGAAGAAGCAATTCCAAAATGCAATATAGTGTTTATTAGTGCTGAAGAAGGTAAGGATGATCTACAAAAATTTTATGAAGTGTTAAATGAAAATGATCCAAAGTCCATTGGAGGAACAATTCCAGATGAAAACTTCTATTACAGCGGAAACAAAAATAATTAAAAAAATAGGTATATTAATATTTTGGATATTAATTTGGCATGTATGTTCTGTTTTTATAAATGAGGAACTTCTCCTGCCCTCTCCATTTCAAGTATTAAAATCGCTTGTATTGCTTATGGGTAAATTTTATTTCTGGAAAAGTGTCTTAAGCAGTGTAATAAGGGTGATAATTGGAATTTTGCTGTCTGTGATTATAGGCATTGTACTTGGGTTAACAGCAGGACTTAACAAATTTGTGGAAGAACTTTTGGAACCTGTTGTAATCACTGTAAAGGCAACTCCTGTCATATCCATAATTATTATAGCCCTGGTGTGGTTTAATTCATCTAATGTAGTGATTTTTACAGCTATACTTATATGTTTTCCAATAGTATATACCAATGTGCTTCAGGGAATAAAAAGCATAGATAAAAGCCTTATACAAATGGCAAATGTGTTTAAAGTAAAAAGGAAATATGTACTTAAAGATATATATTTGCCCTCCATAAAAAATTACATTGTATCAGGAATACTTATGTGTATGGGAATTGGATGGAAGGTTTCAGTGGCTTCAGAGGTGTTAAGCATTCCAAGATACTCTATAGGGCTGAATCTTTTAAGCGCCAAAACCACTTTGGAGACAGCAGAGTTATTTGCCTGGACTATTGTGGTAGTTATTTTAAGCTTTATGTTTGAGAAGGTGTTTAAATATTATTTACAAAGGTGACAGAGATATGGTAGTGGAACATGAACACAATTATGAGGTGACAATTAAAAATTTGAATAAATCCTATGATGGAGTTTCTATTTTTTCTGATTTAAGTATAAACTTCATAAAAGGCAAAATTACAGTTGTTTTGGGACCATCAGGCTGTGGAAAAACTACTCTTTTAAATATTATAAGCGGCATTGAAACAAATTACAGCGGGGAAGTTATATTGAAAAATGACAGCATATCCTATATGTTTCAGGAAGACAGACTTATTCCGCATCTCACAGTATATGAAAATGTTGCATTCGTACTAAAATCCACCATGGATAAAATGGAAGTGGACATAGCTGTAAATAAATTTTTAGGCATGGTGGAATTATTGGAGTATAAAGATAAGCTTCCAGATAAATTAAGCGGGGGAATGAAAAGAAGAGTTGCCCTGGCAAGGGCTGTTGCTTATAAAAGCAGCTTGATTTTGATGGATGAGCCTTTTAAGGGCATGGATGACAGATTGAAAAGCAGTATAATAAAAAAATTTTTAATTCACCAGAGGGAAACAGGTAGAACTGTTATATTGGTAACCCATGACAAGGTTGAGGCTGAAACTATGGGGAATGAGGTTTATTTTCTGTAATTAGAGGAAAGAGATTGGTTTAATTAAGTGATTCAGAGGTTCAGGTGGAGTTTGATGTAGAGAAATGTTTATTTCCAGATGAACCTTATTAACAGTACTCTTAGTGTCTTTAGCACTTAGAATATGTTATCCTTTAGGGGAAGAACTTATCCAGGTACGTAATAGTGATAATCTACCACTTTAAAGAAGAGTGGATTATTAGCAGCGTTTTCCCATATATAGTAAGTAAACCTAGCTAATTGTTGCATGACCAATATTTTTAGGTAGAAATAGTACTTCAATTACTGGGAATAGCATCAATAGACCAAGAAAGATAAAACCTAATTCATAGGCAGTATTAATTAAAAAGAAAAATTAAAATAAATTTACAACAACTGTAATGAGTGATATTCCCATCCCTTGAGCTAATGTTGAAACAACAGCACTCAAAGTATTTGCGCTATTTCGATCTTGAGGATCTATTTCAGAAAAACTTAATCCATTGTAAGCAGTTAAGGCTAGTGAGCGTCCTATACCTGAGACTAATTCAAGAAACATTATCCAAATGTTGACGAACTTGTATGAAAATATTGTGCCATTTTAGGTAGTGCGGTGGTTATAATTATTCCATCTAAAATCTCTATAAAAAGCCTATAAAAAATATTATAATTTTTCATATGTATTTTTTAGCATCAAAGCGTCCTTTTCAAGCATAGGGCTTTCACAGATTATACATCCCTTTGCTTTGAATTCTTTTAGACTTCTTAAACAGTCTACATAATTGAAATCACTTTTAAGAAAGGGTAGATGATTCCTCTCCTTTTTTTCACTATAACGAATGCCGGATATATGTATATGCATATCATTTAAAGCCTACTGTCCAAGTTTTTCTTCTATTTCATGGGGGAAGTTTAAGTAAATTTTCTTTTATGGTATTATAAATATCTTCTTAAGAAGCATCAATGATTTAAAGTATTCTATATTGATTTAGGGAAAATTAGGGCTAAATCATGAGTTAATAAATTGTAAACAAACAAAAAAAGTGAGTGGATAATCCTAAATATAGGAGTTTAATCCACTCTTTGTTTTTTGATTCTATATAATTAGTTTATATATTACTTTTATATAAATACAAAGAAGAGAAGGATAAACTTATGAGCAACAAAGAGTCTATATTTTTTAATTATTTTCAAATAATCAGAGGTGTAAGGTAGCAAGCCAAAGTACGTCATTTACTAATAGATATACTTTTTATTGCAGTAGCTGCAACCATTGCTAATGCAAGTGATTGGAAGGAAGTTGAAATATTTGCAAAGAAGCGAGAAGATTGATTTAGCAAGTTTCTTGAACTTCCAAATGGTATACCATCTCATGATACTTTTGAGAGGGTTTTTAGATGGATAGATTCAAAACAATTTGAAAAGTGTTTTGTTTATTGGGTTAAGGAAATAGCAACACTAAAAGATCTGTAGTAGCCATTGATGGCAAGACTATGCGAGGAGCATTTGATACAGATAATAAAAAGTCACCAATTCATATTGTAAGTGCATGGGCTAGTGAAAATGAAATGGTACTAGTACAAGTAAAAACAGATGAAAAAAGATATTATATTTCATCTTTAAAAGACTCTATAGAAGAATTTTCAACAACAGTAAGAAAATATTGGGAAATAGAATCAACTCATTGGATTCTTGATGTTGTATTTAAAGAAGATGGTCGTAGAGTAAGGAAAGATTATGGTCCGCAAAATTTAGCCCTGCTAAAGCGATTGGCTCTAAATATAATAAAAAAAGACACTACTGAACCTAAGTATAGTTTAAAATCTAAAAGGTTTGCTGCTTCTGTAGACAATAATTATCTAGAACAAGTACTTATCAAAAACTTCATATAAGATAATACAGGAAAAATCCGTATAACAATTACTAGACATATCCGAAAAGGACTGTTTGGTTTTCTATGCAAAAAATCTTGATTAAATTAATGAAGTTCCCTGAAACGCTTCAACTCCATATCATTATAATTTTAGGACTGCCACAAAAAATATTATCATGCCACATATATAGCTGCAATGGTTATTTTTTAAAAATCTCCTATCGGGGATGCGGTTAAAAAAATATTCATGCGTAACCCCTGGGTTTATGCGTATATTATATTGCAAAAGTATGTAATTTTATTGTATTATATAATTATTTAAAATTACATAATATTGGATTGAGAGGAATAATGGGTGATAAAGAGTATTATAAAACAAAAATGGTTGAATATGAAAAAGCTAGAGACAAATTGGCATCATATAAAGAAGAGCTTGATAGATATTTAGACAGCTGTAGGACAGATTTTAAAGACTTTAACACTGTATATGAAGCAAGCTATAATCTTCAAGGGGAAGTTATGGATAATTTTAATTATAAGTCAGAGGATTTTAGCAAGGAAGTTAATCAACTATTTGGTAAAATTGAAGATGATATAAGTATTATTGATAACCAAAGAGCTGAAGCTGATGAATTATATAACAAGTATAGACAATTATATGAAGAAGCATGTGAATGTGATAATTAGAAAAATAATTATTTTAGTTAGGAGATAAAAGATGCTTTATAGATTAGATAATAGTATACATGATGACATAAGAAATTTTATGAATGGTAATAAAACTTTACAAGAGTCTTTAGATACAGTTAATGAGGTATTATCAATCTTAAATACAGATGTATGGAAAGGGAAGAGTAAAGAATCAGCAATAGATTTGATGGCAATATTAAAAAAATATCATGAAATGCTTTTAAGTGTAGCCAAAGATAATGTAGACATAATGGTTAAGTTAGAAACTAAAGCTGAAGAATATATGCACAGCGGTAAAATGCCATCTTTATGGAAGTAGTATGGAGGAATGAAAATGATTAGTGCAAGTGAATTATACTATCTAAATAGGGCACTAGATGGGACACCGATTTTGGGTATAAATCCCGTTGAAACTTTGATTAGTAATGATAAAGGTGAAAATTCACCAAAAAAATCATTAATTAAGAAAAAGATACTACAAAGTAATAATGGATTAAATGAAAAATCCTTTAGAATTATTAATAACTTAGAAAAATATAAAAAGGCAAAAAAACACATATGGATTAATGATTTATTAATATCACTAGATAAGACTGATCTTTTAGTATTTTTAAAGAACAGAGAAAAAGGACAATTTATTATTGAGAGAACAAGCAAATCTCTTATGCTGTATGAGATAATAAAAAATTATCAATTTTTATGGAATAATACAAAGGTAGAGGATAGCGAAAAAGAAATAATAGAACCTAATAATTTTATATTAAATGAAATACAAGATAAAAAAGAAAATCAGATCTTATGCATACAAAAAGAAGAAAATAAAAATTTTAGAGTATGCAATATTTATTATCAAAAAGATTGTGTATATAAATATAATTTATTAAATAAACAGTTAATCAAAGTAAATCCTAGAGATATAAGGCTAGAACTTGCAAATATATTTGAACTTGAGGTGAATAAATAAATGGATGATACCATAAAGGTAAGTGGTGAATTAAAAAATATTGCAGACAAAATAGGTAAAGCATCAGAGTTAGTAAGTGATGCATCCAAAATGTATCAACAAACATTTGAAAGTTTTATGGGAATGTATTTAGGAAAAGCCGGGAATGATGAGAAAGTGCTGTCAGATAATTTTGTTAAAGATTTAAATACATTAAGTTATTTTTATGGACAAGCAGAGTATTATGTAAATTATTGTTTAGAAAATTTAAGTAAGCAAGATGAAGAAGAAGCAGAAAGTTATGATGCAAATATGGTGTAGCGTAGCAAATTGGTAATATGTCAAGAGCAAAATGAAAAGGATATGAGGAGAATGCAAAGTGAGAAAGTATATTTTAGATTCAGATCTTTTATCTAAGAAAACTACTGCTGCTTACTCCATGCTAAATGATATGCTTCCAGTTCTAGATAAGATAGAGGAAATTAGCAAGGAAGCATTTGAAGAAATAAACGCTCATGATGAATTAGGAAATGTGGATTATACATCAATAAAGAATAATATGGAACATATTGAAGAATACATGGATAAATATAAGGCTTTCGGAGCAGTATCTAGTGGTGATGGACAAAATAGTAGTAGTGGATATAATTATAATATGAGTACTATAGGTTATAGCAGCAATGATGGATTTATAGGGGAGTATCAAAGAGAAGTAGATGATGTATTCTATAATGATCTGGTTAAAACAATAAAAAAGCTAAGAGATTCGAAGTTGCAAGATATAAGAATAGATAACAATGTAGGAATACAAGGAGAAAGACCTGCATCGATATTTGATATGAATACAAAAGTATCAGATGGAATTAACAAGGATAAAATAGGCTTGGAAGACCTACTTGGCTTTGGAAGAATATCAATGGCTATGCATCAAGAGTATGAACAGATAAAATCTCAAATAGATGCCTATAATGCAAGTTTGCCAAAATATAGTTCAGAAAATGCTTCAAAATTCCTGTCAGATTTTATTAGTAAGCTTATATTTGATTCGGAAATAGATAAGGAAAAAATAAATAGTTGTGATGATTACATAAAAAAAATGGTAACTTCATCAGACTTTGATTACGAAACGAATGGTGAAAGAACAGCATCTATTACAGCAGATTTCATACCAGTATTTGGTCAACTTAAAATGTTAGGTGAAATAGTTGAAGGAAAGGATTTAGTATCAGGAAAGCACTATAGTACAGGAGAGCAGTTGTTTGGACTAGGCACGCTGGGTGCAGGAAGTCTACTAGGAAAGATATACAAGGGAATAAAAGCAGGAATGTCACCAGAAGTAGAAGAGGCAGCAGGCAAATTAAGTAACGGAACTGTATTTGCAATGAATGGTGCTGGTGGAGCTAGTGAAATTGAAAAACTTGCTAAGAATATAACTAAAAAGATTGTTGGTAAGGGAGAAGAGGCATCTGAGGGGGTTACACAAGCTGAGGGAAAAATAAAAGTTCCTACAGTAAAGAGTGGTGAATTTAATGACTGGTTTAATTCACTAAGTGTAGGTGAATTAGATAGTATGTGGCAGAATAAATCAACAAGAAGAGCAATTGAAAGACAGTTACGCGAACCAGGAGGAATGCATGAGTGGCATTTATATAATTTACAATAACAAATAGCTAACTTTATAGGGGTAAGAGCTAGTAGATATATGCACATAGTTTTTTCAATATAGCCTTGTCCTCTTTTATTGAATCCAAATAGGAACTAATTTGATGTAACAATTCTGAAAAACTGTTAAAAAGAGTATTATATGTTACATTGGAACGAATGTTTTTCCATAGGTGCTCTATAGCATTTAACTGAGAACAATATGGTGGCAAATACAAGAATTCTATATTTTTTAATCCTTCTAAATATTCATTTATTCCCTTAAAATGATGGTATCTTGCATTATCAGCTATAATTATAACTTTTTTATCAGGATAATCTTCAGACACCTTATTTTAAAAAAGACTTGAAATTCTCAGTATTTCCTTTATCATTTAATTCTTGAGTTAACTTGCCTTTCTCTGGATTTACTGCACCGAATATTACAGTTCTCTGTCTTGTGCCACTACTATTAGTTTTAACTACAGTTTGAGAGCCTACTTTTGACCATGTTGCCGTAGTTGTTGGCTCTGAAGTTATTATAGCTTCATCTTCATAAAGGATTTCAGTATTTTCATCTTTTGATTCAAGCAAATCATCAAGTTTATCTCTAAAATTCTCTAATGTTTCTTTATTTACTCTTTTATCTGTTTTCTTTGGACGAGTTTTGGAGTAATTTAATTCATGGAGAATATTATATGCTGTACCCAATGATATGATTTTATTAAATTTATTTTTTACCATTGCAACTAAAAGGTTTCCTGTCCAATTGCTGTATTCCAGGCCACTATCACGGGGACTTTGAGATAAATTCTTATCAATTTCTTTAAGTTCTTCATTACTTAATATAGTATTTTTAGGGGGATGGGGTATATCTTTTAAACCTGGCAATCCAAATTTATTATATCTATGCAGATATCGCCTCACTGTAGAATCTGATTGGTGAACAAGTTTTGCAATTTTAAGACTTGAATAACCTTCCCCAAAATATAGTATTACGAGCAGCCTTATTTTCATCCTTACATCTTTTTCTGTTTGATACAGCTGTTTTAACATATCATAAGAACTATGTTTACAATTAACTTTTAATCTTTCTCCCACAAATATCATCTCCAATACTTTATTTATTTTAGTATTTCCATTTTAGAGATTTTAATTATAGCTATTTGTTAGTTCAAATTATATAGTTTCACGTGCACCTCAATTTAAAAATTGGGGAGTAAGTGCAGAACAAATTCGAGATTTAAGAACTGCTATAAGTGATGTGGAATTTATAAATCCAGTTGGAAAGCATGGTCAACTAGGTTCTACAACAGCTCATAACGAATTGTTGGATATAATTGATTCTTCAATTGATTATAACATGTTCACACGTAGATTAAATAACTGGGCTAATTATAGGCTTAATGGTGGAGTTGATGCTTTGCCAGAAGGGCTTAGACTAAAGTAAAGGAGTAGAATAAGTATATGGAAAGAGAAGGATATGTATCTTTATGGATTGGTAACTCAAAATCAGATGAGGAACTTTTAGAATATGTTGAACTCGTCTATACAGATGAAGGAGATTTTTTACCATCACAATTTTTACAAGATTTTAATATTAATATAGATGATTTTGATGAAGATTTTATAGAGAGAGTATGTCTTGAGAAAGAAACTAATTCAATTACTGAACTTATTTCAGGGTGCTCATATGAGGATATAGTAATGCCCAAATATGAGAATTTGATTGGTAGAGTATCATCAGTAAAATTCAATGCAGGGATTCTACTTTATAATTTTCAATATGATGGAAGTATAAAAGCTGTAAATAATAAAGGCTATCAATTTAAATTTGTAGGTGTGGTAAAATATGCTAGATAATAAGTAAAATACTTTCACTATCAGACTTTGATTACGAAACGAATGGTGAAAGAACAGCATCTATTGCAGCAGATTTCATACCAGTATTTGGTCAACTTAAAATGTTAGGTGAAATAGTTGAAGGAAAGGATTTAGTATCAGGAAAGCACTATAGTACAGGAGATCAGTTGTTTGGACTAGGCACGCTAGGTGCAGGAAGTCTACTAGGAAAGATATACAAGGGAATAAAAACAGGAATGTCACCGGAAGTAGAAGAGGCAGCAGGCAAATTAAGTAACGGAACTGTATTTGCAATGAATGGTGCTGGTGGAGCTAGTGAAATTGAAAAACTGACTAAGAATATAACTAAAAAGATTGTTGGTAAGGGAGAAGAGGCATCTGAGGGGGTAAGAAATCCTAATGCAAAAGAAATAATTTCTGAAAGGGTTTCTGGATTAGATTTAAATGAACATCAGTTAACGAATAAGCAGTTAAGTTCAAAGAAAATGTCAGAAATTAAAAGCAAAATAGATAATAGAACAGTAACTAAAGCAGAATATGAAGCATATGAGTGGAATAAAAGATTTTCAGCTAGAAGACGTGAAGGTGTTAAACAATTCTGGAATCAAGAAAGAGAAAGAATAATAAATGGAGAAAGCACTACACGTAATTGGACAACAGAACAAATTGAAGATATTTTAAATGGTAGAACTCCCAAATATGATGGTAAGCCTATTCAAGGACATCATTCGTATAGTGCATCCCAATATCCTCATTTAGCTGATAAAGGGGAAATAATATATCCAGTTACACCAAATGAACATTTAAAGGGATGGCATGGAGGAAACTTTAAAAATAGTAGTCCAGGAGAGCCGATAATAGATATAAATGATTTTTAAGTAGGAGGGAAATATGGATACCGTGGGAATTAAAATAAAAAGTAATGATAAAATAACAAAGTGCATTAGTAACATAAGAAAATATACCAACTTATCAATAGGAGAGATTAAGGATAAAATAATAAATAATGAGTATGTAATGATATGCGGATACACAAATGAAGATGGAATAAAAAATATAGTAAAAGCTTATAAAGAAATTACAAGTTTGGGAGTTAATGTGGTAATATACGAGCATGATAGAGTTACTACAATAGATTTTCTAATGAATTTAATAGATATGTATGGTGATATTGAAAGAGATATGCAAGAAATGGATGATTTAATGTATGATGAGGACTAATAGTCGCTATAAAATTATGCAATAAATAACTGTATAAAAAATAGTTAATAACAGTAGATAGTAAAATTAATAAAAGGAGCAAGGATTTATACTGTATAATAATAATTCTGTAGTAAGTCTGCAATCTACCACATATGAAAGCAGTACTGTAGGTTATAGCAGCAATGATGGATTTATAGGGGAGTATCAAAGAGAAGTAGATGATGTATTCTATAATGATTTGGTTAAAACAATAAAAAAGCTAAGAGATTCGAAGTTACAAGATATAAGAATAGATAACAATGTAGGAATACAAGGAGAAAGACCTGCATCGATATTTGATATGAATACAAAAGTATCAGATGGAATTAACAAGGATAAAATAGGCTTGGAAGACCTACTTGGCTTTGGAAGAATATCAATGGCTATGCATCAAGAGTATGAACAGATAAAATCTCAAATAGATGCCTATAATGCAAGTTTGCCAAAATATAGTTCAGAAAATGCTTCAAAATTCCTGCCAGATTTTATTAGTAAGCTTATATTTGATTCGGAAATAGATAAGGAAAAAATAAATAGTTGTGATGATTACATAAAAAAAATGGTAACTTCATCAGACTTTGATTACGAAACGAATGGTGAAAGAACAGCATCTATTGCAGCAGATTTCATACCAGTATTTGGTCAACTTAAAATGTTAGGTGAAATAGTTGAAGGAAAGGATTTAGTATCAGGAAAGCACTATAGTACAGGAGATCAGTTGTTTGGACTAGGCACGCTGGGTGCAGGAAGTCTACTAGGAAAGATATACAAGGGAATAAAAGCAGGAATGTCACCAGAAGTAGAAGAGGCAGCAGGCAAATTAAGTAACGGAACTGTATTTGCAATGAATGGTGCTGGTGGAGCTAGTGAAATTGAAAAACTGGCTAAGAATATAACTAAAAAGATTGTTGGTAGGGGAAAAGAGGCATCTGAGGGGGCGGTTGAATCTGTACATGTAAAAGCGTCTCAATTGCCAGAAGGTAGTCAATGGCAAAGAAATGTTTTAAATTCTTTCGAAGGTGGAAATGCAGTTGAGAAAACCTATGGAGAAGGTACGACTTTGTACAGAGTTGGCGGCAAGAACGGATGTTTTTGGAGCTTAAATCCACCACCAGCAACAGAGTATGAGTGGAGAGTAAAAACTGCAATTAAACAGGAATTCTGCAATGATGGAAGTACATTGTATAAAATGACTGTTCCTAAGGGGTCAAGTATTTCAGGACTTGATGGTACAGTTGGACCACAAGGAATGGGTCTATATGGTGGAGCACATCAAATTTACATTGACTTTAATGCAGTTCCAGAGAGATGGATACAAACTTCTCCGATAAATTTTATAAAATGAGGTGATTTAAAATGAGTTTAATAACTCAACAATGCCATAAAGAGTTGATTAGTACTTTGAATGAACTTAAAACTATAATTGAGGAGATGAGAAAAGTTTCTTCAGAACAAATATTGACTTGGCATAAAGAAGAGGTCAATGATTGGTTGGATTTTCTTGAAAAACATACTGATAAAGAAGAATTACGCTCTCTAGAAGTTGAAGTTGGAGACAGATTTTTCTATAAATACAATGTAAGAATTGAACCAGTAAATTTAGATAAACAAAGGTTGAATGTATTTCAAAAATTCATAAATCAGATAAATAATGCATTAAAGTAAGTTTAAGGGCTGGGTATTTTTAAATAATATATCCACCCGTATTCTATTGTCTTTTATACTCACTACAAAATTTTTAATAAACCGACTGCAAAATAAGATATAAATACTTAAAGTAGTGATTTTATTAATTTTTAATATAATAGCCATAGATATTGTAACTGCATAATCTCAATTCTGCAATGAAGCTTGGTTTTTTTGCGTTAAATTCTATACAAAGTTAACCAATGTGAGTACATCAACTAAAAAACAAAAATCAAGGAGAGGGTCAAATAGATGCTGAAATAGTGTCTATTGGATTTTTCTATGTAGAGGTAGAATGAATTGCCACAAACTATGTCCTTGCGCCTAAACTCAGTGATACCAACGGTTCGGGATAAATCAAGTACACCCTGAGTATGTCCTAGACACACCCTAAGCATAAAAAAAGAGAGACCAACAACGGAAGTTGATCCTGTTGTTGGTCTTTTTGCTATACCCAAAAATAAAAAATGAAAGGAAGAAAAAAATGATGAACCTAGTAGAAAAATTCGAAAGATACCTAATAGAAGGTGGAAAAAACACTAAAACAATAGAAAGCTATGTAGGAGATACCGCTGCTTTTGTAGGATTCCTTGAAAGTAAAGGTGTAAACTTCAATGGAGAGGTGAAAAGATTCCACATCACAAGCTACGGGAACCACCTCATTGAAAATCAGTATGAGTTATCAACCATAAATAAAAAAGTAAACAGTATCCAATCATTCAATAAATATCTAGTAGATAATGGCTACACAAAAGAGGTTGTGGTGGATATTGCAAAGGATAGAGTAAAGCTAACCTATGGTTCTGAAAGACAGGTAGAAGTATTGGAAGATAAACAAGTAGAAAGGATTCTATTCTATATCCAAAATGAGGAGAAGGTAAGCAAAAGGAATAAGATGATAATTCTCCTGTTTCTCTACACAGGGCTACGGGTAAGTGAGTAGAGACTGGTTGTTTGAAAGAACAGGCAAAAAAGTCGGTGGAAAAGTCAACTGGAGTGAGGTTTCTCCGCAGGAGATACAAAGTCTAAGCGAAAGAATGTTTGATGCAGCAAAAGTTCCTCAGGAGGCAAGAGTAGAGTATTATAGAGAGTTTAACAGATATATCTATAATCTTAAATAACTTAAGGAGTTGATTAGATATGGACATTAAAGAACTAGTAGAGAAAATAAAAAAACTACCTAATTGTATAGTATACCCATCAAAAGGATTACCAAATGTTGAATCAAAACACCATTTGCCTGATGATGTGAAGGAGCTTTATGAACTTTGTGGTGGAATTATATTGTTCGAAAATCAAAACTATATCGCCAATATAGTATCTCCAGATGAATTCATTCTAGCAAACCCGGTAATTGTAGGAGAACCTTGTGAAGAGGATATTACATCAGAATGGTATATAATTGCTAATGATGGAAATGGTGACTATATGACAATAGATATGAATCCTGAAAGAATTGGAAAATGCTATGATAGCTACTGGGACAGACATGGGGTAGTTGGAGAATGTACAGTCATTGCATTATCGTTTACTGATTTGGTTGAAAGATTGGTTGAAAACAATGGTGAAAGGTGGTATTGGTTAAGAGAGGATTTTGCTTCAATGGGTGATGCTTATGATGGTATCGAAACGGAATAAAATATTAAAAAAATCCTGTTACTCAATGCAATATTATACCAAAGGTAACTGCAAAAAATATGAATATGAATCTCAAATATATATTTCATAATTCTTATAAAAAGGAAGAAATATTTAAAATTAAATCAGACTGCATAATTTCAATAATGCAGTGAGTTGTAACTAAAATAAAAACTAAATATATATTATAACAATGATAAGAGTCAATGTTTCTCACGAAGAAGCATTGGCTCTTTTTCCATGTAAGGAAATTGAAAGGAGTAAAGTAGTGCTAGAATAAAAATAGAAAGGGTAGAATCAAGATGAAAGATACTAACAATAAATAAAACAAGTGTAGTTTTTGATAAATACTAATACTATGCAACAAACTGTTCAATGTTTTCCCATGTAGTAAGTAAATCTAGCTGATTAGCTGATTGTGGCATGACCAATATTTTCAGGTAGAAATAGTACTTCAATTACTGGGAATAGCATCAATAGACCAAGAAAGATAAAACCTAATTCATAGGCAGTATTAATTAAAAAGAAAAATTGAAATAAATTTACAACCACTGTAATGAGTGATATTCCCATACCTTGAGCTAATGTTGAAACAACAGCATTTAAAGTATTTGCACTATTTCTATCTTTAGGGTCTATTTCAGAAAAACTCAATCCATTATAAGCAGTTAAGGCTAGTGAGCGTCCTACACCTGAGACTAATGCAAGAAACATTATCCAAATAGGCAAAGTAGTGGTTTCAATAAATGCTAAAGCAATGGATGTGATAAATACCATTCCAAATGATGATAATAGTGCACCTCGATAGCCCAGTTTACGAATAATTGGATTGGTAAAAGGTTTGATTCCAATATTTCCAATAAAAATAAATAGCACATAACTGCCTGCTTTTACTGCGGACCAATGAAAGATTGTTTGCAAAAAAATTGTTAATAGATAGGGCATTGCCCCCACAGATAACCATAAAATAGAACCACTTGTCTGACAAATTCTAAAAGAAGTTATTTTTAACCCATCAAGTGAAAATAATGGATTGGATGCTTTTTTCAAGTGCTTGAAAACCATAAAGCCTAGTATTACTCCTAAAATAATTAATCCTAATGCACTAAACCAATAGTTTTTTCCATGAGTGGCCAGTTCTGCTCCAATTAGAATTATGCCGGATGAACAGGCAATTTCTATAAATCCTAAAAGATCAAAAGTAGATGTCTTATTTACCTGATCCTTATCAATCAATTTTATGCCGATTAATGCGATAATTAAGCCTATTGGGATATTAATTAAGAAAATCCAATGCCAACTCCAGTAAGTAATAATAAATCCACCAACCACTGGTGCTATTGCTGGTGCTATCAATGCAGGCCAAATAAGATAACTAACCATTTTCAACAGCTGTGAAGCCGGCGTCTTTTCTAGTACAATCAATCTTGCGGTAGGTGTCATCAAAGCACCAGAAATTCCTTGTACAATTCTCATTAGCAAAAGGAGAGAAAAATTAGGTGCTAATGCGTTGCTTAACGAGCTAAAGGTAAAGATGATAACAGCAATAATCCAAATTTTCTTTTTTCCAAATCGATTAGCCATCCATCCACTTAATGGGATAAAAATGGCCACTGTAATCAAATACACACTGACCAGTAAAGCAATTGTTGATGAACTTGTATGAAAATATTGTGCCATTTTAGGTAGTGCGGTGGTTACAATTGTTCCATCTAAGATCTCCATAAAGAGACTAGCAGCCATTAATAAGGCTATTTTTATTTCTTTTGTCATGCTGCTCACCATTCTTTCTTCAATTCATGTTTAAACTTTTCAATCCATTCAATTGCTACAGTGGTTTGTCGTAGTCGTAGCTCAAACTTCCTACTTGCATACCAGTGATCTTTTGAATCTTTTTCAGCTAATTTTTGAAGTGCATTTTGTGTATCTTTGATGATATCTTTTTGTTCCTGATAGAATTGATCTAATAATTGTATTTGTTCATCTAGAGCAAGATGCTGCATCACATCAAGCTTTATTAAATATATATCCGCATTGTGAGCACCCTTAGGAACAGGCATTTTCATTAGTTCAAAAAAACGTTTTTCCCCTTTTTCTGTAATAGTG
Source organism: Clostridium kluyveri (assembly GCF_001902295.1). Taxonomy (NCBI): domain Bacteria; kingdom Bacillati; phylum Bacillota; class Clostridia; order Eubacteriales; family Clostridiaceae; genus Clostridium; species Clostridium kluyveri. The sequence continues at coordinate 2,797,313 of NZ_CP018335.1, read as the reverse complement.
GCAATTTTCTTATTTTTTTTGTCTGATTCTACATTGGTTATTTCTAAAAAACCTTTCTTCTCTAATTTTTCAAGTAGAGGATAAATCACGCCATAGCTGATTTTTCGATGATGTCCTAAAGAAACTTGCAGTGCGTTACGTAAATGATAACCACTTTGAGGTTCTTCCATTAATTCACCTAAAATAAAAAGTTCATTCATCATTTTAATCTTCTCCTATACATCTAAAAGATGTATTTATTATATATCTTTTAGATGTATAATGCAAGTTATTTGTTTAAAAAATTTTTGTATACAATATCAACTTTTTGTAGTATTTTTTAATTGTGTAGTAATATATTTTTGAGCATATATAAATTACCTTTTCCAGTATAATTGTTATGCAAATCAATTTTATACTATGAATTGGTGGTTTATATTATTTTTAGAATAGTTCTTATATGAACTTCATTTTCCATTTATGGGGTTATTAGCTGGAGGTGAGGAATGATATCAGTACTAAAGGAATATAAAAAGAGAAAAATTAAATATAATCTATTATTTAAAAAGCAAGAAAAATATATAGGTAATTTGAGTAATTTAAGATTGGCTACTTTTGTACTAGGACTTATGATTTTGATAATAATGTATATATTAAGAAGACATTTTATATTTGATTTTATAGTTTTAGTTATGATTATTTTGTTTTGTTATCTAACTTATTTACATAAAAAAATGGAACGTAAAAAGAACTATTTGAATGTATTATATGAAATAAATAAAACTTCAATAAAACGATTGGAGGGAGAATGGAAAACTTTTCAGGATATTGGTGAAGATTTTATAGATAAAAATCATAATTATTCGTACGATCTTGATGTTTTTGGGAAAGGTTCTTTATTCCAATGGATAAATACAGCCCATACTCACATTGGAAGACAAAAATTGAAGCAAATATTGACAGAAAAGCCTGAAAATAAACAGAATATATATGATAGACAATCTGCGGTTGTAGAACTTGGACAGAAAATATATTTCAGGCAGAGGCTTGAAGCAGAAGGAAAAGTAATTTGCAATGACAAACAAAATCCTCAAGAACTTTTTTTATGGATGAAACAAAGAAGTAATTACATATTAAAAAATAAAGTAATTTGGATTTTGAGGATTTTGTCAGTAGTAACCACAATAACTACTTTAACCTTACTGGTGAAAATACTTTATTATGTATTATCTGTTTTTTTTGGAACTTACAAAAGTGCACCGAAAATATTCTACATAATTCCTTATTACATTCCTATTTTTTTCATTTTGATTCAATGTATTATTTTAAGGATGAAAAAAGAAGATAGAATGAAAAATTTAATTATTGCCGAGAAATACAATTGTAGCATAAAAGCATATAAAAATATGCTTACACATATAGAAAAACGTAAATTTAAATCAAAGTATATTATAAATTTATGTAAAGAACTTTATAATAATGGTCAAAATGCATCTAAACAGATAGATGTTTTTTCTAAAATTTGTGAATCTATAGCTAATAGACGTAATATGTTATATTTCATTTTAAATCCTATTCTTATGATAGAATACTACTGGACTATTTCTATTGAAAAATGGAAGATACAATCAGGAAATAACTTTGAAAAGTGGATTAATATAATAGCAGAATTAGAAGCCCTATGTAGTATTGCAGTTATCAAATATGATAATCCTAATTGGAGTATGCCTAAAATTATAGATGGACCATCAAAGATCATAGCGAAAAATATGGGACATCCTCTTTTGAGAGAAAAACGAGTATGTAATAATTTAAAGCTCGAAGAAACTTATCCAGTTATGCTCATAACAGGCTCTAATATGTCTGGAAAGAGCACATTTATGAGAACTATAGGAATTAATATTGTATTAGCTTATGCTGGAGCTCCCGTGTGTGCAGAGCAATTTTACTGTACTATTATGGAGATGTATAGTTGTATGAGAATAAATGACAATTTAGGACAAAGTATATCTTCTTTTTATGCAGAAATATTAAAAATTAAAAGTATTGTTGAGGCTTCAAAAGAAGGGAAAAAAGTATTGTCTTTATTAGATGAAATTTTTAAAGGAACTAATTCAAGAGATAGACATATTGGAGCTATAACTTTAGTAAATCAATTAAACAGAACAGGAAATTTGGGGGTTATATCCACTCATGATTTAGAGTTAGGTGAAATGGCAAAGCATAAAGACTCAAAAATTAAAAACTATCATTTTTCTGAATATTATAGGGAGAATAAAATTTATTTTGATTATAAATTAAAGAATGGAATTTCCTCTACAAGAAATGCTGTATATTTAATGAAATTAGCTGGGATTAAAATAGGAGAAATTAATGAGGATGAGTAAAATCTTTTAGGGAAATGAATGTACCTTGATTTGTTTTATACAAACCTAGGTACATTCCTATTCAGCACTTGAGTTTATAAGTTTTTTAAATTGATTTTTATTTATTATGAGATAATTTTGATCTTTTTGTGTATTTTTTCCCATTCGCATGAGAGCCTATTTTTTTACCCTGTTCAATACCTATTTCGGCACCTGCTTCAGAACACATTTTCCTTTTTTCAGCATTGGATTTTGGTCTATCTTTCACTCTGTTTTTATTGTTATCCATACAATTCCTCCTGTAAAATTAATGAATTACAAATGTATATAAAGTAAAGGCTTTTAAATATAAAGACTGTTATTACTTCTCTTTATAGTATTTACTTAAGTGGAGTATTTTACTCGATGGATACTTTAATATTTATTGAGTGTTAAGTTGAGTGCGAAAAAATAAAATTTGGTTATGAAAAAATAATTGTTTCATGTAAAAAGGCGTTTTAAAGCATTTTAACAATAATTGATGCCATATCTTTAGGAGAAGCATTCATATCATTATTCAACCACTGTTGTATTACCCCGATACATCCTGATATAATGAAAGGCATACAATAGTGAGCTTCTAATTCTGAGGATGTATCATCTAGAGGAATTTCATAGTGTTTTATAGCATCCTTAAGTTTTTCTATAAAAGTATAGTCCATATCATCACAAAGAAATATTTTAAATATTCCAGCATTAATCTGAACGAACTCAAAAATATATATAAAAAAAGATAATAAATCATCATAGGTGGTGGCTTCTTTTGAAAATTTATCATAAGTTTTGCTGAAATCATCAATGAACTCAGTTCTTATTTTATCCACCATATCAAATATATCTCTGTAATAATGATAAAAAGTTGATCTATTGACATCTGCTAAATCAGTAAGTTCCTTTACTGTGATATTATTAATTTTTTTCTTAGACATGAGTTTTGTTAGGGCGTGAAACAGACTTTGTTTAGTTTTTCTTATACGTCTATCCAATTTCTTTTCTTCCATGGTAACCTCCCGAAAATATTTCGATATTTATCCAACACTTGTTGATTATATGTTGAATAACCTTCAAATCAATAATAGATTAATGATTGAAGTTATACTACACACGTTCTATAATAGACACATGTTTATAAAAGTACAAGTGTTTTATTTGAATTAGGGGGGATAGCGTGAAAAAAATATTTTTGTCCTTTTTATGTTTGGCTGTGGTTGCAATTGTACTAAGTGGATGCGGCAAAGGAGATGATTCAGAAGAAACTGGCAGCAAGAGTTATCCTGTAAAGATTTTGGAGATGAAAAATGAAAATTATCCTGTTTCTTTAGAATATGAGGGAATAACAGGAGGCAGCGAAGTGAGAAAGCTTTCTTTTAAAAGTTCTGCTAAGATTTTAAAAATATACGTATATAAGGGACAGCATGTAAAAAAAGGAGATAATCTAGTGGAGCTTGATAAAAGTGATTTGAATTTTGCAATGGAAGCTTCTAAATCACAGATGAATGCAGCTTCTGCACAGTATAATAAAGCAGTAAATGGTTCTCAAGCAGAAGATATAAATAAAGCTGAAATAGCAGTAAAGAATGCCCAAAATAATTATAGTTATTATGAAGATTTGTATAATAAAAATGTAAAATTATATGAAAGCGGCGCAGTTTCAAAGCAGCAGGTTGATGATATTAGACTTCAATTAGATAGCAGCGAAAGTGCCTTAAATAGTGCCAAGCAAAGCCTGCAGCAGCTTCAAAATGGTTCCAGAGAAGAAGATAAACAAGCTCTTTTAGCGCAATTAAATACAGCAAAAGCTGATTATGATTCAAAGGTTAACTTGGTTCAAGATGCCTCACTGACTGCAGATATTGATGGTTATGTAGTAGATGTACTTTGCAGGGAAGGTGAAATGCAGGCAGCTGGCAATCCTGTTATTCTATTAAGAAGTGAAAATCAGGTTGTTACTGTGGGACTATCTGAGGAGGATGTGAAGAAGATAACTGTTGGTACAAAAGCTCAGGTAAAGATAGATAATACTACAGTAAATGGAGAAATCATAAATATAGTTCAAATGGCAGATGAAACATCAGGTACATACAGTACTCAAATTAAGCTGTTAAATCCAATAGATAATAGTAAGTTTTATATAGGAGAAGACGTAAAAGTGTACATTAATGTGGGAACAAAAAATTCTATATGGATTCCTATTAGCAGTATTTTAAATGATGGAGAGGATTGTGTTTATGTAGTACAAGGTGGACATGCTATTAGAAAGAATGTGACCTTGGGAGATACAAACGAAGATAAAGTTTCAGTAGAAGGTTTAGAATTAGGCGATAAACTTGTTGTTCAAGGCATGAAGAATATAAAAGCTGGCTATAAAGTTACAGTAAAGTAAAGGAGAATCTACTATGGGATTAATTAGAGCTGCCATAAAAAATAAAAAAATAGTACTGTTTTTAGTAGCTGTAATCATTATAGGCGGTTTTTACTGCTACTACATAACTCCTAAGCAAGAAAGTCCAGATGTTTCATCCCCAGCGGCCATGATTACTACAATATATCCTGGTGCTTCTCCAGGTGATATAGAAAAATTGGTTACAAAGAAGATTGAAGACAAGGTTGAGGAGATAGATGGTTATGATTATGTAGAGTCATATTCAAAAAATAGTGCTTCCATAGTTATTATATATTTAAACAATGATACGGATAAGGATAAAGCCTGGAGAGATTTGAGAGACAAAATTAAAGATTTAAAGTCTGATCTTCCAGAAGGATGCCAGGATAGTAAAATAAATACTAACCTCACAGAAACAGCTGGTATGATTATAAGTGTATCTGGTAAAAACTATTCTTATGAACAACTTGGAAATTATGCAGAGGACATAAAAAAACAATTAAGTGATATAAGTGGTATTTCAAGGTTTGATGTAGATGGAAAGCAGGATAAACAAGTAAAGGTAGAAGTGGACTGGAGTAAAATAAATAAATATTCTATTTCCATTGAAGATGTATGCAGTGTATTAAAAGCACAAAATATAGATATTCCCTCGGGATCTTTAGACCTAAGTACGGGAAAAATAAAGGTTAATACACCAGGTACGTTTACTTCCCTGCAGGATATAGAAAATACTATTGTAGGAGTTTCAAGCACCACTGGAGAAACTATGAAAATTAAAGATATAGCAAAAGTATATATGGATTATGATGATGATTCTGAATTGAAATTTACTGATAATGGAACTGGTACAGTGCTATTGGCAGGATATTTTGAGAATAATAAGAATATAGTACTTATAGGTGATGATGTAAAGAAAAAACTAGATGAGATAAAAAAGCAGCTGCCAAAGGATTTAACCATAGATGAAGTTACATTTCAACCTGAAGATGTAAGTGATTCAGTTTCATTTTTCATGAAAAATCTCAGAGAGGGTGTTATTCTCGTAATTATAACAGTTCTCATAGGAATGGGGCTTAGAAATTCTTTAGTAGTATCTGCAGTTATTCCTATATCTATAGCAATGTCTTTTGTGGTAATGAATGTGCTTGGAATTAAAGTGGAGCAGATGTCCACTACAGCACTTATTATAGCTCTTGGAATACTGGTAGATGATGCTGTTGTAATAGGAGATGTTATACAGGTAGGAATAGATCAGGGTATGACAGGGGATAAGGCTGCCTTGCATGGTATAAAAAGATTATTTGTACCTGTGTTTACCTCCACATTAATTATTGTAGGAGCTTTTGCTCCACTACTCACAATACCTGGGGCAGTAGGAGAATTTTTAAAATCATTGCCTCAAGTGGTAATGATATGTGTAACCTGTTCTTACCTATCGGCGTTATTTGTAACTCCTGCTATGGCTTCTTTAGTCTTTAAGAAAAGTAAAAAGGTGAACAGGGAAAGTAAAGTTCGTAGAATGTTTCACAGGCTTTTAACTTATGGACTTTCACATAAAAAGACTGTTGTTATGGCAGCCATAGGGGTATTTGTAGTATCTATATGTATAATGAAAACCCTTGGAATGCAGTTTTTTCCTTATGTGGATAAAAATATAGTTTACATAGATATTTCAAATGAAAAGGTTGATGATATAAATAGTACAGCCAATTTGGTAAAACATGTAGAGGATATATTAAAAACACAAAAGGAGGTCACAGGATATACTTCAGCTGTAGGTGGTGGTATGCCGAAATTTTATATTACCTTGCCCACAGTGGCACTCTCAAAGGATACAGCACAAATCATGGTAAGGGTAAATATAGATAAGACTAAGAAATTTGAAACGAGACAGGAATTGGCTGAACATATACAAGGTCTATTAGATAGCAAAATTTATGAAGGTACAGCTACAGTAAAACTTTTGGAGCAAGCTGAACCAACAGGAGCACCTATAAGGCTAAGACTCACTGGAGATGACCTGGATAAAATTTATGCTGCCTCAAATAAAATACAACAGCAGTTAAAAGACATACCTGGAACTTTAAATGTAAGGGATGATGCGGCAAAAAAAACTTATGAATATGAAGTAAATATAGATGATACTAAAGCATCACAACTTGGTTTATTAAAATCTGATATACTGCAGCAGATAAATATTGCCTTAAGTGGCTATAGTAGTTCTGTGTATAGAAAAAATGGCAGTGAATATGAGATTTTAGTTAAAACTAATATTTCATCTGTGAAAGATCTCGAAAATTTGCAGATTAAATCAAGTGTTACCAATAATAAAGTGCTGTTATCACAGGTAGCAGACATTAGTCTTAGCCCGGAACTGGATCAAATAAAACATTACAAAAAGGATAAAACAGTAACAGTATATAGTGACATAAAGACGGGGTACAACTCAGTAGATGTAGAAAATACCCTAAGCGAAAAAATAGATAAGATGGACTTAAATGGTGTAAAGGTAATTTATGATGGAGAAAAGTATCAAATACAGAAAAACTTTACCAGTCTTGCCATAGCAGGAGCATTTACTATATTGATAATTTATGTACTCTTATTTATTCAATTTAAATCCTTTATACAGCCTCTTATAATAATGTGTTCTCTTCCATTATCATTAATGGGAGTAGTAATAGGACTTCTAATATTTAAAATGCCATTGTCCTTAACTGCTGTAATGGGGATAATAAGTCTTATCGGAGTAGTTATAAGAAATGCAATATTGCTTATAGAATATATACATGATGGAAGAGATGAAGGACTTTCTATAGATGAAGCTTGTCTTCAGGCTGTAAGCCAAAGATTTAGACCAATCATATTAAGTTCAACAGCAACTATTACAGGACTTATACCACTAGCATTTTCAAAAAGTGCATTATTTGGTCCAATGTCTGTAACTATAATGTTTGGTCTTTTAACAGCTACTTTTCTAACATTTATAGTTGTTCCAGTAGTATATTCCTTAATTACTGCCAAAATAAAACAGAGATTAGTAAACAAGAATCTAGAAATTTAAAGTGTAAAATAGATGTTAAAATATTTTAACGTCTATTTTACATTATTATGCTTTAAATAGAATATGCCTATGCTACATTTACATTATAAATACCAATCCTAAATAAATTGACTACAGGTCATTTGTCGTAATTTATCCGAAGGCGGCAATTAGCTAATACCCCATCTCTTCAAAGTGGAGGATAAGCACTGTTACGCCCCTGGATAAGTTCTTCTAAGGTTCAGATAGAGATGAGTATTTCTCTATAGCAAAGTTTACCTGAACCTCTGAATCACTTGATGGGGAGGAAAGATTAAAATGTCAGCTTTTAGAGTGTTGCATTTATCAGATATTCACATAGGAAAAACCTATATCAAATCTGAAGAAATAGCATATAAAATTGTTTATGACATAACCCATAATGGATTATGTACTGTTAGAAGTGTAGTTGTAACAGGGGATATTTTTGATGGGCAAGTACAGATTAATGAAAAATTAATTAGTGAAGCTGTAATTTTTTTTAATATTTTGTTAGAACAAATCAATCTCAATCAAGATGAATATAAATTAACAAAAGATGATTTTATATTTATACCGGGTAATCATGATCTAATTAGAGTAGATGATTATGAATTAAGATGGAGTAAATATAATGGTTTCCTGAAAAGATTTTATATTAATATACCAGGATATTATAATACAAAAAATTATTCAGTGTTAAGGCCCTATTATGAAGAAAAAATAGTTTTTATTGGATTTAATTCCTGTCAGATTGAGAAGAAGAAAATTTTTGACAAAACATATCTGAATATGATAGATAAAAATATTAAATCAGAAACATTAAAAAAGCAGGGAATTGATAAAAAACAGTTAATTGAGTTGTTGGAAGGTGAAGTGGCAAACGAATATGATGATTATGGAAAAGTATCTATGGCACAGATAGCAGATATTGAGAGACAGATTAGAAAATTAAATGGATACAATATAGTTGCCATGCTTCATCATCATTTTTATCTTTTCCCGGAAGTAGCACAAAAGTATGGAGATTCAAGTCTGGTTAGAAATTATACTGCTTTCATTCAACATTTAAAATATATGAATGTAAAAACTGTTTTACATGGACACAAACATTTTGATTTAGAGCGTCCATTTATTACAGATGATTATTATGAAACAACAGAAAGTATTATTGATGTATTTGCAGGGGGGTCTGTTGGTACAGATAGAAAGGATAGGCATACCTTTAGCATAATTGATTTTTATAAGCAAAGAGAGGATATCAAATTAATTCAACATAAATTTATTTACAATGGAGAATCACTAGAGCCTATTTCTAAAAAGCAGATTCCTTCGAAGAATATTTCAGGTAGAGTGGTTAAACTTTTAGAGATATTAAAATTTACAAATTATGATGCGTATATGTTATATATGACATCTCTTGAAAAACTATTTAAAATTTATAAAACTTGTGGGGAAATAATCAACTGGATCAGTGAATCAATAACTGGATTTTGTGATGTTTATAAATATTTGGATAGGGATTATAGGAATATTCTGTTTTTATTATATTCTGTTAGTTGTAGAACATTAAACTATAAAAGTATTATAGAAAAGGATACACAATATTTAGAGTATGCATCATCAATATTGAAAGAAATATTCGATAATTTTTTATCATGTCCCCATTTTAATATCAGTGATGAAGATTTTCACTCTTTGTTTAAAATAAAAAGTTTAAAAAGTTTAGCGGATAAGTGTAATCAATTGTTAAATGAAAATATGAATAAAATTACTAAACAGTATTTAGCCTTTAGTATGATTGGTATATTTTTTTCAGATTTGTATTTGGTATTCACAGAATATGCAGATGACTTTTATAACGAAAATATTAAATATAAGGTAAATATTAAAATGGAAGAAAATAAGTTTCATGCAAATGTTCCTGCGCCAAGAATAACTATTGAATCCAATGCTGATAGAAGAAGTGCCTATGTAAAGTTTTTGTGCAATGAGGCTACAGTATATAAAATTGCCGTTTTATTTGTTAAAGAATTTGATTTAATACTAGATAAGTTTCAACATTGTTTTAAATCAATAGGATTTAAAATGTATTATTTAATTCCTAAAATAGATAAGAATAATTTTAAGAATACACTTGATAGTTGTAATTTTGAGGCCTATATACCAACTCTGCTGCCTTTGTTAACAGGAGACAATATATATTCTTCAAAAGAGGTATTTGCAAGAGAATTAATTCAAAATTCCATAGATGCCACAGCGGTTAGAGAAGCTAAAGAGGAAATTGATTTTATGAAATCAATTCGTATTGAATTTGGAAAAGATAAAAATGCTGGACTATATTTTAAAATTAAAGACAGTGGAACAGGCATGGACAGATATAAAATTGAAAGATATTTTACTAATATTGGGAGGAGTTACTATTCAGGTGATGAGTATAGGAATTTAAATATCAGTTATGAACCTATTAGTAATTTTGGAATAGGTTTTTTGTCTTCATTTATGGTATGCAGGGAAATAGAAGTAAGAACCAAATACTTTTTTAACGGTAGTGAAGGTTTAAAACTTTATATACCTAATTACGATGGATGCTTTTTTATTGAAGGCGAGGAAAATATAGATGTTGGTACAGAGATAAAATTATATTTAAATAAGGAAATACATGTAGATATTATAATAGATTATATAAAAAAAGTTATGTTAGATGTTAAATACGATATTATTATAAGCTATAGAGATGAAGGAAAAGAAGAAGTCATTGAAATACCGGCTCATTATATTAGAAAAAATAATAGAATTAAAGCTTTTCAGTTTTTTGTTCCTTTTAAAGAAAATGGAGAGGTGCTAAATATCCATTGGAAGGAGGAAGTACTTTCAGAAAATTTTATTGATAAATATGAATATGGATTATTAATAAAAGCTAATTTGGATAATATGGATTATAATTATGATGAAGTAATATTAAATGCGGGAATTCGAGTAGAACAGACATCTCTAGATGCATTATTTCATAATGAATTTAACCATGATAGAGATGATAATGGTAGTATGTATAATAGCGTATTTATGAATTTCCCTGCAAACTGGATACAAATTGATGTTTCCAGGGAAAAGTTGAAAGGTTTTTCTGATATGATTAGGGATATTAACCATAAAAATCCTATTGGAACTAAAATTGCTGAAGTGATATACAATCAGTTGACATGTTTTTTAAATTACAGCAGGGAAAATTCAATTAGTGTTCCTAAGTCATGTGTACAAGAAATTATCCAGTATGCTATCTGTTTATGTGGAGATGAGAACTCCAGTGTTTATAAAAAATTATTGAATTTAAAGTATTAAACTTGTTTAGAAATTATGGATATTGAAGAAAAAAATAAAAAAAACTATTGATCTTTATATTGCAATATCGTAATATATAAATATAACGATTATATAAAATTCGGTGAGGAGGTTATTAATTATGGCTAAGGTGATAAATAGCAGTGAATTTGAAGGGAATGTTTTAAATAGTAGTGAAACAGTATTAGTAGATTTTTTTGCAACTTGGTGCGGACCATGCAAAATGATTGCTCCAGTTCTTGAGGAATTGAGCGAAGAGATGAAAGGAAAAGTAGAAATGTTTAAAGTTGACGTAGACAGAAGTGCTGAGCTGGCTCAAAAATATGGAATTCAAGGTGTACCAACACTGATGATTTTTAAAGATGGTAAATCAGTAGATAGAATAGTGGGTTTCCAGCCTAAGGAAATACTAAAGTCTAGATTACAACAGTATTAAAATTTAGTTCACAAATATACATTTGTAGATTATTACAAGTGACCTTGAGATTCAGATGGGGTTTGCTATAGAAAAATGATTTATCCGAAGGCTACCATTGCTAACACCCCCATCTTCTTCTTTAAAGTGGGGGATAAGCACTGCTACGCCCCTGGATAAGTTCTTCTAAAGTTCAGATTACGATGCGTATTCCTTACAAGCAAACTCCACCTGAACCTAAGAATCACTTGATTTTCCCCATCTGAATCTTATTATTTTAAAAAATTGACATTATAAAATGTTGAACTCCAAGTGAAGTGAGTGACAAAACTATCCAACATATAAAACCTAAAAAAATTGGCTTTACAGCATTTTGGACAAGCTCTCTGATGTTAGTATTTAGTCCTACAGATACCATTGCCATTACAATGATAAACTTCCCAATTTGTGATAAAAATTTGGTGACTTCAATTGGAAATGGCACAAATGTATTGATTACTGATGCAGCTATAAAGCCCAGTACAAACCAGGGAAATATTTTAATCATACTGTAAGATACTTTTTTGTTTTTAGTTTCTTTTTTGGAAGTATAAATAGCCAAAAGCAAAGTAATAGGAACAATTGCCAGGGTTCTTGTAAGTTTTACTATAACCGCCAGATTGCCAGCTGTATTACTGTAAGAATAGCCAGCAGCCACTACAGATGAAGTATCATTAACCGCAGTGCCACTCCACAGGCCAAAGCATTCATTGCTCATATTGAATAGATGTCCAATCAGAGGAAATAAAAAAGCAGCGATAGCATTAAAAAGAAATATAGTTGATATAGAATGGGCAACTTCCTGCTCATTTGCATTTATCACTGGAGCTGTTGCTGCAATAGCAGAACCACCACATATAGAAGAACCAACACCTATTAATGCTGCTGTCTTGTCATTTATTTTTAATAATTTACCTATAACATAGGCGGTAATAAGTGATACCGAGAGGGTAAAAATCATTAAAACAACCGTTTGTTTTCCCACTTTAAAAACATTGAAAAGATTCATGCTAAATCCCATAAGAATAATAGAATATTGAAGCAATTTTTTTGAAGTGTATATTATACCTTCATTAAGATAGTTTGGCTTTTTCCAAAATGCTAAAATCATTCCAAATAAAATTCCGAGTATAGGACTGCCTATAATTGGAAAGATATTTCCAATGAGCCATGCAGGAATTGCTATAATCAGTGCAAATATAATACCATATGATTTGTTAATTATTTTTTCCATAATATCTTCCTCCTGTCTGACTTTTATGATATACCTTGATATTATGTAAGTAAAATATTATTATATTATTATTATAATAAGTAAATACTAATATATAAGGAGAATATTATGACTTTAAGACATTTTAATATATTTGTTGTTGTGTGTGACAAAATGAATATGACTAAAGCTGCAGAGCAGCTTTTCATATCCCAGTCAGCAGTTAGCCAGGTAATTTCTGAACTTGAAGGTCACTATGGTGTGCGACTTTTTGAGAGGTTGTCAAGAAAGCTTTATATAACTCAGGCAGGAGAAAAATTATTAGGTTATGCCAGATACATTATTAAATTAAATATGGAATTGGAAAATGATATGAAAACTTTAAGTGAAAATGGTTCTATCCGTATTGGTGCAAGTGTTACTATTGGGGCTTATGTATTACCTAAACTTATTTCACAGTTTCAAAAAGTAAATTCTGAAACTGATATAAAAGTACATGAGGAAAATACTGAAAAAATTGAAAAAATGCTTCTTCAGGATGAAATTGACATAGCTCTTGTAGAGGGAGAAACAGCCCATACAGATATTATAAACAGGCCATTTATGGAGGATGAATTGGTACTTATATGCGGAAATAATCATAGATTTGCAAAACTTGATTGTGTTGAGCCCTATGAACTTGAAAAGGAAAAATTTATTATTCGTGAAAGGGGAAGTGGAACTCGCAGGACATTTGAAGACAAGATGAGAGAAAATCATCTAAAATGGCAAATTTCATGGACATGTAATAATACAGATACTATAAAAATTGCAGTTTCAGAAGGGTTGGGAGTATCAGTTATTTCAAGATGTTCAGTAATAAATGAATTAGTCCTTGGAACACTTTGTGAAATACCTGTTAAAGAAATTAAATTTAAAAGACAATTTAAAATTATATATCATAAAAATAAATATTTAACAGAAACAATGAAACACTTTATAGATTTTATAAGGCAGTAGGAAGTTACTTTATAATATACCCAATTATTTAGTAGACTAATGAGTATAATTCATTAATTTATAACCCCAAAATTCGATAAGTTAACATTGAAAGTGAGATTATAAAATATGTATACTATAATTAAAATGTATTTTAATGAAAAAATAATATGCTTCCGGGTGAGTTCAGTAAAAAGGATGTAGTGCAAATGTGTATATAATCTGTGTTAAGTAATTTTAAGAAAGGATACTAGTATGATAAAACTTAATAAAATTGAGAAAAGCTGGGCACTTTATGATTGGGCAAATTCAGTATATGCTATGATTATTATATCAACAATGCTTCCTTTGTACTTTAAGAGTATATATAAAAGTGCAGGAGGAAGTGCGTCGATGTCCACAGCCTACTGGGGATATGCAAATTCCATAGGAACACTTATAATAGCAATAATTGCTCCTATCCTTGGAACAATAGCTGATTATAAAGGATACAAAATGAAATTTTTTAATATGTTTCTTGCTGTTGGAATAGCTTTTACAGGTTTACTTGCTGCAGTACCAACTACACATTGGAACATTCTGTTGTTATTTTATATACTGAATTCAATAGGGTATTCTGGAAGCAATATATTTTATGATGCATTTTTAGTAGATGTTACAACAGAAAAAAGAATGGATGATGTATCTACTATGGGTTATGCATTGGGTTATATAGGAAGCACAATACCTTTTATAATCTGTATGGCGATTGTTATATTGGCTCAATATAGTATAATACCTGTTTCTACATCTACCGCCTGTAGAATATCTTTTATTTTAACTGCCATATGGTGGGGATTATATACTATACCTATGATAAAAAATGTAAGGCAGGTACATGGTATAGACATTGAACCCAATCCTCTAATAAATAGTTTTAAAAGATTAGAAAGTACCTTAAAAAATATAAAAAAGCATAAAAAAATGTTTTTGTTTTTACTGGCATATTTCTTTTATATAGATGGGGTGAATACAATTATAGCAATGGCTACTTCATATGGTTCGGATCTTGGTATAAGTGGTACAAGCCTTCTTATAATACTTCTTCTCACTCAGTTTATAGCTTTTCCTTTTTCCATACTTTACGGAAGGCTTGCTGATAAATACAAAGGAAAGACAATGCTTTATGTTGGGGTTATTATCTATATTTTTATTTGTGTATATGCCTATTTTATACAAAGTACCCTGGATTTTTGGATTCTTGCCATGCTTGTAGGTTCATCCCAGGGAGGGATACAGGCACTAAGCAGGTCATATTTTGGGAAACTGGTACCAAAGGAAAGTGCCAATGAGTTCTTTGGATTTTATAATATATTCGGAAAGTTTGCAGCTATAATAGGGCCGTTTTTAGTAGGAATAGTAACCCAAATTACAGGAAAAAGCAATTATGGAGTTTTCAGTATAATATTTTTATTTATTATTGGAGGGATAATATTAATTAAAGTACCTGAAGATATTGAAACTATATCACCCAAGATAGGATTATCTATGGATGTAGTGAAGAAATTAAAGAAGTAATAATTAAGAGGGCTTAACTTTTAAATTGTTAGGTCTTTTCTTTTATCAAAACAGCGGCTATCTTTGATACCCTCATCTTCTTCAAAGTGGGGAATAAGCACTTTTAAGAATCATTTGATATTGAATAAAGTATTATTGCGTTTAAAAGCATACTACAAATTTAAAACGCATAAGCCTATATATGCTATAATATATAAAATAAATTTTAATATAGAGGTGAGTAATAGTGATTGGCAATGCTGAAGAAGTTCTGCATAAATATTATGGCTATGAAACTTTTAAAAAGCATCAGAGAGAAGTAATTGAAAGTATATTAAGTGGAAGAGATACCTTGGCGATTATGCCTACAGGCGGAGGAAAATCTATATGTTATCAAATACCTGCAGTGCTTTTTAAAGGGGTAACTATCGTCATATCTCCTTTAATTTCTCTTATGAAAGATCAGGTAGATAACATAAGTGAATTAGGTATAAGGGCGTCTTATATAAATAGTTCTATTTCTCAGCAAGAAATTTTAAGTATATTTTCAGATTTAAGGAATGGAAAAGTAAAAATATTATATGTAGCACCGGAGAGATTAGATTCTCCAGAATTTTATCAGCTTATGAAAACCATAGAAGTTTCACAGGTGGCGGTAGATGAAGCACATTGTGTATCCCAGTGGGGACATGATTTTAGAATAAGCTATACACATATATGTAAATTCATAGAGAGCTTTTCTAAAAGACCGGTGGTTACGGCATTTACTGCCACAGCTACTGAAGAAGTGAGAGAAGATATTGTAAACCAGATAAAATTGAAAAAAGAGGCTGTTTTTATATCAGGATTTGACAGAGAAAATTTAAAGATATCATGTCTTAAAACGGGAAATAAATTTCAATATTTATCAAATTATGTTAAAACAAATGAAGCACAGTCTGGAATAATATATGCATCCACCAGAAAAGAAGTGGATAATATATATGAAAAACTTAAGGCAGATGATTTATCTGTTACAAGATATCATGCAGGATTGCCAGACAGGGACAGAAAAATAAATCAGGAGGATTTTGTGTATGACAAGGTAAATATAATAGTGGCTACCAATGCTTTTGGAATGGGTATTGACAAATCAAATGTAAGATATGTAATTCACTACAATATGCCTGGAAATATAGAAAGTTATTATCAGGAAATAGGCAGGGCAGGCCGTGATGGAGAATCCAGTGAGTGTATATTAATGTTTTCTCCACAGGATGTAATTACCCAGAAATATTTAATAGAAACGAGTATACAATCTCCAGAAAGAAGAATAAATGAATATAAAAAGCTTCAGCATATGATAGATTTTGTGCATTATAATGGTTGTCTTAGAAAATTCATATTAAATTATTTTGGAGAGGAGGTAAATTATAATCAGTGTGATAACTGTAGTAATTGTATAAATTCCGGGGAATACGTGGATAAAACCGTAGATGCACAAAAGGTTATCTCCTGTGTATATAGGATGAAAAGGGAATTTGGAGTAAATATGATAGTGGATGTTTTAAGGGGGTCTTCTCAAAAAAAAGTACTTCACTATGGATTTAATAAACTATCCACTTATGGCATAATGAAAGATTATTCAAAAGAAGCATTATCAAATTTTATAAATACCATTATAGCTCATAAGTATATAACCTTAAAAGAAGGAGAATATCCCACTGTGGCATTAAATACCCAGTCCATAAAAGTTTTAAAAGGTGAAGAAAAAGTAATTTTAAAAGAATCAGTTAAAGCAAATAAGATCACTGCCCATAATGATCTATTTGAAATACTTAGGAATTTAAGAAGAGAAATAGCTTTGGAAGAATCTATTCCACCCTATATGGTATTTTCAGATGCAACTTTAAAAGAACTAAGTATAAGGTATCCGATAGATTCAAATCAAATACTGGATATATCAGGAGTGGGGGATTTAAAATTAAAAAAATATGGTGAAAGATTTTTAAGTATTATAAAAAAATATATAGAGGAAAATAAAATTGAGCCCAACTGGTCATTTAAAAGTAGTATTACTAGTAAAAATGAAAGAAAAAATGACAAACCCAAAACCCATCATATAACAATTAATATGCTTAGAGACAATATGGACATAAAAGAAATTGCGAAAAAAAGACAACTTACCCTATCTACAATACTTACTCATATTACAAAATATTTTGAAGAAGAAAATGTTATGGATATAAATATAAAATTTGAAGAGTTATTTACCTATTCAGAGGAAAGAGAAGTTTTAAAGGCCATAGAAAAAGTTGGCATATCTAAGTTGAAACCCATAAAAGAATTACTTCCAGATAGTATAAATTATGATAAAATAAGAGCTATTATAGTAAAAAATTATATCTTAAAAGAGGTGGTAAAATGAAATTTGTAACTTATGATTACAAAGGAAAAGAAAAAATAGGAGTTTTAGGGGATAACAGTATTTTGGATTTTAAAAGTATATTTTATGAAATTGGGGAAAAAAATCCTCCCAAAGATATGGTGGAGCTTATAAAATATTTAGATGAAGATAAATTGAATGGGGTAGAAGAATTTTTAAAAAGTAAAGCTTTGCAAGGGGTATCTCCAGATATAGTTAAATTAAAAGCACCCATACCTTATCCCAAAAGAAATGTATTTTGTCTTGGGAAAAATTATGAGGAGCATGCAAGGGAGATAAAGTTAACTAGAATAACAGGTAATGAAATACCAAAAGCGCCTATATATTTTACCAAAGTTGCATCACCGGCTATAGGAAATGGAGATTCCATAGAATTTTCAAGTGAGATTACCAATCAGGTAGATTATGAAGTTGAACTTGGGGTGGTAATAGGAAAAAATGGGAAAAATATAAAAAAAGAAGAAGCAGAAAATTATATATTCGGCTACACCATAATAAATGACATATCAGCAAGGGATCTTCAGGGAAGTCATATTCAATGGTTTAAGGGAAAGAGTCTTGATACTTTTTGTCCTATGGGGCCTTGCATAGTACATAAAAATGAAATACCGTTCCCTATAGATTTAGATATAAAATGCTGGGTAAATGGAGAATTAAGGCAAAATTCAAATACAAAGAACTTAATTTTTGATATACCTTATATAATAAGTGATTTATCTAAAGGATTGACTTTAAAGGAAGGAGATATTATAGCAACGGGTACACCAAGTGGTGTAGGAATGGGCTTTTCTCCTATCAAGGTGTTAAAACAAGGAGATAGTATAGAATGTTATATAGAGAAAATAGGTAGTTTAGTAAATAATGTAATAAATGTTTCCCATTAATTTATATTGGAATAAATAAATATTCAGGGATTAAAAATATTTAGGTTACATAGATTATAAAGAAATGTATTTTTATAGGTTACAATTCAAATTTAATGAATGTATATGCATAAATATCAAGGATGACAAGTGACATGTATTATAAAAACTATTTAGAAATAAAAAGTTTTAAAATTGTATTGAATTATTATTAGTATATATGTATAATTATAAGGTATATTAGGCAATTAAATTATAAAAGGTTAAGGTGAGTTTAATCACAGAATAAAAAACTTTTTAAAGAAAAATGAAATGAACTTATTTAAATTTGGGGGACTGATAATGAAAAAAATAACTGCAATTATAATAACTGTTATATTTGGTGCAATATTATTCACAGGTTGTGGAAGCAGCACTAAAAAAGATACAAGTTCTAACCTACTGGAAAATATAAAAAAGTCAGGAAAAATTGTTATAGGAACTGAAGAGGGATATCCTCCTATGGAATTTAGAGATTCAAATGGTCAGCTGGTGGGATTTGATGTGGATTTTTCCAATGAGGTTGCAAAGAGACTGGGGGTAAAAGCAGAGTTTTTGGTTATGGATTTCAATGGAATTATACTAGCCCTTAATTCCAAAAAATTTGACGCAGCCATTGCTTCCATAAGTATAACGGATGAGAGAAAAAAGACTACTGATTTTTCTACACCTTATGTAGTGGGCGGACAGGTTATTACAGTTAAGAATGGAAGAGAAGATATAAAGGGAGTAGATGATTTAAAGGGAAAAGTTATAGCCTGTGAACTTGGAACTACTGGAGAAAATGTAGCAAATGGTATAAAAGGGGTTAAAGAATTAAAAAAATATGATAAGATAACTGAAGCATTTCAAGATATGTCAATAGGCAGAGTAGATGCTACCATAATAGATCAACAGGTAGGAGGATATTATATCCAGAAGAAAAAAGACGAATTTAAAATGCTGGAGGGCATATTAAGTAAAGAGCCTATGGGTGTAGCTTATAGAAAAGAAGATGATTCTCTTAAAAATGAAGTGGATAAAATAATCGGAGATATGAAAAAGGATGGAACTTTATCCAAGCTTTCTGTAAAATGGTTTGGATTTGATGCCTATAAAGATTAACTTAGGAGGAGATATTTTGAACAATTTATATGGTAGAAGTTTTTTAACTTTAAAGGACTTTATGCCAGAAGAAATAGAATACCTGCTTAAACTTTCTAAAAAATTAAAAGAAGAAAAATACAGCGGAAAAGAAAAGAAAAGACTACAGGGAAAAAATATTGCATTAATATTTGAAAAGGATTCTTTAAGAACTAGATGTTCCTTTGAAGTTGGCGCTTATGACCAAGGTGCAAATGTAACCTATATAGGTTCTACAGGAAGCCACATGGGTAAAAAAGAGTCTATAAAGGATACTGCCAGAGTAATGGGAAGAATGTTTCATGGTGTGGAGTACAGAGGATTTTCTCAAAAAGATATGGAGATATTTTCAAAGTATTCGGGCATACCCCTTTGGAATGGGCTATCAGATGAAGATCACCCTACTCAGGTTCTAGCAGATTTTTTAACTATACAGGAAAATGTAGATAAACCTTTAAAAGATATAAATTTTGTCTACATTGGTGATGGAAGAAATAATATGGCAAAAGCTCTTATGATAGGTGCTGCGAAAATGGGAATGAATTTTAAAATAATAACTCCCAAAGAACTTTTTCCAGAAGGTGAACTGGTAAAAGAGTGTGAAAAGATGGCCAAAGAAAATGGGGGATATATATTAATTAGTGAAAATATATATGAAAGTGTAAAAGGGGCAGATATTATATATACAGATGTGTGGCTTTCCATGGGCGAGGAAAAATCCCTCTGGAAAAAAAGAATAGAAACTTTAATGCCTTATCAGGTAAATATGAAGTTAATTGAAGCCTGCCAAAACAAAAAAGTTAAGTTTATGCACTGTCTTCCAGCTTTTCATAATAGGGAGACTGAAGTCTCAGAGGAAATATATAGAGAATTTGGCTATGAGGCATTGGAAGTTACAGAGGATGTATTTGAAAATGAAGAAATTTCTATAGTATTTGAAGAAGCGGAAAATAGATTACATACTATAAAAGCAGTTATGGTAGCAACTTTGAGCTCAGGAAATATTTGAAAAGAGGTAATATTATGAATTCCATATTATATTTAGAAGATGGCACTGTGTTTATGGGAAAGGCCATAGGACAGATGGGAATAACTGTGGGAGAACTGGTATTTAATACTTCAATGACAGGATATCAGGAAATACTTACAGACCCTTCCTATGCAGGGCAGGTAATAACTATGTGCTATCCCTACATTGGCAACTATGGCATAAATTATAATTCTAGTCAATCGGAAAAAATACAGGTAAAAGGTATAGTAGTAAAGAATATGTATAATGATACATCTCATTATTTAAGTGAAAACAGTTTTGAAGGATTCCTAAAAGAAAACAATATTGTAGGCATCAGTGGTATAGATACTAGAAGTATAACCAAAAAAATAAGAGCCAGCGGAACTATGAAATGTGTCATATGCAGCAGGAATGAATCTATAAATGAAATAAAGAATATGTTGAATTTTTATGATGATGAAAAGTTGGTGGCTCAGGTAAGTACCCCTTTTATAAAAAAGATTAAGGGAAATGGTCCTAAAGTGGCAGTGTTAGATTTTGGCATAAAAAATAATATTATTGAAAATCTAAAGAGCAGAAATTGTGATATAACTATATTTCCATATAATACTTCTTATGAAAGCATAATGAGCATGAATCCTAAAGGTATACTTTTAAGTAATGGACCGGGAGATCCTAAAGATGTATATGATGTGGTGGGAGTAATAAAAAAGATGATAAATACTGTTCCTATATTTGGCATATGTCTTGGACATCAGCTCTTGTCTCTTGCACTTGGAGGAGACACTTATAAGATGAAATTTGGGCATAGGGGTGGCAACCACGGTGTGTGTGACAGTGATACGGATAAATCCTTTATAACATCTCAAAACCACGGCTATGCTGTTAAAAGGGATAGTTTAGATAAAAACAATATAAAAATAACTCATGTTAATTTAAATGATAATACAGTAGAAGGATTTAGACATAAAACTTTACCTATATTTTCAGTTCAGTTTCATCCTGAAGGTTCTCCAGGACCTACTGATACAAGCTATTTGTTTGATAAATTTTTAAGTTTGATGACTTTAGTATAAATAACAAGGAGAAGTGATATAATGCCGTTAAGAGAAAACTTGAAGAAGGTTTTAATAATAGGTTCAGGTCCTATAATAATAGGCCAGGCAGCAGAATTTGACTATTCAGGAACACAAGCTTGTGAAGCCATAAAAAAAGAGGGTGTAGAAACAGTACTTGTAAATAGTAATCCTGCTACTATAATGACAGATAAAAATATTGCACATAAAACCTATGTAGAACCTTTGACTGTTGAATCACTAGAGGCAATAATAAAAAGAGAAAGACCAGATGGGGTTCTGGCGGGATTTGGGGGACAGACAGCTCTTAATCTGGCTATGGAACTTGGCAAACTTGGTATATTAAAAAAGTATAATGTGGAGCTTCTTGGAATAAAAACTGAATCAATAAAAAATGCCGAGGACAGGGAAAGTTTTAAAAATTTAATGGAAGAAATAGAAGAACCTATAGCTTTAAGTACTATTGCTACAGATTTAGAGCAGTGCAAATCCTTTTTAGACAAGGTTAGTTTACCTATTATAATAAGACCAGCGTATACTCTTGGAGGAACTGGAGGAGGAATTGCAAACAATTATGAGGAATACCTGGAAATATGTAAAAATGGGCTGGAGGAGAGTCCTATAAATCAGATATTGTTAGAGCAAAGTCTGGCTGGATGGAAAGAACTTGAATATGAGATAATGAGAGATAAAAAAGATAATTGTATGGTAGTTTGTAATATGGAAAACATGGATCCTGTAGGAATACATACAGGAGACAGTATTGTAGTTGCACCGTCACAGACGCTTACAGACAGGGAATATCAAATGCTTAGAAGATCTTCTATAAAGATAATAAGAAAGTTGAAAATAGAAGGAGGGTGCAATATTCAATTTGCACTAAACCCAAGCAGCAATGAATATATGGTTATAGAAGTGAATCCAAGGGTAAGCAGATCCAGTGCACTGGCTTCAAAGGCTGCAGGATATCCTATAGCCAAGATAGCAGCTAAGATAGCTATAGGGTATACTTTAGATGAACTAAAAAATTATGTTACAGGAAATTCCAGTGCTCTTTT
This sequence comes from Clostridium kluyveri, assembly GCF_001902295.1. Classification (NCBI taxonomy): domain Bacteria; kingdom Bacillati; phylum Bacillota; class Clostridia; order Eubacteriales; family Clostridiaceae; genus Clostridium; species Clostridium kluyveri. Next base: position 2,774,364 of record NZ_CP018335.1, on the reverse strand, counting down.
TGAGCCGGCACTGGATTATTGTGTGGTTAAAATGCCTAAGTGGCCTTTTGATAAGTTCAAGACTGCCAATAGAACTCTCAAAACCCAGATGAAAGCTACTGGTGAAGTTATGGCAATAGACAGGAGTTTTGAAAGTGCTCTTTTAAAGGCAGTAATAAGTCTTGAAGGAAAGATAGTAGGGTTAAAACTGGATAAATTTGAAGACATGAATTTATCTGAAATAATAGATAAATTAAAAAAAGAAGATGATGAGAGACTTTTTGCTCTGGCAGAAGCTCTTAGAAAAGGAATAAGTGTAGATGAACTCTATGAAATAACTAAAATAGACAAATGGTTTATATGTGGAGTAAAGAATATTATAGATATGGAAAATAAATTGGTAAGTAATGTACCAAATGTAGATATCATTCATCAAGCAGAATTAATGGGATTCACAGATGAATACATCTGTAATTTGATGGGTATGAAGCTGGAAGATTTAAAGCAGCTTAGAGAAGTAAACGGCATAAGAGTGGTATATAAGATGGTAGATACCTGCAGCGGTGAATTTGAAGCTAAGACTTCCTATTATTACTCCTGCTATGATCTTGAAAATGATAATGTTATTTCAGATAATAAAAAAATACTTGTAATAGGCTCCGGTCCCATTAGAATAGGACAGGGCATAGAATTTGACTACTGCTGTGTTAATGGCGTATGGGCTATAAAAAAGGCAGGATATGAAGCTATTATAATAAATAACAATCCTGAAACTGTAAGTACGGATTTTGATATTTCAGATAAATTGTATTTTGATCCCCTTTATATAGATGATGTAATGAATGTAATAAATGAAGAAAAAGTAGATGGGGTTATAGTACAATTTGGGGGACAAACTGCTTTAAATTTATCTAAAAAACTAAATGACAGGGGAGTAAATTTACTTGGAACTTCTTTTGAGTCCATAGATCTGGCAGAGGACAGGGAAAAATTCAGGATACTCCTTAAAAAACTCAATATAAATTCTCCTATAGGAGGGTCCGTAACCAGTTTGAAAGAAGCTTATAAACTGGTTTCTGAAATAGGGTATCCAGTTATTGTAAGGCCATCTTATGTAATAGGCGGAAGGGCTATGAAGGTAGTTTATAATCCTGAAGAATTAGAAAGATATTTAAAAGAGGCTGTAAATTTATCTAAAGAGCATCCTGTACTTGTAGATAAATATATACTTGGAAGGGAAATAGAAGTGGATGCCATATCAGATGGACAGGATTTAATAATCCCAGGGATAATGGAACATGTGGAGAGAACAGGAGTACATTCAGGGGATAGCATAGCTATATATCCTGCTTCCGATTTACCTGAAAAGGTGTGTCAGAGAATAGAAGAGTATACGGTAAGTATAGCCAGAGAATTAAATGTTAAAGGTCTTTTAAATGTTCAATACGCTTTTGATGGAGATAAGATATATGTAATAGAGGTAAATCCAAGAGCATCAAGGACTGTACCTATTTTGAGTAAAGTTACAGATGTTCCTATGGTGGAAATAGCTGTTGAAGTTATGCTGGGTAAAAAAATAAAAGAATTTAATTATAAACAGGACATGTATAAATACAGTAATATTTTTGCTGTAAAAATGCCTGTATTTTCCAGTAAAAAACTACCTGGAGTAGATGTAGCTTTGGGACCGGAAATGAAATCCACAGGAGAGGTCTTAGGAGTTGATTTTGATAAGGATAAGGCAATGTACAAGGCTTTTAAGGCAGCTGGAGCTGAAATCCTTGAAAAAGGTAATTTATATGTATGTGTAAATGATAGAGATAAGTGCAGTTCTCTAGAGGTAATTAAAAAATATAATTCTTTGAATTTCAATATACTTGCTTCTTCTGGAACCTTTGAATTTTTAAATGCCAAAGGCATAAAGTGCAGTAAGCTTTCTATAGAAGATGCCATATCCTATATAAAAGAAGATAAGATAGATATAGTTATAAATATACCTACTCAGGGATATGATGGTACAAGAGAAGGGTTTAAATTAAGGCATACGGCCCTGGCTCATGACAAAGTGGTATTTACCTGCATAGATACGGCCGACGTCTATGCAGATGCCATATTGGTAGATAAAAAGGGAGGAACCATAGAATATAGACCTATGAGTGAATATCTACAGGGAAGTTTAAATAAAAAAATTATAAATATATAGTTACAGATAAACAAAAATAATAAAATCGTTGATAAATTGTAAATCATCAACGATTTTATCATTTTAATTCTACAAACTAGATTTTTGAGAAGTTATTCTGTATCCAGAGTACTTTTTATATTTTCATGCATAAGCTCTCCTATAATTTTGTCCAGTTTATTATTTACTTCTAAAATTTCTCGATCTAAATTATCTCTTTCACGAATTAATAAATTCAATTTTTTTCTTAGTTTATAAATATCTTTTTTTGACAAATTTAACACTCCAAATGTATAGTTTAAAATTTGAAATAGCAGATAGCTTCTCTCTAATTTACATATAATTGTATCTTATTCTAAAATTTAAGTTTGCAGATTAATTACATAATTAATTTTACACAATAAATATGCTAAATGCAAATAATATTTGTTTACAGTAAGCTTATTTATCTAATTAATGGTTATGTATAAAGTTATCTTAAGAGGTTTAGACAGGAGTGAAGACAAATGAAGAAGATAAATATAATCAATAAACAGGAAATGGGGATTAGAATTCGTGAAAATAGAGAAAAATTAGATTTGACAAGAGAAAGATTTGCTGAAATTGTGGATCTTTCCGCACTTTATATTGGACAACTGGAGAGAGGGGAACGACAAATGAGCCTTACGGCACTAGTTAAAATAGCAAATTCTCTTTGTGTAACAACAGATTATTTGATATATGGAAAGGATAAATGTAAAAATAATGAAAATATTATAAAAGAGGAATTTAAAGAATATAATTCAGCAGTTGATAAGAAAAAGAGCAGTGTATTACATAAGTTACTGGAGACATGCTCTCCTAAAGAGTTAAATTTAATTGAAAGCATGGTGAAACTTATTTTACCTTATATTAGATAGGTAGCCAGTGGTATAGAAATTTGCATGTAAAATGTTAAAATTTCTATACCACTGGCTACAATATTTATATAAGCTAAATTCGGTAATAACTCCAATGTATAAGCTTAATATAGAGTGTACAATATAAATCTATATATTTCAAAGATTGGAGGACATATTTTATGAAAAAAATGATTTTAATCATAATATTCAGCTGTCTGTGGTCAAGTCCTGTAAAAGCTCTGTCAAGTAATTATGATATTACAATGAAACAGGATATTTTATGTCTTATGATGGCATATAAGGATTATATAGTTGATATAGAAAAAGACAGTAATGAAAATGTATATTTAATTACTAAATCCGGCAAAAAAGTTTTATATGATGATAAGAAGAAAAAGAGTTTTGAAGAAAAGTTGAATAACACAGATCTACAGGATATGATGGAACAGCCCTATCCAGAGGATTTCATAAATAAAGTTATGGATAAGGATATGGATCCGGGGAGATTTAGAGTTTATTCACTATTGAAGGAAGCATATGGATTCAGTAAAAGTTCTGTGGAAGCTAATTTGAAAAGAGTTAACCTGGGATATGGTAGTTTTCAATTTAATGGAAACAATGATGCTTCAGAATCCCTGGACAATGTTATGAAAGAACTTATTCCGCTGTCACAAAAAAGAGCAGATATTTCAAGATGCTTATTTCCAGGCAGTGGCACATTTAATTATAGGTGTATTTCTGGAACTAGTTTATTAAGTCCTCATGCTTTTGGAATAGCTATAGATCTTGCCAGAGATAGAAGAGATTATTGGAAGTGGGTATCTAAGGAAGAGGGAGATAACAGACTAAAAGAATATCCTAAAGAAATCGTAGAAATATTTGAAAAAAATAATTTTGTCTGGGGAGGAAAGTGGAGCCACTTTGATATTTTGCATTTTGAGTATAGACCGGAAATAATCTTAAAAACTAAATATTTTAAACACGAGAATAAAAATGATAAGCTCTGGTATGGAAATGTACCCTGTGAAGACGAAATGGTGAAAAACTGTATAAAAAAAATAGATGAAAAGCTATAAATTAACATATTTAACACCTGAAATTTACAGAGTGATTATTATTTTTAATGGGAATAATAATTGTAAAATTATATGAACTCTGATAACTGTTAAATTATAATTATATGAGGAGTACAACTATGAAATTTTTTCTAAAGAAACATTTTATACAGTTTATTGTAATAATTCTATTTATATTTTGCATATCGCCTTATATAAAAGCACAGGAAGAGGAAACTCTCATTAAAGAAGAAATATCAAATTCCATACAGGAAATATTTCGAAATAGAAATAAGGCCATATTAAATGGAGATTTAAAATTAATAGAAGTTAGCTATGACAAAAACACAAAATATGGCACCTGGGCTTATGAACATGAAGAGACCAAGAAAAAATATCTTGAAAATTGGGAAGAAAAGCAGGGGGTGAGGTTTACAGATATTACTCCTGACATAGTAATAAAAAGAATTAGGAGAAAAGATGACAAGTTTTCTGTAAATTTGATATGTTCAACAGAATATAAATATGTATATGAAAATTGTCCTGAAATTATAAATAGATGTAGAATAGGAACCTCCCATGTATTAAATGTGGCCAAAAAGGACAATAGATGGATAATAACTAAGGAGTGGTATAAAGATCCTTTTGCAGATTCTCTTAATTTAGATAACTTAAAAGTTGATTCCATAAAACAATATATACTGTCTCAAAATGAAAGAGAGCTTTCAAATATAGGAGATAGAAGAAAATCTGCAGTGGAATATGCAGATAAATACTGCGGCATAGCTACAGAAAAAAAACATGGTTATGTATATAATAAAAAATATAGAAATTATAATTCTCAGGGGGGAGATTGTGCTAATTTTGCATCCCAAATATTACATGAAGGAGGGAAATTCAGAAAAAATCATTCCTGGAATTATGATAATTCAGGAGCTACTAGCGCCTGGCTGAATGCAGATGGATTTAAAGATTATATGATATACAGTGGAAGAGCTTCAGTTATTGCCCATGGCAGCTATGAGAAAGTTTACAAGGCTTCTTACAAGCTTCTTCCAGGAGATTTTGTAGCATATGAAAAAAAAGGAGATATTACTCATATATCAATGGTGACAGGTGCAGACTGCAGAGGATATTCTCTGGTAAGCTGTCATAATACAGACAGAAATAAAGTACCTTGGGATCTTGGATGGAGTGATAAAAATATAAAATTTTGGCTGATACACGTGAATTATTAAATAACTAAAATCAAGCTATAATTGTGAACTGTAAATTGATAGTAAGGGTGTATAAATTAATAGAAATGGGATATGATACAATTAGAAAAAATATTTTACCATGAATAACGAAGGATATAAATAGGGGAGAAAACATATGGTATTTAAATTAGGTAAGACTCGTAAGATATCAGGTAATATATATGTAGTGAGAACACTTGTTTCTAACTTTTTTATTTATTCCAATTATGGAGCTGCTGTATGTTTTAATTCGGGTTTTATTCCCTGTGTTGTAAATAGGGAATTAGGTAAAATAAACATTAAACCTGAATCTATTTCTAATGTATTTATAACTTATCCCCATTTCTATAACATGGGAGGTATTAAATTATTTAAAAATTCAAATATTTACATACCCTCAAAAGTATTTGATGAAAAATTAAAACATATGGAATTCAATAAAAAGAAGAAGAACAAAACAAAATATTTAAAAGTACAGGATGGAGATGTATTAAATATAGGAAATATAAAAATAAAAGCTATTGTATTTCCGGGACATAAAAAAGGAGCTATTTCATATATGGTAAACGATAGTATTCTATTTATATAAGTTTGTATATGCTAAATAAATTTAATTACGCATTTTAAATGATTATGGTTTAAACCATAGTCATTCTTTAGTCTATAAAAATATTGACTAAATTATAGAATGGATGTGTTACTATAGAGTGCTTTTCAAATTATTTAAAAACCCGGAACTTTAAAAAGTTTCGGGTGAATTATTCATTCGCAGCCATCTGATTTTCAACATATTCAAGTCTATCTCTGGTAAATGTTGTCTCTTACCCACTTTGATAGACACGGTAAACTCGTGCTATACTAAAAGTGAAAGGAATGATATGGATGAATGAACAATATTAGCTGGTGTAATGAATTTATATGGCCGCAGGCTTGTAGGTTGGGCCATGGACAACCATATGAGAACTGAACTTATATCGGCAGCTCTAAATCAAACAGTTGGAAGAACAGGTGCCAAAGAAGGCTTAACCATATCTAGAACTTATAGAACCTGAATAATTATAAAATTACAGGAGTGATACCAATGAATGGTCTTAGAAAAAATTATTATAATACAATAGCAATATTGGGATTGTTAATTTGCATTATTTGGATCATAACAGTTAATACACAACCATTTTCTGATTTTCATTACTACAATAAACTTGCACAACAAATCGCTGAGGGTGGTGAATGGGGAGATACATATACAAGTGTTGGATATTCAATTATTCTAGGATTTATATATTCAATTTTTGGAATTAATTTAACAGTAGCTAAAATTTTCAATGTAACTTTAACACTTATAAATTATATATTAATTTACAAAATATTGAATAAAATAAATTTAAGCGAAATTAGACGAAAAGTTATTTATACGGTATTTGTTTTCTTCCCTAATAATATTTTTTATACTAGTATAATAGCAACTGAAATATTATTTACTACCATATTGCTTACAATAACATTGATATATTATAGTAATACTAAATTAAAATATGTTTTAATTGGAATACTTGTAGCTATTAACGCTATGATAAAGCCTTTTTTTATTATTTTCTTTTTAGTTATTTTTATAGTAGAGTTGTTTCTAAAGTATAGTATTGTACACGTATTAAAACATACCACTATAATATTACTAATCAGTATTATTTGTATTTCACCATGGATATATAGAAATACGAAATTTATAGGTCAGCTTACTTTTATTTCAAATAATGGAGGCATTGTACTTTACATAAATAATAATTCACAAAATAAATATGGTAGATGGATGTCTGCTGAAAAAGTAGAAAATTCAGTTGTGTTAAAAAAAGAATATATTGAAGCTAATATGACGCAAAAAAATAAAATTTTAACTACATCAGCTAAAAACTGGATAATCAATCATCCATTACAATTTGTAGAACTTGGATTTAAAAGATTATTTAATACATATTTTATTGCTGACGATGTACTTTTTAGTTTAAATGGAGCAAATTTGAATAGATATATTGAAATATTATTAATTGTCTATGCATTTTTGACAAAAGCAATATTATTTACAATAGCAATTATATATATAATTATATACAGCAAAAAAGTAATTGTTAACTTATTAAAAAAAGAAAATATTAATTCTTACGATCTTTATAGCTTGATTTGCTTTTATATGTTCACTTCTGTATATTTTATTACGGAAGGTCAAGGTCGTTATGCCTTCCCCTTTATATTTATAATCATTTACTTTTTTTCTTTTTCAGTTGAGAAAATATTTAAAAATGGTATCTTCGTAACAAAGAATACATGAATATATTACGGCCATTGTAACCAGTGGCCATTTATTTTTGTTACCATACAGGTTAATTCATTTCTTACTTAAACTTTTGGTATTTAAAAATATTGACTAAATGATAGAATTAGTGTATTATTATAATAGAACACTATTATATGCGGAGGTGATAAAATGAATGATGAATTTGAACCTAATACACCAATATATATTCAAATAATGAACATTATAAAGAGAAAAATAATAAATGGGAAATTAAAACCTGGGGATAAAATTCCTTCTGTAAGGGAATTATCTGCTTCTTTAAAGGTTAATCCAAATACCATTCAGAGAACTTATTTGGAATTAGAGAGAGAGAATATTGCATATAAACAAAGAGGAATGGGTACTTTTTTAAGGGAGGATGTATCTATGATAGAAAAGTTAAAAGGGGAAATGGCAAGAGATATTATATATAATTTTATAAAAGGAATGAAGGAACTAGGGTTTTCTTCTGATGAAATAATTAAAATTGTAGAAGAAAAAGTGCAGGAGGTGTAAAAATGGAACCACTTTTAAAATGTAAGGATTTAAAGAAATCTTATTTTAGAAAGTCAGCCTTAAATGGACTTAATCTGGAAGTTGAAGAAGGTAAAATAACAGGACTCTTGGGACCAAATGGAAGTGGAAAAACTACTTTTTTAAAAATTGCAGCAGGCATATTAAAGCAGAGTTCCGGGGAAATACTTATAGATGGAAATAAACCTGGAGTAAAGACAAAATCCGAGGTTTCATATTTACCGGATAAGGATTATATTTTCAAATGGATGAGAATAAATGATGCCATAGATTTTTTTAAGGATATGTATGATGATTTTGATAAAAATAGGGCTCTAGAACTTTTAAAATTCATGAACCTGGAAGAGGATAGTAAAGTTAAGACTTTATCTAGAGGTATGTGTGAAAAATTTTATCTTACACTGGTGCTTTCTAGAAAAGCTAAACTCTATGTATTAGATGAACCATTAGGAGGAGTGGATCCTGTAACCAGAGAAAAAATATTGGATGCAATACTTGAAAATTATACGGAAAATAGTTCCATAGTTATAACTACTCACCTTGTAAGTGATATTGAAAGATTGTTTGATGATGTAGCCTTTATATCTGAGGGGAAAATAATACTGTCAGGTAATGCAGAAGAGCTTAGAGCTGAAAGAAAAATGTCCATAGATGAGATATACAGAGAGGTGTTTAGTAATGTTTAAATTAGCAAAATATGATCTTAAGGGATGTTTTAAAGATTTTATAATAATGGTTTCCACCATAATAATTTTAAATTTGGCACTGCTTACTAGAATAAATGTATGGAGTTCCGATGCTATATTCTTTTTAAGCTTACTTATAGGGGGCGTTGCATCAGTGGTGGTTTTAATATGGAATGTAACTATATTTAGCAGAGACTTATATGAGGATACATCCTATCTTGTGTTTACAACACCTAAAAGTGGAAAGAATATATTGATGAATAAAGTTGTAACAGCTATTATCCAATGCCTTATAGTGTCTATTATTGTTGGAATTTTTACAGTTATCCTGCTGCAGATTTTAAAACTTACCCAGAATTTTATGGCATTGGATATTACAGCCCTCAGACAATTTATTAATGCCTTTACCCCTCAATTTTGGGTGTTAGCCATATTGTCTGTTCTAGTAGTATATATTACATTCTTACTTACTATATATCTATCCATAACACTTGGAAGAGTGGCTATAAAAAATAGGAAGTTCGGTAAATTAGGTGCTTTTGGTATATTTATATTATTGTCTTTAGTACAAGTTAAATTGGAAGATATATTTTTAAATATATTTCCACAAACATTTAATTTGAAAGTGAAAAATGTAAATAATATATTTATAGACGTATTACCTTCGGGAATTGATTTAAATATATCACTTATAGTTTTATCCATAATAATAATAGTGGCTATGTTCTATGCTATAGCATATCTTATAGAAAATAAATTAGATCTGTAAATTAAGACTTAAATAGATTGTTATAAAATGTATTAAATCACTCAGCAGTTCAGGTGGAGTTTGCTCGTAAAGAAGCTTTTCTCTATCTGAACTTATTTTGTATATATGGGTTTTATTATATGTAAAAAGTATATTCTATGAGTATTTTAAAACTAAAAAAGAAGATAAAGTAAAAATATGTTGAATTATTTATCTTTACTGTTAATATTACCAGTGATATAATAATTATTGATATTGAAATTCATTATCAATAATTATTATTTTAAAGAGGTGATTAGTGTTAATTTCAATGTACATAAGAAACTAAAATTTTTTATATTTATAATAATTATTTTAATTTTATCTACTACTGTAGTAATGGCAAGTATTTTAAAGTCAGGTCTACAGAGTGATGCGTATACGGTACTTAAAAAAGGAACCAGTATAAATAAAATAAATGTTAAAGGGCAAATTGAAAGTGACAATACCACTGAGGTCTATACAACTTCATCCAATATAATTAAGGAAATTAAGGTAGAGACAGGGGATGAAGTAAAACAGGGGGATGTATTAGCTTTACTGGATACCAAAGACTTGCAAAAAGAAATTGAGCAAATGGAAGCTTTGTTAAAAACTACACAGGCAGCTAATAAAAGTAAACTGGATAATGCAAAAAAAGCCTATGACAATGCAGAAAAATTAAGTAGGGAAGGTGCAAATTCACAGATTGCATCTGCAGAAGGGGCAGTAAATGCAGCAAAGCTGGATCTTGATGATAAGAAAAATACTTATGAAAATAACAAAGTTTTATTTCAGTGTGGTGCAATATCAGAGCAGGATTTAAATAAAAGTAAAATCTCCTTTAAAAATGCCCAGGATACCTATAGTGAATCTTTGGCAGCTTTGAACAATATAAAGGATAAGGTGATTTTGGATTTGAATACTGCTAAAAGCAATTATGAACAGGCTAAATCCCTTTATGAAGATAAGTCGCAGCAAATAGCACTTGAGAGAAAAAAACAACAGTTGTCGGACTGTACAGTTTCGGCTCCCGCTGATGGAATAGTCAGCAGTGTTAATGGAGTTGAAGGGAATCCTGCTTCTGGAAGTTTACTTCAAATTCAAAGCACAGATAATATAGTTGCAATTATGGAAGTTAAGGAAGCTGATATTGATAAAGTTAAAAGTGGACAAAAAGTGGAAGTGAAAACAGATTCAACCGGGGATAAAATTATTCAAGGGGAGATTATAAAAATAGAAGACATGGCTAAAAAAGAAGATAATGACATGCTTAAGCTTAAGGATGATTCTAATGATGAAGAGGCAAAATTTGAAGTAAAAATAAAAATAAAAGATTTAAATCATAAACTTAAGATAGGCATGAAGGCAACAGCGGATATTATTTTAGAAGAAAAAAATAATGTATATAAAGTTCCCTATGAAAGTGTTTTTAAAGATAAAAATGATAATAATTGTATTTACATAGCAGAAAAACAAAACAAGGGATATTTAGTTAAACAGGTATCGGTGACAAAGGGTACGGAATCGGATTCCTATGTAGAGGTCACGGGAAATTACATAAAAGATGGGATTATTGTGTTGAATAATCCTTTGGATTATGAGGTAGGAGAAACTATTAAAATCAAGTGAAAGTAAGGTGATGGAGTAAAATAGATGTTTTTAACGATTAAAGATGCCATGAAGGCTTATGGATATGGAGAAAATAAGATACAGGTTTTAAGAGGTACAAGCTTCCAGCTAGAACAGGGGAAAATATGTACTGTGTTGGGGCCATCTGGCTCAGGCAAATCCACACTTCTCAATGTAATTGGAGGATTGGAAACCATAGATTCAGGAGAAGTAGTGGTAGATGGAATAAAAATTTCAACTTTGGAGTCTGATAGTTTATGTTCTTATAGAAGAAGTAAATTGGGATTTGTATTTCAATTTTATAATCTGGTACCAAATCTTACTGTACTAGAAAATATTGAAGTGTGTGAATATCTTACAAAGGAACCCTTAGATAAAGAAGAATTAATAAAAACATTAGGACTCTGGAAGCATAGAGATAAATTTCCAAGGCAGTTATCAGGAGGACAACAACAGAGAACAGCTATAGCTAGGGCACTAATTAAAAATCCAAAGCTGCTGCTTTGTGATGAACCAACAGGGGCTTTGGATTATAAAACATCCAAAGAAATTCTTGAATTAATAGAACATGTAAATAAGAAGTATGGCACTACAATGATTATAGTGACACATAATGATGCTATAAAATACATGTCTAATAAAGTTGTCAAAGTGAGGGATGGAGCCATTGAGGAATTTTATGAAAATGAAAAGGCAATTCCTGCAAAGGATATCAACTGGTAAATCAAATTTTTTTAATAAGGATAGCTAGGTTTATGATACTAAACAAAAGAATATTAAGGGAATTTAAAGATAATATAGTCAAGTATATAGGAATGATGCTGCTGGTCTTAATAAGTTCCATGGCAATTGTAGGTTTTGCAAACTCATCGGATTGTATTATAGAAAGCGGCAGGGAAGCTGCTTCAAAAAATAATATTGAAGATGGTAACTTTGAGGTAAAGTCACAACTGAACAATGGAATCTTAGAAAAAATCAGAAAATTAGGCGTGACTGTAGATGAAAATTTTTATGTTGACTATAAAATAAATGACAATCAGAAGATAAGATTATTTAAAGAAAGAAAAAACATAAATAAAGTATCTATGGTGGAAGGTGAAAATTCAAGACAAAATGGCAGGGTGATTATAGATACCCACTTTGGAGAAGAAAATAACTATACATTGGGAAGCAGCTTGGAGATAGGTAATAAAAAATATATTATAGAGGGCTATGCGGCAGCCCCAGATTATACTCTTGTCATTGAAAAATTAGGGGATGTGGTGGCTAATTCTAAAAATTTTGGTATTGGTTTTTTAACTAGTAAAGATTTTATTGAATTAAAAGATAAAAAATATTCCTATACATTTAAATTAAATGGAATATCATATCACAAGGTAAAAAATATTTTGCAAAGGGACGGAAAGTTAATATCTTTTATAAATTCAACTGATAATCCTAGAATAAATGGATATATGCATGACAGCCAAAGAAATAAAAATATTGCAGTAATGTTTGGATTTATATTATTTATAATGATAGCCTTTATGATATCTATGTCCATAATCAACAATATTGACAAGGAAAGTCCTACAATTGGAGCTCTTTATGCATTGGGATATATAAAAAAAGAGCTTTTAAGACATTTTATGATTCTTCCCATAATTATAGTTTCATTAGGGGCTATTGCAGGTACATGTATAGGGTTTATAATAGAAGCCTCTTTTTCCCAAACTATAACAACATACTATAGTCTTCCTGTTATAAGAAGAGTGTATCCCCCCTATTTATTTTTTACAGGTATAGTAGTTCCAGTTATAATAGTAATTATAGTTAATTACAAAACTTTATCGGAAAGATTGAAAAGTTCACCCCTTCAACTGCTAAGGAGGGAAAAGAAACAAAACAAACTAAATACTATTAAAATTAAAAAATTCAAGTTCATAACAAAATTTAGATTAAGAGAATTCTTAAGAGAAATAAAAGGTAATATAATTTTATTTTGTGGAATGTCTATAGCTACTTTTCTACTTGTATTTGGCATTGGAATTAATACTGGTATTTCTACATATGTAAAGAACATTGAGAATGAATCAAAGTTTGAATACACATATATACTAAAACTTCCTATTGAAATCACAGAAAATAAAAGGACTGAAAAAACTACATTTAAGAATTTGTCAATATATTATAAAATTTTATCACAGGATATGGATATTGTGCTTCAGGGAATAAAGGAAGATACCAATTTTTATGATTTTAAAATAAAAGATGATGATCCGGGGCTATACATATCTGAAAGCATAGGGAAAAAATTTGGACTGCAAGTGGGAGATTTCATAAATTTAAAGGATACTACAGAGACAAAAATATATAATCTGAAAGTCAAGGGAACTGTTAAATATTCTTCTGGTCTATATGTATTTATGAATCAAAAACAATTAAATTCTTTAATAAATGAATCCAAATATTATTTTAATGGTTATATATCCAAGGATAAACTTAATATTAATGAAGATTATATATACTCATTTACAACGAATAAAAATGTTATAAAATCAGCTAAAAGCATGACTTCAATAATGTTACCTATGATTGTAATAATTATAGTAATTTCAACCATGCTTTTTGTTATAAGTTTATATTTGCTGTTAAAACTCATGATTGATAAAAGTACTTTAAGTATATCTCTGGTTAAAATTTTTGGATTCAATAAAAAAGAAATTGATAAATTGTATTTAAGTACTTCCCTTTACACAGTTATATTTACTTCAATAGTAGCTGTTCCCTTAAGTTATATTGCTTTAAAGGCTATTTATCCCAGTCTAATAGCAAATATGCAGTCTTATCTTCAAATAGGGTTAACAATTAAGGACTATTGTTTTATAGCTGTAGTTATATTAGGTTCATACTTTACGAGTATTACTTTACTAAAAAAATATATAAATAAAATATCTTTAAGTGAAGCTTTAATGAATAGAGATTAGAAAAACTTATTTAAGGGTCGGGCTATAGGAGGCCTTGATGTAATTATTAGTTAAAGGAGATTTAATATGGTATACAATAGTTTGCTGGAAGTAATTGAGTCGGCAAAAAAAAGTCCTAATGGAATTACTTTTATATCTGGAAAAGACAAGGAGAAATATCTGAGTTATAATGAACTGTTTTTAGAGGCTTGTAAAATTCTTAGAGTACTTCAATTGGGTGGAATTAAACCTGGGTTTGAATTGGTTTTTCAGATTGAAGATAACGAAAAATTCATATCTGTATTTTGGGCATGCATATTGGGGAAAATTATTCCAGTACCTATTACTGTTGCAAATAAAGATGAATATAGACTTAAATTATTAAAGGTATGGAAAATATTAAATAATCCCTTTCTTATTACAGATAAAAAAATTTTTTTATCAATAGAAAAGTATGTTTTCAAAAATCACAGCACTGAAGAGTATGAAGCAATTAAACACAATACTATTTTTTTAGAGGAAATGAAAGAAAATGAACGCAGCGGCCAATTAATGCAATCCTCTTTGGATGATATAGCTTTTATTCAATTTTCATCAGGATCTACAGGGGATCCAAAAGGGGTAGTGCTAACTCATAAAAATTTATTGACCAATATTAATGCCATAATAAACTGTGCAAAACTTACAGCTGGGGACAGGGCATTGAGCTGGATGCCCCTAACTCATGATATGGGATTGATAGGATTTCATCTGACCACTACAATGTTAAAAATAAACCAATATATAATACCTACAACTTTATTCATCAGAAGACCCAATCTTTGGATGCATAAAGTCAACCAGTATAGAATTTCATTAACCTCATCTCCTAATTTTGGATACAAGTATTTCTTATCTTACTTTAAACCTGAATCTGCTGAAGAATGGGACTTATCCTGCGTTCGTCTAATATTTAATGGAGCGGAGCCTATTTCTATAGAGCTTTGTGAAGAATTTTTAAATAAAATGGAATGTTATAAGTTAAATAAAAAATCAATATTTAATGTATATGGTCTGGCAGAGGCAAGCCTTGCAGTAACATTTCCTTCTGTTAATGAAGAAATGGCAAGTATACATGTTTTAAGAAGCAGTTTATCTGTTGGAGATAAGGTAATTGAAGGCGAGGGCAATGGCAGTATAAGACTTGCAGATTTGGGAAGTCCGGTAACAGATTGCAGTGTAAGAATTTGTAATGATAATAATGAAATTCTACCTGATAAAACTTTGGGTAATATTCAAATAAAGGGTGATAATGTAACAGAAAGGTATTATAACAATGAAGAAGCCACCTCTAGACTTATTTTGAAAGATGGCTGGCTGGATACAGGTGATTTGGGGTTCATGGAGAACAACCGTCTAATTGTCACTGGCAGAGCTAAAGATATTATTTTTGTTAATGGACAGAATTATTATCCGCATGATATAGAAAAGGCATCTGAAGGAGTAGAGGGAATTGAACTTGGTAAAATTGCCTTGTGTGGTGTCTTTGATAATAAGTTTCAAAGAGATGTTATACTGGCATTTATAATGTTTAAAAAGAAAATTGAAGAATTTATGCCATTAGCTTTAGAACTTAAAAGGTATATAAGTTATAATCGGGGAGTAAATTTGGATTTTATCATACCGGTAAAGCATATTCCCAAAACTACCAGTGGAAAAATTCAAAGATACAAGTTGGGTGATATGTATTTTCAAGGAAAATATAATGATGTTTTAAAAGAAATGGAATATCTTAAGGAGAAACTATGTAAACACAAAGTATATGAAAATCCTACTACAGAAATAGAAAAAACTTTAGTAAGTATTTGCAGGGAATTTTTACCGGTAAGCTCCATAGGCATAAATGATAATTTTTTTGATATAGGAGCCAGCTCAATTATATTGAATCAAATAACTCATAGATTAGAGAGTATATACCCTGGAAAGATCTCAGTTACGGACTTATTTGCATATCCAACTATTGCAAAGCTCGCAGCCTTCCTGCAAAAAGGACAAGCTATAACTTTACCTACACTTAAAATTCCAGAGGAGTTTATTAATAAAAATAGGGATATTATATCTTCACCAGTGATGTTTCAATTTAAGTTATACCAGGAGCAGTATAAAAGTGTACAGGATTTATGCCGTAATAAAAATATTAGTGTGGAGGATTTTATAACATCATTGTATATTTTTATGCTTTCTAAGGTTTCAAAAGAACCTTTAGTTTCAATTCAACTTATGACTCATAAAGAAGATATGGTTTATTCGGGCAGTTACAATATCTCAAAAATGAAACAATTTTCCCACTTATCTCCAGACAAAATATCAGAAGGAGGCTTTTGGTATTCTATAAATGATGTGGACCAGGTGAGACTTGAAAGAGATAAATCATCATATGCCATATTGCTGTACAATAGGGAGTTTATGAGCTGCAATATAGATCTAATTAATATTTATGACATTCTTATGGAAATAACCATGAAAGACGATGAGGTGGAATTTTTTTGTGAGTACAATAATTTAAAATTAAGTGCATATGGAATAAGTAAACTGATGAATGATTATGCAAATAGTATTTTAAGCAATATATGAGAGGTGTAAAATGAGTAAATTAGCATTTTTATTTCCAGGACAGGGTTCACAATATGTAGGCATGGGAAAGGCCATGTATGATAGATACCCTTTGGTAAAGCAAATTTTTCAAGAAGCTGAATATACTTTAGGATATAATGTGGCTAAAATGTGTTTTCAGGGAAATATTGAAGAATTAAGTAAAACTGAAATTACTCAACCGGCAATATTAACTGTAAGTTATGCAGCTTTTCAAGTATATATGAAAGAAATAGGTATCAATCCTGAGTTTTGTGCAGGACACAGTTTGGGGGAATATTCCGCATTAACTTGCAGTGGAGTGCTGAAGTTTTCTGATGCACTTGAAATAGTGAGCTTGAGGGGAAAGCTGATGCAGGAAGCAGCTGCAATAAGTGGGGGAATGATGGCCGTAGTACATGGGATGGAAGTAGAGCATATTAGAAAGATATGTAAGTCAATAAGTGAAAGAAAAAATAGTTTAATATGTATTGCATGCTATAATTCTCCCAAGCAGGTAGCGGTATCCCTGCAGGATAATGTGTTTGAAATTTTTAAAGTTGAAATAGAAAATTTAAGGGGAAAAGTAATACCTATAAAAGTTAGTGTTCCTTCTCATAGTCCTATCATGTATGGTGCTGCCTATAAATTAAAAGAGGCATTAAAAGGGTATAAATACAATAATTTTAAATGGCCTGTAATATCAAATGTAACTGGAAAGCCTTATATGAAGACGGAGGATATGGATATTATATATAATTTAACAGCACAAATGACTAATCCTGTAATGTGGCAGCAATCAATAAATTATATAAAGGATCAATCCATTCATATTTGTGTGGATATGGGTCCTGGAACTATTTTGAAAAATTTAACCAGACAGATAACAAGTGATATAACCGTACATTCATTTGAATCCATAGAAAACTTTGAAACTTTAAGAAAAAATTTTTTATTGAATATTTATAATGAAGAAAAAAGTACTGCACTGAAGTTAATTGACAGGTGTCTGGCTGCTGCCATCTGTACTGAAAATAATAATTGGAACAGCACTGAATATTATAAGGGAGTAATTATACCCTACAGACAAATTAAAAAGATGAGAGAAGATATTGAAAAATCAGCATGTAAATCTAATTTGGAGAAAGTAGAGGAAGCTTTAGATATGTTGAAAATGGTGTTTGATACAAAAAAAGTGCCTGTGGAAGAGAGAAAAGAAAGACTGAATGAAATTTTTAATGAAATAAATATGAAACAAATATCTTCTTATGTAATAAAATCATAAAAATAGTAGTTAAAATTGGAGGTTTTATTATAAATGGAACACAATTCATTATCTATGAAAAGTTTCAATGCAATAGAATCATATAGCAGTGAATTTAAAGGAATTACTTCAACTAAAGATATTGCCATAATAGGTATGGCAGCAACATTTCCTAAAGATGAGGATTTGAATAAATTTTGGAGTAATCTAGTTGATGGAAAAGATTGTATAAGTAATTTTCCTGAAAAAAGAAAAGAAGACATTGACAAATATCTCAATTATATTGGAATGTCAAAAGATAAAATAAAATATTTACAAGCAGGATATTTAGATGAAATTGATAAATTTGACTATAGGTTTTTTCGTTTAACACCTAAGGAAGCGAGTTTAATGAATCCCAGTCAAAGGTTATTTCTTCAGACTGCATGGAAGACCATAGAAGATGCAGGATATGGAGGCAGTGGGTTAGTAGGAAGTAATACTGGTGTATTTGTGGGATATATAGGAGATTTTCAGGGAGATAAGTACGGAGATATGATTTCTAGAATTGATGAATCAAATAGTGCCATTTCTGTAATGGGAAATCTTTCCTCAATTATACCCAGCAGAATTTCGTACATACTTGATTTAAAAGGACCCAGCATGCTGATTGATACTGCCTGCTCATCTTCCTTAGTAGCTATTCATATGGCCTGCAGAGCTATACAAAATGGAGAATGTGAATTAGCTCTTTCAGGAGGAGTAAAAGTTTATATTGTACCTCTTGAAAGTAGTGAAAAAATAGGGATAGAATCTTCAGATGGGAAAACTAGAGCCTTTGATGAAAGTTCAGATGGTACGGGTATAGGAGAGGGGGTAGCCGCGGTACTTTTAAAACCATTAAATAAAGCTTTGAAAGATGGAGATAATATATATGCAGTTATTAAAGGAAGCGCAGTTAATCAGGATGGCAGTTCAATTGGAATTACTGCACCAAATGTAAAAGCCCAGTCCAGTGTAATAATAAAAGCATGGAAGAATGCAGGGGTACATCCTGAGACTATTTCTTATATTGAAGCCCACGGAACTGGAACAAAGCTTGGAGACCCTATTGAAATAGATGGAATAAAAAAGGCATTTGAAAGATACACCCATAAAAAGCAATTCTGTGGAGTAGGTTCTGTAAAATCTAACATAGGCCATCTATATGACTGTGCAGGGATTGCAAGTTTTATAAAAGTTGTATTGGCTGTGAAGCACAGATATATTCCACCAAGTATAAATTTTTTTACCCCAAATAAAAGAATAAATTTTGAAGACAGTCCTGTTTATGTGAATGATAGATTAAAAAAGTGGAACAGCAGGAGTGGTCCTCTCAGGGCAGGAGTAAGCTCATTTGGATTCAGTGGGACAAATTGTCATATTGTTTTAGAAGAAGCTCCTCTTGAAAATAATTTGGAAAAACCAGAGGTTCATTTTAAACCTAATATTTTTGTGATATCCGCTAAAACAGAAAAAACTTTAAAGGAACTTATATTAAAATATAATACTTTTTTAAAGAATGCAGAGGACATAAATTTTAAGGATATTTGTTATACTGCCTCAACAGGCAGAAAGCATTATAATTTTAGGATAGCTGTCATTTCAAAAGATATTCTTGATTTAAGAGAAAAACTGGATTATTTGTGCTGCACTGATAGTTATGAATCCATTAATAAATATAATAGCAATATTTTCTATGGAGGTAATATTCTAACTGGTGAAAGAGAAAAGGTTAATATTAAAAGTCTGGAAAATATAATGAATAGATTTTTTCACCACAATAAATCCATAGATGTGTTAGAAGAGATTTGCAGTATGTATGTTAAAGGAGCGGACTTTAAATGGAGCAGATTTTATAAAAATGAAAGGAGAAAAAAAATAAGTTTACCTACTTACCCCTTTCAAAGGGAGAGATGTTGGCTGGAAATACCTGATGGTATTGAAAAAAGTGTTAATTTGGAAGATAAATTAGAGGATTATGAGGTGATTTTACAGGGAAAGAAGGAAAATGAGAAATATTCCGATATTGAAATATTGCTAGCGAAGATCTGGGGAAAAGAACTTGGCTTTAAAGAAATAAACATATTTGAGAGTTTTTATGAGCTTGGGGGAGACTCCATAATGGCTGTGAAGATTGTAAATAGTTTAAATAAAAAAATAGGAAAACAAATTAACATTTCACAGGTATTAAAATATCAGACAATATATGATTTTGCCAGATATTTAACTTACAGCAAGGCTGATAATACTGAATGTTGTTATGAAATACCCAAGGCAGCAGAGATGGAGTATTATCCCCTATCTTCAGCTCAGAAAAGGCTTTATATATTAAGCCAATTAAATCATTCTGATATAAACTATAATATGCCTTTTGCAGTTGTTATCCATGGGAAAGTGGACATTAAGCGTTTTGACAATACCTTTAAAAAATTGATTGAAATTCACCAGGCATTTAGGACATCCTTTCATATTGAAAATGAAGAGCCTGTTCAAAAAATAAGTTCAAATGTGGAATTTGAAGTGTATTATAAAAATCTGAATTTAGATAGTGTTCAGATGTTCATTGAAAATTTTGTGAGGCCCTTTGATCTAGATAAGGCTCCTTTATTGAGGGCAGCTCTTTTAAAAATCAATGAGGATAAATATGTGATGATTATTGACATGCATCATATAATTTCGGATGGAACATCTATGGGAATTTTACTTAAGCATTTTGCAGACTTATACAATGGAATAAAAGTAAGTGAATCAAAGCTGCACTATAGAGATTTTGCAGTTTGGCAGAGACAATTCAATAAATCTGAATATATGAAAAGGCAGGAAAAATACTGGAATAATTTATTTAAATCAGGAGTACCGATTTTAAATATGCCTACAGATTATGAAAGACCTGAAATCCAGAGTTTTCAAGGGGATATACTTAAAGTTACTTTGGATGAAAAATTGACCTCTAATATTTTGAATTTTTGTATGAAAGCTGAAAACACTTTATTTATGGTTTTATTATCCGCCTACTATATTTTGTTATCAAAATATAGTGGACAAGAAGATATAGTTATAGGTTCTCCGGTAGCTTGTAGACCTAATGGGGATCTACAAAATATTGTGGGAATGTTTGTCAATATGCTTGCACTTAGAAATTATGCTTCCATAAATAAATCCTATAGGGAGTTCTTATACGAAGTAAAATATAATGTTTTGGAGGCTTTTGAAAATCAGGATTATCAATTTGATGATTTAGTGGACAGTATTCTTACCACCAGAGAGGTGGCTAGAAATCCTATATTTGATACAGTTTTTGCACTGCAAAATATGGATATTCCAGATATTAAGATAGATGGACTTAAATTTACACCTTTTGATGAAAATAAAAAGTGTAAATTTGATATTACTTTTGAAGCAATAGAAAGAGAGGATGTTATAAATTTAAATGTACAATATTGTGTAAAACTTTTTAAGAGGGATACTATGGAAAGATTCGTGAGAGACTACATTAACATATTACAGACTGTGGTTAAAAATCCAGATATAAAATTAAAACAAATTGATATAGAATATAATCTTAAATTACTTGAAGAAACTTCTTTAGATGAAGTGGAGTTTGATTTTTAGACAAATTGTAAATGAAATATTTTAGGAGTGATAAAAATGGCTGTGGGCAAATATTCAAAGAATATTTTAATATCTAGTGGAAAGTTTGAAGATGAAAAAAATTACTGGATTAAAAGGCTGGAGGGAGATGTAGAAATGAGTGGATTTTTAACAAATTCTACAAGGCCTAAATTAAGCCAGTATTTAAAGACAAGCTTTCATGTTGAAATTAAGGGGCATACTTTTAATCGCTTATTATCAATTAGTAAGAATTCTCAGCATGTATTATTTATGATACTACTCTCAGGGGTGGAATTTTTGCTTAGCACATATACAGGTAGTGAAGATATTATAGTCGGAATGCCGGTTTTCAGACAAAAAGAAAAAGGCCAATACATTAATAATATATTGGCTATAAGGATCTATATATATGGCCATATGAGTTTTAAGGATTTTTTGGAAATTGTAAAGAAAACCGTAATAGAAGCAGATAAGAATCAAAATTTTCCTCTGGATAAAATTGCGGATATTTTAAATATTAAAAATGACGAATATACACCATTATTTAAAACTATTGTGTTACTGGAAAATATTCAAGATAAAAGTAATATAGAATATATAAAGTCAGATATGATTTTTTCATTCAAGCTTCTTAAGCAGTCTATCCTTTTGAGTATTGAATATAATTCAGCACTATTTTCACAAAAAACTATTGAAAGTATAGGAAATAACTTAATTAACTATTATAGCTTTGTGGTAGATAATACCAGTGCAAAGCTTATGGATATTGACACTTCCAGTGAAGATGAAAAAAAGTGCCTATTATGTGATTTTAATAATAATACACTGGAGTTTAATTCACATGATACCATAGTTGAAATGTTTAAGAAACAGGTAGAAAAATTTCCACATAAAACTGCCCTGGTTCATGAAAATGAGAAAATTACTTATATGGAGTTAAATGAACGAGCTAATTCCATTGCCAATTATCTGGTGAATGACAGAAATATACATGCAGATGAATTTGTAGGTATTTTACTTGAGAATTCAATAAACCAGGTGATTTCAGTTATGGCAGTTTTAAAAGCTGGAGGGGCATATATTCCAATTGATGTAGATACTCCGGAAGAAAGAATAAAAAGTATTATAAATGATTCAGGTGCCACAGTAATCATTTCCAGTAAAAAATATATAAGAAATTTAAACAGACTTCAATGGGAGTGTGAAACTTTAAGTGCCTATATTTGTATTGATACAGATGATGTATATAATGAAGAGGAAAAAGAAAAAAATGGATTAATGGATAAAAAGCTCTGGGAATATGTAGGGAATAGAGCCGAGGATGAAATCACAGGAGGAGGATGGACTAATAGCTATACCGGTGAAAATTTCACAAAGAAAGAAATGGATGAATATGGGGATAATGTTCTGAAAAAATTAATGCCTTTTTTAAAAAATGATACTAAAGTTCTGGAGATAGGCTGTGCCTCTGGAATTTCCATGTATAGAATAGCTCCTTTGGTAGGTTTATATTATGGTACAGATATGTCAAATGCAATAATCAATAAAAATATAAAGAGAAATGAAGAAGAAAAGATTACAAATATTAAATTAGATGTATTGATGGCGCATGAAATTGATAAGATCCATCAGAAAGATTTTGATATTGTAATTATAAATAGTGTTATTCAATGCTTTCATGGACATAACTATTTTAGAAAAATTTTAAAAAAGGCTGTAGATCTCATTAATAAAGAAGGAAAGATTTTTATCGGAGATATAATGGATCAAGATTTGAAATATGAATTGGTAAATTCACTGGAGGAATTTAAATATAAACATTTAAGTGAAGATATTAAAACCAAGACGGACTGGACTGAAGAACTGTTTTTGTCAAGGAATTATTTTAGGGATTTAAAATATGAATTTGAAGAAATAAATAAAATTGTCTTTTCAAATAAGATAGGTACTATTGAAAATGAACTTACAAAGTATAGATTTGATGCCATTATATATATTGATAAGAGTTTAAAAGGAAAGCAGTCTAAGACAGTACATAAATACAAATATCAACATGATCTTAATATTTTAAATAAATTTAGCAGCAGCAATCCTTTTGTAAAAGTATTACCGGAAAATTTAGCTTATGTTATCTACACTTCGGGAACCACAGGGACACCTAAAGGGGTAATGGTAGAGCATAAATCTCTGGTGAATTTATGTAATTGGCATAACAACTACTATGAGATAAGTGAATTGGATAACTCAACAAGATATGCAGGATTTGGATTTGATGCATCTGTATGGGAGTTGTTTCCTTATTTGGCGAAAGGAGCTGCAGTGCATATTATAAGCAGCAATTTAAGGTTAGATATTGTAAGACTTAATGAATATTTTGAAAATAATAATATCACAATAAGTTTTTTCCCTACACAGATCTGTGAGCAATTCATGGAAATTGAAAATAATTCTTTGCGGTTTTTATTAACAGGGGGTGACAAACTTAGATTTTTCAAACCTGTTAATTATACATTAGTGAATAATTACGGACCTACGGAAAATACAGTAGTAACAACCAGTGTTGTCATAGATAAGGAGCATTACAATATTCCAATAGGCAAACCTATTTCAAATATACATATTTATATATTGGATAGATATAATAGAATTCAACCCATAGGTGCACAGGGGGAAATATGTATATCCGGCAGAGGACTGGCAAGAGGTTATTTAAATAGAAAAAAACTTACTGAAGAAAAATTTATTGAAAATCCTTTTGTGAAGGGAGAAAGAATGTATAGAACAGGGGATCTTGCCAGATGGACATTAGATGGAAATATTGAATTTTTAGGAAGAATGGATCAACAGGTAAAGATAAGTGCTTATAGAATTGAATTGGCAGAAATAGAAAGCAGACTCTTAAAATATGAATTTATAAAAGATGTTGTAGTTATTGACAGGGAAGATTTTAATAAAAATAAATACCTGTGTGCTTACTATGTTTCAGATAGGGAGTTATCTGTAAATGATATAAAATATTATTTATCCGTACAGCTGCCGGATTATATGATTCCAGCTTTTTTTATAAAAATAGATAAAATTCCTTTAACAATAAATGGAAAAATAAACAGAAAAGTTTTGCCTGAGCCTGATCAGATTTCCCATGTGGGTATAAAATATGTTCCTCCGCGAAATGAAATGGAAAAAAGAATGGTGGAGGTATGGGAAGAGGTATTAGGCGTAGATAAAATAGGAATTTTGGATAATTTTTTTGATTTGGGCGGAAATTCCCTAAAAGCTGTGAGGGTTATATCCAAAATGTCCATGGATTTTGAAATTGAAATAAATGATTTATTTCAATTCCAGACTATATCTAAACTATCACAAAATATTTTATATAAGAAAGATAATCTAAAGAAAATTATCGAAGAAATTAAATCTTCTTTTGTAGAGAAAAAAGAGGATAGAAATTATAGTCAATATGAGGATAAAATCTATAAATATAAAAAAAGTATCGAATCATATGGCGATTTATCTACCAGCTTTATTAGAAACAAGTATAAAAATATCATGGTAACAGGAAGTACCGGATACCTGGGTGTGAATTTGCTCTATCAACTGTTAAAAAATACTGATAGTATTATCTATTTATTGATAAGATCTGGAAATAAAGAAGATGGTGAAAAAAGAATCAGGGAAAAATTGCAATTTTATTTTGAGGAAGATGTTTTTCAAAACTATGGAGATAAAATTATTATATTATGTGGAGATCTTTTAGAGAAAAATTTTGCACTGGAAGCTGAAGAATATAATTATTTATTACAAAAAATAGACTGTATAGTTAATGCAGCTGCAAATGTTAAACACTATGGAAATTATGATGATTTTTATAATGTGAATGTGGAGGGTACTGAAAGATTAATTGAATTTGCACTTAAGGGCAATAAAAAGGATTTTCATCATGTTTCAACAGTAGGTGTGGCTGGGGGAAAAATACCTGATGTAGATTATTATATTTATACTGAATATGATCATGATGTGGGACAAGAAGATAATAACTACTATATACAGACAAAGTTTGAAGCGGAAAAAAAATTAATAATGGCCAGAAGTAGAGGATTAATGTGTAATATTTATAGAGTAGGAAATCTTATTTGCAATTCCCAGACAGGAAAGTTCCAGGAAAATATAAATGATAATGGTTTTTATAAAATAATAAAGTCACTTATAAAATTAGGACAAGTTCCGAATATTGAATTAAAAAAACTTGATTTTTCTTTTATTGATTATGTAAGTAAAGCGTTCATATTAATAATGAATGAAAAAAATTTGAAAAATGATATATTTCATATCTACAATAATAACTATATAAGTTTATTTGATTTACGTGAATTGTTAAAATACTGTGGTTTTAATCTGGAAGTTGTGCCTTTTAACAAATTTTTGGATTTTTTATATAGAAATCATGAAAACAAAAACTTGAGAGATTATGTTGAGAATATATTACTTCATTCCAGGATATTGGAATCCACTAAAAATACTGATTTTGAAATAGTTTGTGAAAAGACCATTTTAATTTTAAGGAGTATGGGATTTTATTGGCCTAAGGTTGATAATTTTTATATAAGAAATATGATAAATTATTGCAGGGAAGTAGATTTTATCTAGGTAATAAAAAATTATTTAATTATAGCTGGAGGTGGAAGATGAAAGATTATGATGAAGTACTTTTAAAAGGCATATCCAGACCAGAATATTATGAAGAAGTTACTATAAAGTCTAATTCTGTTCCCATTGTACTATCTATATGGAAAAGTAAGAAGGAAGATCCTTGTATAGTTTTTTTTCCGGGAACAATGACCCATCCTTTGTTCTATGAAGAATTTTTAAATTTACTTTCATTAAATGGTTTCAATGTCATTGGAGTGCATCTGGTGTGTCATGGAAAAAGCCCAAGAGTAAAAGAGTTGTATAGTTTTGATGAAATGCTTCAAAACGGAAAGGATGCTATTTCCTATGGAATTCGTAGATTTAATAATAAGGTATTTATTATGGGTTCAAGTCAAGGGGGAATTTTAACTATAGCATTAGCGGGGCTTGATAATAGAATTAAGGCTGCTTTTCCTCATAATATCTTAATTCCAGCCCTTCCAGATTCAATTTGTGTAACAAGATTCCCAAATAGTTTTAAGCACATATATAAGCTAATTATTATAACGATGAAAATAGGAAGAAAAGTAGTTCCAAGATTACAACTGCATGTTTCTTTTTATCTGGATGTAAAAAAAGTTATAAGAGATAAAAAAGTATATGCCAAATTAGAGCATGATCCCATTGGGTTTATGAAATATCCACTTTATTTTTTGACTAGTCTGTTTTGTGCGGATTTAAAACAGGTATATGATGGCAGTATAAAATGTCCTGTTGTAGTTTTAGTAGGAAAAAAAGATCCTTTATTTCCCTTTGAATATACTAAAAAAGTTTTTAAACTGATAAAAGCTCCCCATAAGGAAATGCTGATTTTTGATGAAGATAAACATCTTATTATGAATGAGTGCGTGGATAGAATTATAGATAAAATTGTATGTAAAGTTAAGGAATTTGTTTAAAGGTTTTAAAATTGTGCAATATTATAATAAAGAATTTAAATAATTATTGTGATATTTATCAATATTTAAATTTTTCTTAAAATTATATGAATATAAAAGGAATTATTAAAAAAGAGAAGAATATAGTATATTAAGAAAGAGGTGAATGTTATTATGGGGAAAAAACATGTTGTAAAATCACAAATAATAAAGGATAAAAAAGATAAGATAGAGAAAATATTTAGTGATTTAGGTAAAAGTTTAAATTTGGAAGGATTCATAAAAACATTTAAGGAAAATTATCCAGAAGATTGGAACAGTATAGTAAAACGGTATAAGGAACATAAAAGATTATCCAAAAAGGGGAAAAAGTACCCTATGCCTGAACCAGATAAGTATCTTGAAAATATTTATAACAATTATATGGGCACTATAAGTAATTCTTAGATTCAAATGTTCTAAAAACATTAAAAAGAATGTATTCTTTTTAATGTTTTTATTATTTACATATGTATTAATCAATGCTGTACAAATCGACTTATTTCTTATATTATTATAATAACAAATAGAATAATTTAGAAAGTAACTTTTTAAATTGTAGAAGGGAAAGATGAGTAATATGAGTTTTTTTAAGCTAAAAGATAAAGATAATTCTACCTCTAAATTTAATTCTCGTGATATTGAAATTCAATACCAACAAAAATATGAAAAGAAAAAAAATGATATAAATCGACAAACCTTTGAATTTTTAAATCAACTGCATAAAAAATTAGAAAATATAATAGAACAACATAATGCAGTAAATAGTGAACATGAAATTTTGGCTGAACTTACAGAGGATATAAAAAATCATATGAAAAGTATATCTTCCATAACAAATCAAACCAAAGAATCCACCAGCGAGTTGTATGAAGAAGGAAATAAGCTTCATAATATAACTGAAAGTATTATTGAAAAATCTATAAAAGGAAAAGAAGCAGTAGAATCTATTATGGGTATAATAACCTCACTGGAAGATGGGATAAAAGAAACATTTGACAGCATGAGTAAATTGGCGGACAGATTTAAGGAAGTAAATGATATAACCAACCTTATAAGTGGAATAGCCAATCAAACTAATTTGTTGGCTCTAAATGCAGCTATTGAAGCAGCCAGAGCTGGAGAAAGTGGAAGAGGGTTTGCTGTTGTTGCAGAAGAGGTAAAAAAATTAGCAGAAATAACCGGTAACAGTACTAAAGATATATCTGTACTTATAAACACTATTAATGGAGAAACTAAAAATGTTTTGAAAGATGCCGAAAAAAACACGGATATGATTTCAAATGGAATTAAGGTTTCGGTGGAAGCCAAAGAGAAGATTGACGATACATTAAATTCTTTTGAAACTTTAGAGGGTATAGTAAAGAATTTAACGGATACAATGTCCATGCAAATAGATAATGTAGGTGAAGTTATGGAAAAAATAGATACTATAGATACCATATTGAAGGATACAAATGATCAAATCACATTACATGTAGATGAAGCTTCGGTGGTGGATAAGTATTTAACAGAGAGTGTAGATGAGTTATATGAATACACAGAGAAAATCAAGCAATAATTCATATTGATAAAAACTATTTAAAATCCTATACTTAAAAAGTATAGGATTTTGTTAAAAAATTAATATATTTTAGGAGATATTTAGAATGAATAAAACTGTTTTAATGGTAGATGATGAGGAAAGAATGAGACTTCTTATAGAAGCATATTTAAAAAGAGAGGGTTTAAAAGTGCTTTTAGCGGAAAATGGAGAGGAAGCACTTAGAAAATTTAAAGAAAATCATGTAGATTTAGTAGTACTTGATATAATGATGCCTTTGATGGATGGCTGGACTGTATGCAGAGAACTTAGAAAGATTTCAAATGTGCCTATAATTATGCTTACAGCCAGAGGAGAGGATGAAGATCAACTTTTAGGGTTTCAACTGGGAACAGACAGCTATGTGACAAAGCCTGTAAGTCCTAAAATTTTAGTGGCTAAAATAAAAGCCCTTTTAAGACGGACTTATTATGATGAAATTAACCAGGTTAAAGACAATACTTATGACGGACTTTTTATAAATGAAGAGGGTCATGAAGTAAAAATAGATGGGGAAAATATATATCTTTCTCCAAAAGAATTTGAGTTTCTATGCTATTTAATTAAGAATAAGGATATAGTTTTAAGTAGGGAAAAAATTTTAGATGCCATATGGGGCATAGATTACTATGGAGATTTAAGAACAGTAGATACCCATGTAAAAAGATTGAGAGAAAAGTTAGGCGTTAAATCTTATTTAATAACAACTGTTAGAGGTGTAGGTTATAAATTTGAGGTAAAGAAGGAATGAAAATAAGGAGCATTATATATAAAAATAAAGTTATAGAGAAAATAAGAAAAAATATAACATGGAAATTATTTATAGTCACTGCTTTGATATTTACTATATTTATAAGCAGTACCTTAACTTTTCAGTCTCTATTCTTTGGTAAATTTTATATAAACAAAAAGGAAAGAATTATAGAAAGTGAAGTTAAAAAGTTCAGAGTGCTTTATAATAATACAGAAAATGATAATGAAGTAACAGAACTTATAAGGAAATTCGAAGATAGTAATAATGCTAAAATAGTTATAATGGATAGTGAAGGAAAAATAAATTTTATAACAAAGTTAGATAATAGGGGATATGATGAAGAAAGAATAAAAATTATACAGGATATCATAGTTACATGGATAAGAGATTCAAATTTACTAGATGAAATAAAAAGATATAATAAATCTATAACATTTATTACAGAAAAGAGAATTAATGGAACAAAAAATATAATAACTGTAGTTCCCGATAATAATAGACAGGAAATATTATTTGCAGTAACTTCTCTTCAGCCGGTAGATGAAGCTTCTTCTGTAATAAAAGAATTCTATATTTATTTTTATATAGGCGCAATAGTGCTTATTTTGATATCATCTTTAATATATACAAATACGGTTTCAAAGCCTTTAGTTAAATTAAATGATACTGCAAAAAAGATGGCTTTAATGGATTTTTCTAAAAAATGCACTGTAAAAAGCAGAGATGAGATAGGAAATCTGGCAGATACATTGAATTTTTTAGCTTATAATCTGGATAAGGCATTGACCTCTCTTAAAGAGGCTAATGTGAAACTAGAAAAAGATATAGAAAAAGAAAGAGAAATAGAAAGAATCAGGAAAGAATTCATAGCCTCTGCTTCTCATGAACTTAAGACCCCTATAAATTTAATAGGAGGTTATGCAGAGGGCTTGAAAGATAATATATTTGAATCTAGTGAAAAGGATCATTATATTGACATTATAATAGATGAAAGTAATAAGATGGCAAATTTGGTGGCAGATATGTTAAATCTTTCTCATTTAGAATCCGGTGTTTTAAAACTTAATAAAGAAGAATTTTTTATGGATGAATTTATAATATATTCATTAAAAAAATTTTCTAAGGTTATAAAAGATAAAAATATAACTATAAATTTTAATATGATACCTAAAATCAGAGTATATGCAGACTGGGATAAGATGGAACAAGTTATAGATAATTTTACAACTAATGCCATAAAAAATACAGAAGAAGGGGGATATATAAATTTTGTTATAGAAGATAAGGAAAAAGATAAGATTATTGTATCCATAGAAAATACAGGAGAAAATATACCGGAAGGGGAATTGAATAATTTATGGAACAGTTTTTATAAAGTAGATAAGTCTAGAAATAGAGAATTGGGG
Organism: Clostridium kluyveri; assembly: GCF_001902295.1. Taxonomy (NCBI): domain Bacteria; kingdom Bacillati; phylum Bacillota; class Clostridia; order Eubacteriales; family Clostridiaceae; genus Clostridium; species Clostridium kluyveri. The sequence continues at coordinate 2,743,279 of NZ_CP018335.1, read as the reverse complement.
GGAACAGGTATAGGGCTTTCCATAGTAAAAAATATACTGATGCTTCATGATTTTCAGTATGGTGTAGAAAATACAGATACAGGTGTAAGATTTTATTTTATAATGGATAAAATATAATTATATATAGATTTGTTTAGAATATATTATAGATTTGTTTAGAATATATTATAGAATTATTAACAATTTATTAATAAACTTGACATGTTAATGTCATGTAAGTATTGTAAAATCTTTTTTAAGTTTTAAAATAGTTCTATAGAAAGAGGAAGAAAAATGAATCTTGAATATATAAAAAACAATAAGTTATTTAAGGTATTGTTAAATTTCTTAAATAATAATATAGATATAATTTTATTTTTTACATTAATCTGTATAAAAGTCATGTCATATGCTAGAAATATATCCTCTAGCTATCTGAGTGGGCTTGTATTTTTCCCCATAGCAGCTTCAGTATTGATACTGGTCAGCTTTTCTCTTATCTTTAAGAAAAAAAGCAGAGTTACTTTTTTATATATAGCAGATGTGGTGGTAAGTTTAATACTTATAGCGGATTTGATGTATTATAGATATTTTAAAGATATTACTACACTAGCAGCAGTAAAAAATGCTAAATTACTTCAAGGAGTATCTGCTAGTGTAGGAAGTGTGGCAAATATTAAAGATTTATACTACCTGCTGGATATATTCATTTTATTACCTGCAGTTAGGTTCTATAAAAGAAGAATAAAAAACATAAAGCCTATATCAAAAAGATTAGTAAGTTTTTTGGCAATGTTCATTTTAGGTGCTAGTGTTAATGCTGCTATTTTTCGTTGGGTGTCTAAAGTGCAACCTACATTATTGACGGCTATGAGTAATAGAATATATCTTACTACTATGATAGGAAATATAAATTTTCACATGGTGGATTCATATAACTATATAAGTACCAGCGTTAAGAATTCTAAAAAATTATCTGAGGATAGAGAAAATGAAATTAAAAACTTTTTAGAAAATAATAATAAGAGTACGGGAGAAATTAATTTTAAAGGAGAAGCAGAGGGGAAAAATTTAATAGTAATTCAGGTTGAAGCACTGCAGAATTTTGTAATAAACCAAAAAGTGAATGGACAGGAGATAACCCCCAATCTGAATAGATGGGTAAATAAATGCATGTATTTTGATAATTATTTTTATCAGGTTGCAGGGGGAAATACATCCGATGCGGAATTTATGTCAAATAATTCACTTTATCCTGCACAATCAGGTTCTGCCTACTATACTTATAGTGGAAATAAATATGATTCCCTGGCAAGTGCCCTAAAAGATAAAAATTATTATACAGCAGCCATGCATGGAAATAGTGAAGGATTCTGGAATAGAAATGTTATGTATAAGGCACAAAATTTTGATGACTTTTTTGGAGAACATAGTTTTAATATAGATGAAAAAATAGGATTGGGACTTAGTGACAAATCATTTTTAAATCAATCTCTAGAGAAGTTAAAGAGTTTTAAAGAACCTTATTATGGATTCTTAGTTACTTTGACCAGCCATTTTCCATATGAGGCTGTAGATAAGTATGGAGAATTTGATGTAGGAGAGTATGAAGGAACCTTTATGGGAAACTATCTGAAGGCAATACATTACACAGATGCCCAGTTGGGAGAATTTTTAGATGCTCTTGAACAGCAGGGAATAATGGATAACTCTGTAATAGCGTTATATGGTGATCATTTTGCTATTCCAAAGGACAATGCAGAAGAGCTTTTCAAGTTTGAAAATGAAGAGAAAAGTGATGATTTTACCTGGTTTAAATATCAGAAAGTACCTTTATTACTGCATTTTCCACAGGATGAATATGCAGGAGTAAATCATAAGTACAGTTGTCAAATGGATTTATATCCTACATTGGCTAATCTATACAATTTACCTCGAAATTATATGTTTGGAAAGGACATGCTCAATGGAGATGATGAAAAAGTTATTTTTAGAAATGGCTCTTTTATAGATGGGAAAAACTTATATGTATCCTGGACTAATACATATTATAGTTTGGAGTCAGGAGAAAAGATAAATGAAACGGAAGAATTGAAAGAAGAAAAAAATCAATACACCAAAGAATTGCAGTATTGTGATGATTTGCTAAATCACAACTTAATAAAGACTTTTACAGAAAAAAAGTAAAATGAAAATTGAAAAATAGAGATAGAGCACATGTGTCCTATCTCTATTTTAATTAGAACAATAATATAACTGACTTTTAAGCATAGTATTTATGTAGGAGAATTTTGTTTTGAAAGGAAAAATTCAACTATGATACTAAAAAGTATATTCCAGCTTATGGTTATTATATTTATAGTTATTATACCTGTTAGCTTAATCGTATTGATATTAACGGATTTCAATGAATTTAAAAAAAAACTGCAGAATATTCACAAAAAAAAGTAAAAATATTAATAATTGTTAAGAGGTATTTCATACCTCTTTTAAGGATTTTGTGTTATAATATAAAATATAAATGATAACTGAAAAAGTGGCAGGTAATTTAACTTTTTCAAATAGAAAAGAGAGGAAATAATATGGACTTTGTAGGTAAAAATTTTGCTGTGGTTTGGAAAATAATATTGGCCTTAATCGTATTGGTTGTATTTATAAGAATAGTACCTTTATTAGCAGTAGCAGGAGTTTTACTGTTCTTGATTTTAAAAGTAAAAAGATATTTTAAAGACAAAAAAAATTATGTATTTAAAAGCCAAGATAAACAGAACATAAAGAAGGATAAAGAGGAACCCTTTGATTTTTCTCATAAAAAAATTATAGATGTAGATTATTACGAAGTTAAAAAATCAAGTAAATCTTAAAAGAACTTAGAATTTTGATACTCTGCTGCAGTTCTTCTAAGGTTTAGATAGAGTTTGATTGTAAATAAGGATTTTCTCTATTTGAACTTTAGAAGAACTTATCCACAGGGATACGGTGGCTGTAACCTTTAAGCAAATTAAAAATTTAAGTTCTTTTATATTTTAAATTTTATTATCAATACTGATATATCAGTATTGATAATAACTAAAAAGATGATATAATTATGTATATTTTAAAATATAGACATTAAATATGTTTTAATATATTGAAAAATAGGAGGAATAATAATTGGAAAAAATTGCATTGATAACAGACAGCACCAGTGATTTGCCTGAAAATATTATAAAAAAATACAATATAAAAATGCTTCATTACAAAATAATATATAAAAATAAAGAGTTTATAGATAAAATAGATATAACTCCAGAATACGTGTATAATAATTTACATAAGGAGATACCCACATCTTCAATACCATCTATGGATGAAATAGAAAAGGTATTTAAAGAATTGGAGGAGGAAGGATATACTCATGCCATAGCTGTAACACTTTCTGCTGGATTAACGGGGATTTATAATGGAATAAGAGTGGTTAGCGAAAACCATCCTGAAATAAAAACTTACATATTTGATTCTAAGTCCATTTCTATGGGAGAAGGAGTAATAATAGAAGAGTGTGGAAAACTCATAGAAAAAGGTGCCAGTTTTAGTGAAATAGTTGATAAAATACCTGATATAAGAAAAAGATTAAATTTATTTTTTGTAGTGGATACCTTGGAATATCTCAAAAAAGGCGGCAGAATAGGTAAAGTGGCAGGAACTATTGCAGAACTTTTAAATATAAAACCTATAGTATCTATTGATATAAATGACGGTAAATATTATACTTATGATAAGGTAAGGGGAAGAAAAAAGTCTCTAAATAAAATGATTGAGATTGGAGAAAATATCCTCAAAACTAAAAAATGCAGATTATGTGTTGTGCATGGATGTGCTTTAGAAGATTCACAAAAAATGTTTCAAGAATTAAAGAAACATCCAAATGTAGTTTCTTCAGTTTTTGGAGGGGCTTTAAGTCCTGTATCTGGTGTGCACAGCGGGCCGGGACTGGTAGGATTAATATTGTTTGAGGAAGAATAATTTTTATGGGTAAATTTAATTTTAAAAGAGAGACAGAGGAAAAAGAGAAGCTTTTATATGAGGAGTATAAGAAAAAACTTTTAGAGTTAAAAAGAGTAAAAGAAGAACAGGACGCTGTAGGTCAGGTTTTTACAAAAGGTCTTCTCCCTATATATGTACTTTATATTTTAAATATTAATGCTACCAATGGAAATGATATATCTCATAAAATAGGAGAGAGGACTGGAGGTAGATGGATTCCAAGCACTGGAGGGATTTATCCCCTTTTGAAAAAATTAGAAAAAGATAAACTGATTGAAGGGAACTGGGATCATTCTAAAAATAAAATGCAGAAAATATATAAAATAACAGACCTTGGAGTCTGTGAGTTTAAAAAAAGAAAAAATCTTTTAAAAAATAAAATCGAAGAATCATTGGAGGTGTTTAAAATAGTATATAGTGATCTGTATAATGAAGATGATGAAAATCTATAAGGATCTATTGTAAAATACAGTTTGTTTTACCACAGATCCTTATATTGTTAAAGTTTAAAAGTGTTGATCCTTAAATTCTTTCAGGGAGTAGGATATAGGTTTGTTTATAGTGTATAATCCATATAAGAGAACTATTATGGCGGCACTGAAGGATATTATATTTATCATCATAGGAGAAGTAAAGTTATGTAGAAGGTTGTCCTCAAGAAGCATCTTGAAGGATGTATGGGCAAGTATTGCACCACCTATATATATGGTTATAGGATGTTTATTCATAATTTTTGCTACGTATTGACTTCCAAAAAATATAATAGGAATATTTAGTGCAAGACCAAATATTATAAGACCTATGTGCCCTTGGGCTGTACCTGCAATGGCAAGTACATTGTCTAAACTCATGGCTGCATCTGCTAGAACTATACTAGATACTGCGCTCCAATATTTGTTTGATGTATTTACAGCTGCTTCTTCCAATCTTGGTGGTTCTGGTTTTATAAAGTTCCATGTGATTTTTATAAGCAGTATTCCTCCAATTAGTTTTATTGGAAGCCATTTTATAAGAAGTATATAAGTAATTAGACAAGCAAATACTATTCTTAAAAAAATTGCAACAAATACTCCTATAATTGATGCAGACTTAGCGTGTTTTTTTGGTAAATCTCTAGTGGCTAGGGCTATAACACCTATATTGTCACCACTTAAAACTATATCTAGCAAAGTGATTTGAAGGGCCCCTATTAGAAAAACTGTTAAATTATCCATATTGGTTACTCCTTTTATATATAATAAAAATTTCTATAAGACATAAATCAGGCTGTGAAAGAACTTATTTATGACATCTATTGTACCATATAAATTTTATAATATAAATACTTTAATCATATAATATGGTTTTTATAGCTATATTATTTATATTAGAAAAATTATCTATTTAGAATGTTAAATTAGGGAATAATCCAATGTTAAACGTTGAAGATTCTGACTTTTTTATTTTATTTAATTTGCAGATGTGTTAAAATTAAATTTAAATGAGTAGTTATATAAAATTGAAAAACTTATGAATGGGAGGGAATTTATATGGAGGAATGTGTAAATTTATTTAGAATTAAGGTTAATGACAAATGGGGATATATTAATGAACTTGGCAAAATTATTATACCACCTGTATTTCAATATGCATGGGATTTTAACGAAGATTTGGCTTCGGTTCAGATGGATAATAAATGGGGATATATTAATGCAAAAGGAGATAGAGTAATAGATTATATCTATGATGAAGCATGGAATTTTTGCGAAGGATTTGCATCTATAAGAATAAATGATAGATGGGGGATTATAGATAGACAAGGAAATGTAGTAGTACAGCCAATATTTAGGTTTATTGATGAATTTTCTAATGGATTGGCACTTGTTATGAAAAATAAAAAGTACGGATTTATGGATGAAAGAGGAAATTGTGTTATAGAGCCTATTTATGAAAACGCTTTTGGCTTTTCGGAGGGAATTGCCAGAGTAAATGAAGGAGATTATTGGGAGTATATTGATACTAAGGGCAAAGTGGTTTTAAAATGTGATTTTGATTGTGTTTTTGATTTTCATGAAAATCTAGCCCAAATTATGTCGAATTTCAAATATGGATTTATGGATAAATCAGGAGATCTATTAATAGGGCCTAAATATGATATTGCAGATGGTTTTTCAGAAGGACTAGCTAATGTAAAAATAGACGCAAAGTGGGGATATATAGATAAAGAAGATAAGGTTATTATAAAACCTAATTTTGATGATGCACTTAATTTTAAAGAAGAGAGAGCTTTTGTAAAAGTAGAAGATAGTTGGGGATGTATTGATAAATCAGGTAATTTTATAGTCAAACCTGAATTTGAACACATAAATAATTTTTCTAACGGGCTTGCTATGGTAATATGTGATGATAAATATATTTATATTAATAAAAAAGGTGAAAGAGTGTGGGAGGAAGAGTAAATCCATTATAGTAATCCTTTACTTAAGTTAAAGTTATTTCATTACTAATAGTTTTTAGATTGTTAAATTGATAGAAATTGACAAGTATCTCTTGCAAAAGTATAATAAAATCGAAAATAAAAGTGCTTAATGTTTAAGTGGAGGCATATTATGGGGATAATGATAAAAAAAACGGAAGATATAGATTTTATAGAAGATAATGATTTGTTAAGAAAAATATTGATAGAGCTGCAGTGGGATACAAACTCAGGTAATAAGGATATTGATTTAGATATAGCAGCTTTTTGCCTTGGGAAAGATGGAAGGGTTCATAAGGATTCGGATTTTGTATTTTATAACAATTTAAAACATCCTTCGGGAGCTGTTGAACATTTAGGAGATAATCTTTTAGGAGATGGAAAAGGTGAACAAATAATTGTAGACTTAGCTTATGTACCTCCTGACATTTGTAATATAACTTTTGCAGCTGCAATATATAGGGCAGGGGTTAAGAATCAAAAATTTGGACAAGGTATTAGTTGTTATATTAGAATAGTTAACGCAAATAATAATCAAGAATTATTAAAATATGATTTAAGTGAAAAATTTTCTGATGAAACTGCTGTGGTTATAGGAGAATTATATAAATATATTAGAACATGGAAATTTGGAGAAATAAATAAGGGGGTTAGAGGTGGGTTAGCTGCATTATGCGAAGAATTCGGAGTAAATTATACTCAAAGTAATGACTAGTTAAATGCTTGTTTTACAGTATACAGTATAGTGTTAAACAAGCCTCCTCGTTATAGTTAAACTCTAAAGGGAGTCTGTTTCTACGTCTAAAAAAATATTCAAAGCATTTTTGACTTGTTGTCTGTTTTCAAATATCTGAATTTACCAGGATATGTTTGATATTATTCAACAAATGTAAATGTGCTTTTTTTATTTATTCGAAGACTTGAAAATAAAAAGTTTTGGAAAAGTAAATAATATAATGGTAAAATTTAAACAGTGAAGGCAATCAGACTAATATTAAATTTTATATGAGAAATAATTTGAAAGGGTGAATTTATGTGTCAGTAGTTGTAGGTATAGATTTAGGAACTACAAATTCAGTGGTTTCATATTTGAAAAGGGGAAGAGCAGAAGTAATACCTATTGATGGAAAGAATATTTTTCCTTCTGTTTTATCTATAAGAGATGGGGAAATTATTGTAGGAAGTCAAGCTAAGGCTAGAATGATGTTGTCTCCAGAGACCTCTGTATGTTCCACTAAAAGGGATATGGGAAAAGATATCACCTATGATCTTGGAACAGAAATGTTTACACCAGAAGATGTAGCTTATTATATATTGAAAACAATAAAAGAAAAAGCAGGTGGCATACTAGGAGAGAAAATAGATCAGGCAGTAATAACAGTACCTGCATACTTTACTTCTGAACAGAGGGAAGCTACCAAAAGAGCAGCGGAAAGGGCTGGACTTAATGTACTAAGACTTATGCCAGAACCCACAGCGGCTGCTCTAGACTATGGTATTGATCAACAGAGAGACCAAATTATAATGGTATACGATTTAGGTGGGGGAACATTTGATATTTCAATAATGAAAGTAGATAAAAATGAATTTGAAGTATTGGCTGTAGATGGTAACTCAAGGCTTGGTGGAGATGATTTTGATGAATTAATCTGCAGCAGGATGTATGATAAAATAAATGATGAGTTAGGGGAGGATATTACTTCAAAGAAAGATAAAAAATATATTTCTGCCCTTATGAAGATAAGAGAAAATGCAGAAAAAGCAAAGATGGATTTATCTGATTTGGAAGAAGTTGAAATAATAATTCCAAATTTAATAGATGATTATTCTTTTGAAATGACTTTGACAAGGGATGAATTCAACCAGCTTGTAGAACCCTTGATGGAGGAAACTATTGATAAAATTTATAATGTACTTAAATTAGCTAATCTTACCAGGGATGACATAGACAGAGTGCTCCTTGTAGGGGGTTCTACAAAAATGCCTATAGTGAAGGAAAAAGTGAGAGATTCAGTTAAAGATCCTTATGTAGCACCTAATGTGGATGAAGTGGTTTCAAGAGGTGCAGCTATAATGGCTGCAAGTTTGTGTGTACCTGAAACTTATGACATGGCACAGACAAATAATGGAATTAATAGAACCAATGAAGTCAATAGAGTCAATGAAATTAATGGAGTCAATTTAGACAAAAAAATTATAGTAAAAGAAAAAGTGGTATTTACCTATGGAATAGATATGCTGGATGAAAATCGTAAATTATATTTTAGGTCTATAATTAAAAGAGGGTCTACACTACCTGCTAAAGGGGCAGTACTTGGATATACTTCAACACCTCTTCAAAAAAGTGTAGTCATAACAATTTATCGGGGAGAATCAAAATCTGTAAAAGAAAATCAGTATTTAGGCGAATTGGAGCTTGACATAGTGAATGTTTCTGAGAAGAATGTACCGGTATGTGCTTTATTTGAAATAGATGAAAATATGATAATTACATTTACAAGTATTGAAATACCTATGACAGAAGAATATAGGGAACTTATGGACAGTGCAGGAAATGATGGTGGAAATATGGATGTGGATTTAATAAATAAATGTTTACTTGAAGGTAAATTAAAGGGCAAAAAAATAGAAATTGATGCAAAAGCTCATTTGAAATAGGAGGGTAATTATGGGTATAGTGGAAACAAAGAGTTCGTATGTTTTAGGAATTGATTTAGGAACCTCTACTTCTATTGCGTCCGTATATACAAAAGGTAAAAGCAGAATTATTAAAATAGATGGTAAGGAGTACATACCTTCTGTAGTTTCATTTTTAGATAGTGAAACCATAATTGTAGGGGCGCAGGCCAAGGGAAGGGCTATAATAGACTCAGAAAATACTATAGAATCTATAAAAAGGCATATGGGAGAAGATGGCTATACAGTTAAGGTATTTGATGAGGAATATACCCCTCAGCAGATATCCGCAGAAATAATTCAAAAAATAGTGGAAGCTGCTATGAATTCGGAAGATTTTGATTCCATGGGAAAATTGAAATATGCAGTTATATGTGTACCGGCCAATTTTACAGATAATGCTAAAAGGGCAACTATGGAAGCTGCTGAAATTGCAGGACTTGAGGTATTGTACCTACTGGAAGAACCTGTAGCAGCGGCTATCAGGTATGGATTTAATTCCTCAAAGGATCAAAACATTTTAGTATACGACTTAGGTGGGGGAACTTTTGATGTATGCATTTTGAAGGCTGAAACTCAAGAAGAGGGAAATGCCAACTATGAAATACTTGCAAAGGAAGGTATTAATAAACTAGGTGGAGATGATTTTGACCGAAAACTAATGGAACTTATTAATGAAAAATTCCAGGATGAATGCGGTATGGATCTTTTAGATACACAAAAGGATCAGGGAGTAAGCAGAAAAAAATTAAAAGAAGCCATGCAAAAACTAAAAGAAGCTGCGGAAATGACCAAGATAGAATTAAGCGAAGCAGATGCCTGCAATGTTATGATACCTAATATAATTCAAAATGAAAAAGGGGAATGGCTTAATGTAGATGTAGAAATTGAGAGGGAAGAATTTAACGATAGAATAGAAAATCTGATTTATAAAACTGAGGATACTGTAAAAAAGGCTCTGGAAAATGCAAGGCTTACTATTGACGATATAGATAAAATCATACTTGTTGGGGGGTCTACTCTTGTTCCTATAATAAAAGAAAAAATAAAGGAAATGTTTGGAGTTGAACCTTATTCTAATTTTAATCCTATAACCATAGTGGCAGAAGGGGCTGCTGTTTTTGGAGCTACAATGTCTGTTCCTTCGGATTGTATAGACAATTATGAGGAAAAACCAGAAGGAGACATAAATATAAATCAGATAGTTACCCATAATCTGGGTATTATGATTTCCGGTATGAGGTTTTCTAAGCTTATAGAAAAAGGAACGGAAATACCAGAAGAAGGATCTGTTATAGAGGAAAAGGAGTATTCTACACAATTTGAAAATCAAACGGAGCTTAATATAATCATATATCAATGTGATGAGGATATTGAATATATAAATGAGAAAAATGAGGATGATACTGACAAGGCTGTATGCATAGGTGAATTTAAATTAAAGAATATACCAAAAGCGGTTAAAGGAAAGGAAAAAATAACGGTTCAATTTGAAGTTAATGAAGAGAATATGATCAGGATAAAAGCAACTTGTGCAAGTAATAATGAGAGCAACGAAATAACACTTAAAGTAGACAGAATTTAAGGTGGTGAAATTTATTGGATAATGAAAAAGAAAATAATGTCTATGATGAAAAATCCAATGATTTTGAAAAAAACTATAGGGATTATAAAAAGCCCCTTGAAGAAGATTACATCCATATGAAAATTCTAAATGAGTTAGCTAAGAATTCACCTGAAAATGTAGAAAAAATACAAAAAGAATATATATTTGAAGAGAAAACTGAAAACATTGAAAAGCCGGAGGAAAAGGGAAATCAGATTATAGAAGAAGGTGAAGATAAAAAACAAGCTGAAATAGAAGAAAAAATAGATGAAACGGCAATCGATTCTTCAGGAGAATATAATATAAGATTTCAGTTTTCTTCAAATAAAGTTGGGAAATATAAAGAGGAATTTAAAAACCAACATGTATTATATGAAAATGTAATATTAGACTATAAAAAATGGATATCTAGAATCCAGGAACTTGTGGCATATATTAAAAAAGGTTATGAAAATATTGGAAAAGAATCAGGAAGAAATGAATTGAATATAAAATTAGAAAAAATGATCCAGATAGATGAGGTAAGCTGCAATAAACTTTTCAATGTGGATAATTTTAGAAATTCAATGGAAGAACAAATTAAAAGTTATATCAATGCTAACCGTAATATAATAGAAGATGGTATAAAAGAAAGGGATAGTCTCATTGACAAATATTTTGTTCTTGTAAATTCGTATATGTTTCCTCTTATAGATAATTTCAATTTTAAATCATCTATAGGTACGGATGTTGAAGAAAAAAAACAGAGAGAATTACAAAAAATTAAAAAATATAAAGAGCAGCTTCAAAGTGATGATATAGCCTATGAGAAGAGTTTATTAGAGTATAAAACATGGATTGTAAGGAATAAGGAATTAGTCGTATGCCTTGAAAAAAATTGTATGGATATATCCCATATTATAGAAGAGTTCAATGTCAGTATAGAGCATAAAATTGATATGTTGGAGGAAAAAGACAAAGAACTTTTAACAAATAGAATAAAAGGTATAAATATGATAAATAAAATGTGCAGAAACATGTTGAATATGGGATTGAATAAAATAAAAAATATTGAGGAAAAAAGTTATGATAAACTATGCACTATAGAGGATTTTCAAAATTTAACAGAAGAGCAAATTACCAATATATTTAATTCAAATTATAATATCATAACCAGTATTAGAAATGAAAAGGATTCTATTGTAAGGGCATATTTTAAATTTATCAATTCACAGCTGTTACCTATAATTGACGGGGTGGATTCCGGCATTCAATATTTAAATACAAACAATATAACAGCTTTGAAATATATAATATCAGACATATATGGAGATATGGATAGGGTATTAAAAAAATTATTGGAAAATATCAAAATAAGAGAGATAAAGACAGATAAAAGTGAGACCATAAATTTTAATTTACATCAGGCTATAGACATAGAATATACAAAAATACAAGAAATGGACGAAACTGTGGCAGAAGTTATTAGAAAAGGGTATGAATACTTAGAAGATATATATAGTACTGGTATTAATTATATTGTAAGGCAAGTGCAGGTTATAGCTTATAAATTTAAGGCACCTGAAAATACTTCTGTATAGTGTAAAGATTTAAAGATGTTTAAAAAGAAAGAGGTGTGAAAATTGGCCTATGATGCTCAAAATTCACCTGTAATTGGAATAGATCTTGGAACTACATTCAGTTCCATTGCTAGATGGACTGGAGAAGAGGCGGAAACCTACAGTCCAAAAGGTGAAAGAATGGTAAGATCCGTAGTTTATTATGATGAAAAAAACAACAAATATATTTTTGGAAATACAGCATTTATGAGTGGTATATTAAATCCTGAAAATGTAATTGTAGGAGTTAAAAGACTCATGGATGATAAAAATGCCAAAATAAAGCTTGGAAGTAAAGTACATGATCCTATAGAGATATCTTCTATGATATTAAGGAATTTGTACAATAATGTAAAATCCATGTTTCCCTCTGGAGTGTACGAGGCTTCAGGGGTAGTGGTTACAGTTCCCTATTATTTCAAAGCTCATCAGTTTCAGAATACTTCTGAAGCTGCTAAAGAGGCGGGGCTTAAATTACTGGGAATTATACAGGAGCCTATTGCAGCGGCACTGGCCTATGGATTTCATCATTCAAATAAACATTTAAATAGAGAGGAAAAACTTTTAATATTCGATCTTGGCGGAGGTACTTTTGATTTAACCATAATAAAAGTAAAAGAGGATAATGAGAATCTGTTTTTTGATGTTTTAGGCATAGGGGGAGACGACAGATTAGGTGGAATGGATTTTGACAGGGCCTTTATGGACTATGTGATTCATCGGGAGAAAATTAATTTTGAAAGTGTAAAAGATGAAAAGATAAAAAAAATAGGAAAGAAAAAACTTCTTGATTCAATTATAAAAAGCAAGGAGACTTTAAGTGCTACAGAGAGTGTTTATATTGCAGTGCCTGATGTAGTGCCTGGAGTACATGTAGATGCTGAATATACCAGGAGAGATTTTGAAACTTCCATAGAACCCTACATAGCTAAAATCAAAAATATTATAAAAAAGACTATAGCAAGTGCAGGTATAGCTCCTTATGAAGTTGACAAGATAATAAAGGTTGGGGGATCTAGTAAGATACCAATAATGAATAAAATAATAGAAGATGAAGTAGGAGAGGGCAAGACTTATTCAGATATTGACCCTAGCTTGTGTGTTGGGGAAGGAGCGGCTATATATGCTGCCTATATTTCAAATAACTTAAATTATAGTAAAAACATAAAAATAGAAACTGCCGCCGCTCACGCACTTGGAGTAGAAGATTCAAGAGGGAATTTTGTTGTACTTATTCACCAGAATCAAAAGACACCGGCAAAGAGAACATTGACCTTTACAACAGATGAAGACAATCAGACAGAAATTGATGTTAAAGTATATCAGGGCACAGCTAAAAGAGCCAGAGACAATGAACATGTGGGAACTGTGAAAGTTATGGGACTTAAAGCTATGGCTAAATATCAACTGGAAATAAAAATTACCTTTGAAGTAGGACGCTCTCAAGAAGTGAAAGTAACAATTGAAGAAATACAAAGCGGGATAAATAAAACTGAAGTAATGAAGTTGACTTAAAATGGGGGGATATTTTAGTGATTTATGATAGTGTACATTCACCTGTAGTAGGAATAGATTTAGGAACAACTTTTAGTTCCATTGCCAGATGGACTGGAACTAAAGCAGAAGTTTATTCTCTGAAAGGAGAATATAATATTCCTTCTGTGGTATATAATGATGGAAGTCAGTTTGTTATAGGAAAAATTGCATTTATGAAAGGGATTATGAATCCTGAAAATATGTGCAGAGGGGTAAAACGTCTAATTGGAAATGAATATGCTCCCGTAAAGCTGGGAGATAAGGATTATAATTCTATAGAGATATCAGCAGAAATTTTGAAATACCTTTATAGAAATGTGGAGGAAATGTTTCCACAGGGCAAGTTTAAATCAGAAGGAGTGGTAGTAACTGTTCCCTACCATTTTAGGGCAAATGAAATTTCAAATACAATAAAGGCCGCTAAAATGGCAGGATTGAATTTAATAGGAATAATTCAAGAACCTATAGCTGCAGCACTGGCCTACGGACTTCATTTAAGTAGTGATGCCTTAAAAGATGAAAATATATTGGTATTTGACCTTGGAGGAGGTACTTTTGACCTGACACTATTTAATCTAAATAATTCCTCAAATAGAATATCTTTTAATGTGTTAGCCACAAGTGGTGATGATAGATTGGGAGGTATGGATTTTGATGAGGAACTTTACAATTATATAGTAGATAGAGAGGGAATCAGACTTTCTGCCTGTAAGGATAAACGGCAGCAGAACATAGCTAAAAATAAATTAATGGAACAGATTATAAGGGCAAAGGAGGCATTATCTTTTGACAATAGTGCATATATACAGGCATTTGATGTGCCGCCGGGAAATTTTGTAGATTGTACAGTTACTCTGTACGAACTAAAAAATTGTATTAGAGAATATACCCAGAAAATAAAGAGAATTATAAGAGAGATGTTTGAAGAAAGAGGAATAAGCCCTAGAAGTGTTGACAAGGTAATAAAAATAGGCGGCTCCAGCAAAATAAAGTTCATAGATGAGATTATAAATGATGTTGTAGGAGATGGAAAAATATATGGAGATATAAATCCAGAACTTGCAGTTTGTCAGGGAGCGGCTATTTATGGAGCTTATTTAAACAACAGAGCTTCCCAAAATAAAAAACTGGAGGTAACTCTTATAAATTCCCATGCATTAGGGCTAAAAGATGATAAGGGAGATTTTGTAGAGATTATTCCTAAGAATGTGGCAATTCCATATAAGGAAACTGTGACATTTACAAATTCAGAGGATAATGAGAGGGAAATAAGTATAGAAATCTATCAGGGAGAACATAAAGAATGTCAGCATAATAAGAAGATAGGTGTAATAAATGTTTTAGGGTTAAAGGAAAGTCCAAAGGGAACTTTAAATATACCCGTTACATTTTATATAAATAAAGATCAGACAATTAAAGTTATTGTAGAGCAGAAAGAAAGTAATATATATATTGAAAAGCAATTTTAATTAAAATAAATGTTAATAAAAAACACTATTAAAGTCATTATATAAAATGAATTTAATAGTGTTTTTTTATATGGTGAAAATGTTATATATGGTAAATCATAATTTATAATTTTGTAATTATTATAAAAAATCAATTATATGCATTTGTATAGTATTATAAATTCGGGAGCTTGTTTTTGTATTACGAAATTATCAATATTACGCTGTTATGTTAATAATTTTATAACAAACAATGCATTAATTTCACAAATTATGTTGAATTGTATAAAAAATGGTGGTATTATTATAAAAACATGTAAATTATGTGTGAAATATTTTTAATGATATTAGGAGGGAGACAAGCTTTGTAAATCAAATTAATTATTAGTTTGATATCAAAAAAATAATTTTTTGGGGGTTGATAATGAATGAAAAAGTTCATTAAAAGTAAAATATTAATTTTATTTATATGTATAGTTGCATTAATTCTACCTGGTTGTGGGAGTTCATCTACGAGTTCTGGAGAAGGTGCCAAAAAAGTTATTAATGTAGGAATGATGAATGCTCCAAGTGGCTTTAATCCACTGGAATGGACAGACATCGCACAGGAAGTAAATTGTGGACTGCTATTTCAAGCTTTAGTTGAATTAGATGATGATATGAAGTATAAGCCTATGCTAGCGGATTCCATTACTACAGATGATAATAAGACATTTACAATTAAGCTCAATTCAAAGGCTAAATGGAGTGATGGAAAACCTGTAACTGTAGATGATGAAATATATACCATTGGTCTTATATCTGATCCTAAAGTACCATCTACTGTGGCATCAAATTTTAATATTGTTGAAGGATTAAATGATTCAGGTAAAAATACTACCGGCAGCACTGATATATCCGGTATAAAGAAAATTGATGATCATACTATGTCAATTACAACGAAAGCACCTATGGAATTGACTTTATTTGAAGATACAATAGGTACCAAACTTAAAGCTCTTCCTAAACACATTCTTGAAAGCACTTCACCGGACAAGATTTATGAGAGTTCCTTTATCCAAAATCCAAATGTAAGTAATGGACCTTTTAAACTTGAAAAATATGTAAAAGATCAGTATGTGCAATTTGTAGCTAATAAAGATTATTTCAAAGGAACACCAAAATTAGATGGATTGATTTTCAAAATTATGCCTGGGGCTAATATAACTGCTCAATTGCAAAGTGGAGAAATTGATATGAATGATCCTCAGTTAGGGCAAATACCTTTTGAAGATAATGAAAAAGTAAAGGCTATGAGTAATCTTAATACAGATTCATCAGGTATTCAAGGCACTATACAGACATTGATGATAAATACAAAGACTATACCTGATTCAAAGATTAGGAAAGCAATTTCCTATGCTATAAACAGAGATATGATAATAAACAGTTTGTTAAAAGGTCAAGGTCAAGTGATTGAATTACCATATTTGAAAGAAAGTAAATTTATAAATAAAAATTTAAAACCTACTCCATATGATCCGGAAAAAGCTAAGGAACTTTTGAAAGAAGCGGGATGGGATTCAAATAAGGCTGTAAATTTTGATATACCCACAGGAAACAAGGTCCGTGAACAAGTAGCAGATATCATAACTCAAAATTTAGAGAGCGTGGGAATAAAAGTAAATCCTCAAAAATATGATTTCGTTACAAGTCTTGCTACAGCTAAAAAACATAATTTTGATATATACCTGGTAGGTATACCTGTTTATCCTATGAATCCTGATATATCATCCATATTAAAAACTGGGTTTGGGCTTAACTTATCACAGTATAGTAATGCAGAAATGGATAGTTTACTTACAAGTGGTTTAAATCAAATCGATCCAGCTCAAGTAAAAGCAACTTATGACAGAGTACAGGAAATATTTGCACAGGATTTACCTTGTCCGTCAATATATGTTCAAAATCAGTTAAGGGCTGTAAATAAAAGGGTAACTTATGGAAAGCCTAAAAATTATGGAATGTTTATTGATGTATATAAATGGGATGTACAGAGTAAATAATTTAAATTTGCAAAAGATTATATGCTAATTAAACCTATAGTCTTTTGCCATATTAAATCATAAATATTTATAGAAAGGGTGATAAATATGAGTTGTTTACTTTCTGTGAGGCACCTTCAAACAGCATTTAAATCAAATAAAAAAGAAGTGATATCTGTTGAGGATGTAAGTTTCGATATAAATTCTGGAGAAACAGTTGGCGTAGTTGGTGAATCTGGATGTGGTAAAAGTGTAACTTCTCTATCTATAATGAGGTTGTTGGGAAAGAAAGGATATATACGTAAAGGTGAGATAAAATTTAACAATAAAGATATTGTAAAACTGGATGATAAAGGAATGAGAGAGATTAGAGGAAATAAAATATCCATGATTTTTCAAGAACCAATGACATCATTAAATCCTCTTTTTACAATAGGAAATCAGATAACGGAAGTTATAAAACTACATCAGGATATGGATTACAAAGAAACTGAAAAATATGCGGTAAATATGTTGAATCTGGTAGGTATACCCAGGGCAAATAAAATAATTAATGATTATCCGCATACTCTTTCAGGGGGAATGAGGCAAAGAGTAATGATTGCTATGGCTCTTTGTTGCAAACCTGAACTTTTAATTGCGGATGAACCTACAACTGCATTGGACGTAACTATTCAAGCTCAAATTTTAGATTTGATTAAGAAGCTCAGAAAAGAGATGGGAATGTCGGTTATGCTTATTACCCACGATTTAGGAGTAGTGGCAGAAATGGCAGATAAGGTTATTGTAATGTATGCAGGACAGGTAGTTGAAGAAGCAGATGTCTTTACACTATTTGATCATCCAAAACATCCATATACCAGCGCACTTATAAAATCAATTCCTCAAATTGATTTAGATATAAATAAACGGCTTGAAACCATAAGAGGAATGGTTCCATCTACTTATCAAAACATAGTGGGATGCCGTTTTCACAATCGTTGTCCTTATGCATCTGAAAGGTGTATAAATGAAGCTCCAGCTTTAAATTCTATTGCTGATGGACATAAAGTACGGTGCTTTTTAGTTAAAAGTATAGAGGAAGTGGATAAGGAGGCAATATGATACATGATTAAAGAGGCAGAAAAACGAGTGAAATTTTTACTTTCTGTTGAAAAATTGAAAACTTATTACCCCATAAAGAGGGGTGTTTTATCCAAAACTGTAGGGTATATAAAAGCAGTTGATGGAGTGAACTTTAAAATTTATCCTGGAGAAACATTAGGATTAGTAGGAGAATCAGGGTGTGGAAAATCCTCCATAGGTCGTACAATCTTAAGACTTGAAGATCCTACAGAAGGCAGTATATTTTTTAATGATGAAGATATCGCAGCATATTCTAATAAACGTATGATTAATATCCGCACTGATTTACAGATAATATTTCAAGATCCCTATTCTTCTTTAAATCCTAAAAAACGTATATATGATATATTGGCAGAGCCTCTTAAAGTTCACAAAATTATACCTGAGGATAAAATATCCGATGAAATTGACAAACTCCTGGATTGGGTAGAATTACCTAAAAGTTTTAAAAATAGGTATCCTAATGAATTTTCAGGTGGTCAAAGACAGCGTGTTGGTATTGCAAGGGCACTTGCTTTAAGACCAAAACTTATTGTCTGCGATGAACCTGTGTCAGCATTGGATGTATCCACACAGGCACAAGTATTAAATCTTTTAAAGGATTTACAAAAAAAATTAAAACTCACTTATCTTTTTATAGCTCATGGATTAGGAGCAGTAAAGTATATAAGTAATAGAATTGCAGTTATGTATTTAGGTAAAATTGTTGAAATTGCAAGTACAGAAGAAATTTTTGCAAATCCAAAACATCCATATACTAAAGCGCTTTTAAGTGCATATCCAATACCTAATCCCCACATGCGTGATAAAAAGAGAATTATTCTGGAAGGTGATGTACCAAGTCCGGCAAATCCACCAAACGGTTGTAGATTCCATACCCGATGTAAATTTACTAAAGATATATGCAGTAGGGAAACTCCAGAGTTAAAACAGGTAAAGGGTGTGGAAAAGGAGGAACATCTGTCAGCTTGTTTTTTTCAGGATAGTTTTAATTAATAAGGAGGACATTTTAAATGATTAACTATATTGTTCGGAGAATATTAATAAGCATTCCAGTTTTAATTGGTGTAACTATAATAAGTTTTATAATTATTAATATGGCACCAGGCAGCCCGCTGGATAAAATGATTGATCCGCATCTTACTGCAGCTGATATTGCAGCTAGAAAAGCTGCACTTGGATTGAATGGACCTCTATATATAAGATATTTAAGTTGGCTTCAAAATCTACTTCACGGAAATTTAGGATATTCATTGACTTCATTCCAACCTGTATCACAAATAATAGGACAAAGGATATTTCCAACTTTTTTACTTATGTTTTCCGCACTTATAATTGGATTTGTAATTGCTATTCCACTTGGAATTTTAAGTGCTACCAAACAGTATTCAAAATTAGATTATATATCTTCAACAGGATCACTTATTGGAATATCAGTTCCAACTTTTTTCTTAGGTCTTGTATTTATATATATTTTTGCTTTAAAGTTAAAATTATTGCCTTCTGGAGGAATGATAACTTTAGGCCAGGATAACGGCTTTTCAGATGTACTTAAACACTTAATACTGCCTGCTGTTGTCCTTGGAGTAAATGAAGCAGGCACGCTTGTTAGATATGTACGTTCCAGTATGCTTGAAATACTGGATCAGGATTATTTGCGTACAGCAAGATCCAAAGGATTAAAAGAATCTATTGTTATAAATAAACATGCTTTTAGAAACGCCGTACTGCCTATTATAACTGTAACTGGATTGGAGATTGTTACACTACTTGGTGGTTCCGTAGTTACCGAACAGGTATTTCAGTGGCCAGGAATAGGCCAGCTTACCATATCTTCTGTAATGAGTCGTGATTATACTACTTTAATGGGTCTTATCTTATTTGGAACCGTAGTTGTCATAATTGCTAATCTATTAATTGATATTATATATTCTATTGTGGATCCACGTATTAGATATAACTAGGAGGGAAATTAATGTTATGAGCAAAATGGAAGCGGAATTGCAAAATGATTCAGGTTCAACTGCATTAGCTGTCGAAACAGCTGTAACTAGTGAGAATTATATATATTTAATTATGAAACGATTTAAAAAGCATAAAATGGCTGTAGCTGGAGTTATATTCATATGTATATTAGCGGTAATTGCAATATTTGCTCCACTTATAGCTCCTAAAAGTCCATATGCTGTAGAAAATTTGTTTGGGGCTGCACCATCCTCTAGTCATGTACTTGGAACGGATCAGGTTGGTAGGGATGTATTAAGTCGCCTTGTGTATGGTGTTCGTGTTTCTTTGATTGTAGGTATTGGAACTATGATTTTAAGTGTAAGCATAGGTACGATACTTGGCCTTATATCAGGATATTTTGGAGGTAAAATTGACATGATTATTATGCGTATAACCGATATTTTCATGTCCTTTCCCCAAATGATGCTTATATTGATTGTAGTAAGTATCGTTGGACCTGGACTTAAAAATATTATATGGGTTTTAGGTTTTCTTGGATGGCCAGGTGTAACACGTCTAGTTAGAGGGAATGTGCTTTCCATCAAGCAAATGGATTATATAAAATCAGCGGTAGTTCTGGGTTTTAATACTCCAAGACTGTTATTCTCTCATGTACTTCCAAATACTATGGCACCTATTTTAGTAAATGCAACTTTTGGAATTGCCAGAGCTATTATATATGAGGCCTCACTTAGCTTTCTGGGCATGGGTGTACAGCCGCCTACTGCAAGTTGGGGAAATATGCTTACGGATGCTCAGGCTCTTACTGTTTTGACAACCAAACCTTGGTTATGGTTCCCACCTGGAATTATGATTATATTCACTGTATTGGCATTTAATTTTATTGGTGATGGTTTGAGGGATGCTCTTGATCCCAGAAATACAAGATAATTAAACTTTTACAAATGTGAAACTATATAAATAAAAATTTCAATAAATAATTATTTTATTACTAAATTGGAGTGATTGTAAAAATGAATACTTTAAAAAAAGCTGAAGATATAAAATCTTGGATGATAGAACTTAGAAGAGATTTTCATATGTATCCTGAGCCGTCTTTTGAAGAAGTAAGAACGTCAAAAGTAATAGCTGAAGAACTTAAAAAAATGGACATAGAAGTTATTACCACAGGTAAAACAGGCGTTATTGGATTGCTAAAGGGAAAAAATCAGGGAAAGGCCATTGCACTTCGTGCAGATATTGATGGCCTGTCAGTTACAGAGGAGACAGGACTTCCCTACAGTTCAAAAAATCCTGGGTACATGCATGCTTGTGGACATGATACTCATATTACGGAACTTTTAGGAGCTGCAAAAATATTATCTGATTTAAAACATGAATTGTACGGCAGTGTAAAATTCATCTTCCAACCAGCAGAGGAGCTTGGAACTGGCGCAGCATATATGATAGAACATGGGGCTCTTGAGAATCCTAAAGTTGATATAATTGTAGGTATGCACACTTTTGGAATGATAGAAACTGGTAAAATAGTAGTCCAAAAAGGTTCTTTTATGGCATATGGAGATAAATGGAGTTTAACTGTAGAGGGAAAATCCTGTCATGGTTCTTCGCCGTGGCAGGGAATAGATGCAATGCCTTGTGCTGTAGCAATAATGGAGGGATTTCAGACCATTGTGACTAGATTTAATGATGCAAGAAATCCTATAGTTATTAATATAGGAACTGTAAATGCAGGTGAGAGGTTTAATGTGGTCCCAGGAAAAGTTGAAATAACGGGCATGAATAGAGCATTATCAAGTTATTCAAGAGAAATGATGCCAAAATGGATGAAGAAAATAATAGATGGCATATGTAGTGCATATGGCTGTACATATGATTTTAAGTATGAACAGGGATTTAAGCCTATTATCAATGAAGACAGCTTTACTGGATTTATAAGAAAATCAATAGCTAAATTAATAGGTGAAGAAAATATAATTCAGATAGGAAAAATTATGGGTTCTGAAGATTTTTCCTCTTATCTGGAAAAAGTGCCAGGTACCTTTTTGATACTTGGCGGGGGAAACAAAGAAAAAGGCTATATGCATTCCCAGCATTCCAATCGATTTACCATTGATGAGAACTGTCTACCTATAGGAGCTGCAGCTTATGTTCAGGCAGCTTTAGATTTCTTAAAAGCTTAATTTTAAAATTGGAGGTAATAAGAAAATGAATACTTTGGATGAAGCTAGGAAACTGAAGTCATGGATGGTGAAACTTAGAAGAGATTTTCATATGTATCCTGAGCCATCTTTTGAAGAAGTAAGAACGTCAAAAGTAATAGCTGAAGAACTTAAAAACATGGAGATAGATGTTGCTGCTGTAGGTAAAACAGGTGTTATTGGATTGCTAAAAGGAAAAAATCAGGGAAAAGTCATTGCACTTCGTGCAGATATCGATGGCCTGTCAGTTATAGAGAAAACAGGCCTTTCCTACAGCTCAAAAAATCCGGGATATATGCATGCTTGTGGACATGATACTCATATTACGAAACTTTTGGGGGCTGCAAAGATATTGTCCCATTTTAAAAATGAATTGTGCGGCAGTGTAAAATTCATCTTTCAACCGGCAGAGGAACTTGGAGCCGGTGCAGCATATATGATAGAACATGGAGTCCTTGAGAATCCTAAAGTTGATATGATCGTAGGAATGCACACTTTTGGATTAATCGAAATAGGGAAAGTAGTAGTTCAGGAAGGATTTCTTATGGCTTCCATAGATACCTGGCACCTTACTATAGAAGGAAAATCCTGCCACGGGTCTTCACCATGGCAGGGGATAGATGCAATGCCATGTGCATTATCAGTAATGAAGGGATTTGAGACTATTGTGACTAGATTCAATGATGCGAGAAATCCCGTAGTTATTAATATAGGTACTGTAAATGCAGGTGAAAGGTTTAATGTGGTTCCTGGAAAAGTTGAAATAACCGGGTCAAATAGGACATTTTCAGAATATTCTAGAGAAATGATACCTAAATGGATGAAGAAAATGATAGATAATGTATGTGATACATATGGCTGCAAAGCTCAGTTTGGATATGAAATGGGGTGTGGTCCTACTGTTAATGAAATTGTATCAACTGAATTTGTAAAGAAATCAGTAGTTGGAGTCATAGGGGAAGAAAATATAATTCAGATACCACCGATTATGGGTTCCGAAGACTTTGCGTCTTATTTAAAAAAAGTACCAGGTACTTTTTTAATACTTGGCGGTGGAAACAAGGAAAAGGGGTATATGTATTCCCAACATTCCAATTATTTCACAATTGATGAAGATTGTCTTTCAGTAGGGGCTTCAGTATATGCCCAGATAGCTTGTGATTTTTTAAAAAATTAATATTTAAAATTGAAAAGATAATAAAAATTATTAACTAATATAGTTTTGTCAATAATTTTTTTGTGAAAGTCTCATATTTGTTTTATTTTACATTTTACTTACTATAAATAAAACATCTTCATGGGATTTTTTGCATTTTAGGGTGAAATTATCTTTATAAATTCAGGTTACTATCATAGTAAAATTTTTATTGAACTTTAGTACAGTGCTTTTACTTTGAAAATTTAAATATTATACACTTTAAATTTAAAGTGTGTTAAAATGATTTTAAGTATAAGTATATTTTAAAAGCTTATGGGGTTGTTTGAGATGCCGCAAAAAACTATTTTAAAACAAAATTCAAAAGTTGAAATTAAAAGACCACCTATGTATAAGGTTATTATATACAACGATGACTATACTACCATGGAATTTGTAGTGAATGTTTTAGTGAAAATATTTAAAAAGAGTGATGTAGAGGCTGTGCAAATAATGTACGATGTTCACAGAAAAGGTATAGGTATAGCTGGCATATATGTTTATGATATAGCTGCTACTAAAACGGCGCAGGCTATCAGTATGGCAAGAAATAGTGGATTCCCACTAAAATTTAGTATGGAAGAGGAATAGTTGTTATGAAACTAGATAAAATAGTAAATGAAATTATAACTGCAGCTTATAATGAAGCAAGGTATTGTAAACATGAATACTTTACGCCTGAACATGTATTGTATGCTGCGTTATTTTTTCCAGAAGGAATAGATATAATAGAAAGTTGTGGAGGCAATGTTAAGAATATCAAGAGAGATTTATTACAGTATTTCAATGATAATATAGAAACTACAGAAAAAAAAGAACCTCTTGAAACCATAGGTCTTCAAAATATATTGACTTCTGCAGGAGAACATGTTTTAGCTGCTGAAAAAGAAGTGATAAAGCTGGGGGATATTTTTATATCCATATATGATGAGGAACAGAGTTTTGCCAGTTTTTTTCTTAGGAAACAGGGCATAAGGAGAATTGACATATTAAATTATATAACCCATGGAATTTCAGCAACTATGTTTGATTATAACATTGAAGAAGATTCTAAATACTTAGTAGATGAAGAAGATACACAAAGTGTTTTAAATATAGGAGATTTTGCAGTAGATCTTACACAAAAAGCTAAAATGGGAGACATGGATCCACTAATCGGAAGGGAGGATATAATCTACAGGACTATACAGGTGCTGTCAAGGAGAAATAAAAATAATCCTATTCATGTTGGAGAGCCAGGAGTAGGTAAAACTGCCATTACAGAAGGTCTTGCAAAATTAATCGTGGAAAATAAAGTACCTAATTTATTAAAAGATAGTAAGATATACTCTCTGGATATGGGGTCTATTTTAGCAGGAACCAAATATAGGGGAGATTTTGAAGATAGAATAAAAAATACACTTAAAAAAATTCAAAAGGAAGATAAACCTATTGTATATATAGATGAGATTCATACTATAATAGGGGCAGGTTCTGTGTCTGGAGGATCTTTAGATGCAGCAAATATTTTAAAGCCTTTTTTAACCAGTGGGAAGATTAAATTTATAGGTTCAACTACCTATGATGAGTATAAAAAGATATTTGAAAAAGATAGGGCACTGGCTAGGAGATTTCAAAGAATAGAAGTGCCAGAGCCTAGTGTAGAGGATACCTACAGCATACTTTTAGGTATAAAAGAGAATTATGAAAAATTTCATAATGTAATTTATAAAGAAGAGGCTTTAAAATCTGCAGTAGACCTATCTGTAAAATATATAAATGATAGATTCCTTCCAGACAAGGCTATCGACGTAATAGATGAAACAGGAGCCTATGTAAGACTTCACAGCAGCGATGATAAAAAAATAGTTATTGATAAAGTACACATAGAAAAAACTATAGCTGCCATGGCTAAAATACCAGAGCAGACATTATCCCAAGATGAAACCAAGGTGTTAAAAAATTTAGATAAGGTTCTTAAGGAAAAAGTGTTTGGTCAAGAAGAAGCTATAGATTCTCTGGTAAGGGCTATAAAAAGATCCAGAGCAGGTTTTAATGAAGATAATAAAACTGTGGCAAGTCTTTTATTTGTGGGCCCTACAGGGGTGGGAAAGACAGAGATAAGTAAACAGCTGGCAAAGGCTTTAAATATTCCTTTTATTAGATTTGATATGAGTGAGTATCAGGAAAAGCATACAGTAGCTAGGCTTGTAGGCTCCCCACCGGGATATGTAGGCTACGAAGAAGGAGGACTTTTGACAGATGTTATAAGAAAAACTCCTTATTGCGTGTTACTTTTGGATGAAATAGAAAAGGCTCATCCAGATGTATTGAATATACTGCTTCAGATCATGGATTATGCAACTCTTACCGATAATACAGGAAAGAAAACCGATTTTAAAAACACTACAATTATAATGACTTCAAATGCCGGTGCCAGATCTGTGGGAAAAGCACTTATGGGATTTGGAGAGAGAATTGTAAAAAAAGATGCTATTAGTGAAGAGGTAAATAGAATATTTTCTCCAGAGTTTAGAAATAGATTGGATGATATAATATACTTTAATTCAATGAATGATAATATGGCATATTTAGTTGCAAAAAAAGTTGTAGGTCAGTTTGAAAAACAACTTTTATCTAAAGATATAAAGATAAATGTAACAGATAAATGTTATAGATGGCTGTCTAAAAAAGGGGTATCACTGGAATACGGAGCTAGAGAAATAATTAGAATAGTTCAGCAGGATATAAAACCTTATTTTGTAGATAAAGTACTTTTTAATGACAATATTGAAAATACAATTAGTATTATAGATGTAGAAAATGATAGTATAAAAATCAAAAGTGAGGAACAATAGCTTATAAGATGACTTATGTTGAGAGGGATGAGTTAAAATATTAAAGAGGGATAAAAAAAATGTAATTTTTTTAATAGCATTTATTGCAGTACTCATAGTTATATTTTTTGTAATGTCATCTTTAAGCGGTGAAGATGGGGATAACAGTGCTGTTCACGGAAAAGTTATCAAAATACATTCCACAGAAAATAAGGGCTCTGAGAGATTTTCCAATGCAGATGTTAAAATAATCTCAGGAAAACTTAAAGGCAAAGTAATTACAGTTCAAAATTTTGTAGGAGGAAAGATTAAAGATGAGAGCAGCAGTACTCAGAGTTTTGTAAAAGTAGGAGATGAAGTATTAGTTAACATAGATAGGTATGATGAAAAAGGAAATGTAGAAGATGCCTATATATATGAAATAGTAAGGTATAAGTACTTATACAGACTGGCATTGTTTTTTATCATATCCCTGGCGGTTATTGGAGGGAAAAAAGGACTAAAATCCATTATAACTTTGATTATAACTGGATTTGTGGTAATAAAAGTACTTATACCTCTTATAATACAGGGATTTAATCCTACATTGGTGTCTTCTCTAGTATGTATTTTTGTAATTGTAGTAAATCTTCTCATAATAAGCGGAAAAAATGAAAAGACTCTGGCTGCTATTATAGGAACTTCCGGAGGAGTTTTGATTGCAGGAATTATAGCGGTATTTTCAAATTTTATAATAAGGGTTAATGGACTTACTGATGAAGAAATGCAGTCCATTATATATACGGCACAAAGTGCCAATTTTGACTTTTCAGGATTGCTTTTTGCAGGTATAATTATGGGGGCTTTAGGGGCAGTTATGGATGTAAGTATGTCTATAGCTTCTTCCATAAAGGAAATTGGAAGTGCCAAACCGGATATGACTGTAAAAGAGCTTATAAAGTCAGGTATGAATGTGGGAAAGGATATTATGGGCACTATGGCAAATACCCTCATACTCGCCTATGCAGGAGGAGCCATGTATATAATGATTATGGTTTCTGCATATTCCTATAGTACATCTATTTCTACTGCCATAGATCAAGATATTATAGCCGCAGAGATATTAAAAGCTCTCGCAGGCAGCATTGGGTTAGTTTTTGCAGTTCCAATTACTGCAGTTGTATCTGCAATACTGGTTAAATCATATTCAAATAAAAAAGACTAGCTTAAAAGTTCAAAGGTAACATTTTTAAATTTGAAATAATATAATACAGTGAAACAGATTGAAAACAGGAGGGTATACAAAATCATGGAAATTACTGTAAATTTTTATATTATTTCAGACGATATTTTGGAAACTTCAAAGGAATTCCATAGCCAGATAAAGACAACCAACCCTATATATCTAACTCTTCAATCAGGGGATTCCATAATACTTGGGGATAATAGCGGAGAGTATGCTGTGGTTAGAACCATAAAAAATCTGCATAAAGGGGAGCTGGATGTATATATATCTAAATTAAAAAGTAAGGATGAAATAATGAATGAAATAGAGGACTTTACCAGTAAGACTATAAAATCAATATTTGAATCTATTAAGGATACATTAAATTCTGAAGAGGAAAAGGATTTTAATAAAGCTTAAAATTAAAGAACACTATTAAAATTCATTGATTTTAATAGTGTTTTTGTTATAAGTATTTTAAAATGAGGATATGGTATATGAATAAGAATATATTAAAAAATTTTGCAGTTAAAAGCAGAAAGGAACTTGTAGAAAGAGTTAAAATAAAAGCTGCAAGAAAAGGTATAGAGAATGGTTATACTGAAGACTTGTATATAATTAGAGGATTTGGAGAAACAATATTTAGTGAAAAGGAAAAAATTCAGAGAGAAATAATTATAAACAGAATAGAATCCCTAAATAAAAATGGAGAGAAAGGCTATGACATAGTTATTGAAGAAATTGCCTACTCCTGGTTTATTAGATTTATTGCTTTAAGATTCATGGAAGTTAATAAATACATACCTGAAACCTTTATTGTAAAATATAATGAATACGATTCAATGCAGAATATTCATGGAATAAATTTTTCTTTAGATTTAAAAAAAATTCAGAGTATAAAATTAAACAGCGATTCAGAGGGTATCTTGAGGTATATAGTATTATCAAGGTGCAGTGATTTAAAGGAGTTTCTGCCTTTTGTATTTCGAGGATGGCCGGATTATACAGAATTATTATTTCCGGAGGAACTTTTAGGTGAAAAAAATTTTGTATTTAAACTTATCCATACCATACCAGAAAAGTTATGGTATCATGTAGAAATTATGGGGTGGCTTTATGAATATTACATATCTGAGGAACAAAATAGAATAATAAGTTCAAAAAAAAAATATACAAAACAAGAAATACCTTATGCCACTCAACTGTTCACTCCAGACTGGATAGTAAAATATATGGTTCAGAATTCACTGGGAAGGTACTGGATAGAAGCTCACCCAGAACATCAGTCTCTAAAAAAAAGCTGGGAATTTTATATAGAAAATTTGGAACTGCAGCAGGAATTAAAATACTACATAGATAAGGATTTAAAAGTTAGGGACATAAAATGTGTTGACCCTGCCTGTGGATCTGGACACATACTGGTATATATGTTTCGATTATTATATCAGATATATAGAAAATGTGGATATGGCGAAGATGAAATACCAGAGATGATTATACAAAATAATATTTATGGGATGGATATACATGATGGAGCCTGCCAGCTTGCCTGTTTCATTATTGGTATGGAAGGAATGAAATATGACAAATATCTTCTTGAAAAAATGAAGAGGAAAGCGGTAAAATTTAATATAGTATCTATAAGGGAAACTAATAATTTCAGTGATGAGGATATAGAATATGTATTAGGTGATAATTATAATACACATTATAATATTTTAAAAAATTTCATAGACCAATTTAAGGATGCAAAGATATATGGCTCTCTTATAGAATTAAGGGAGTTTAAAGAGGATATTCTATTAAATACACTGGAATATATAAAAAATATAAGGGAAAGTAACTTACTTAAGGAAAAAAGAAGAAAGAAAATTATTGGAGAGCTGTCAAAATTAATAAAACAGGCTCGCATAATGGGGTATACATATGATATTTTAGTAACAAATCCTCCTTATATCAGTAATAAATATTTACCTGAACTTCTGGCAAAGTATATTGGAAAAAATTATCCAGAGGCCAAAAGTGATATATTTTCTGCTTTTATGGCATATGGCTTTTCGAAGGTAAAATATAATGGTCAATTGGCATTTATGACTCCTTTTGTATGGATGTTCATACAGTCTTATCAAAAGTTGAGGGAAAAGATAATTGACCATAAAAGTATAACTAGTTTAATTCAATTGGAGTACTCTGGATTTGAAGAAGCCACAGTACCCATATGTACATTTACTTTAAGAAATTATAAAGTTAACATGAAAGGCAGTTATATTAAGTTATCAGATTTTAAGGGATCTAATAATCAACCGGTTAAGGCTAGGGAAGCCGTAGATAATCCATATGTGAATTATAGATTTACCTTAAATCAAGACAAAATGAAAAGCATTCCCGGAAGCAGGTTTGGGTACTGGCTTACCAGAGGGGAAATTGAAATACTAAGCAGGGCAAGTATAATAGGAGATGCAGCCTTTCCATGTACCGGTATGCAAACCGGAAATAATAATAAATATATAAGACATTGGTTTGAAGTAAAATATAAACTTATAAATTTTAAGGGAGAAAGTAATAATATAAAATATTGGATACCCTATCAAATGGGAGGAGAAGCCCGAAAATGGTATGGCAATATTTCAGAAGTAATCTACTGGAGAAACAATGGAGAAAAGGTAAGAAGGGATCAAGGTTCCCTTATAAGAAATGAAAAATTTTTTTTTAAGAAGGGTATAAGCTGGAAGAGAATAACCTCAGGAAATAATACCATAAGAGTTTTAAATAAAGGATTTATTTTTGACCAATCTGCAGATTCTATATTTGTTAAAAATCCAGAGGATTATAATTATATATTGGCTTTCTTTAACACCAAGATAATGATGAATATATTTAAATTTATATCCCCCACCTTAAATCTCACTGCAGGAACGGTTAAGCAAATTCCCATATATATTGAAAAAGATCCAGATATGAAAAAGAAAATTAATGACCTGTGTGAAGAATGTATAAGTATATCAAAAATGGAGTGGGATTTTTTTGAGACATCCTGGAATTTTAAAAAGCATCCTTTTATATTAATGTGTGAAGACAGATGGAGTTTACCAAACAGTTATGATTCACAGATTCACTATTATATAGGGCATATATTTAACATCTGGGAATCATTTGCAGAGAATCAGTTCAACCGGTTAAAACAAAAGGAAGAAGAACTAAATAAAATATTTATCCATATTTATGGTCTACAGGATGAATTGACACCGGAAGTTTTGGATAAAGACATTACTATTAGGAGAGCGGATAAAAAAAGAGATGTTAAATCATTCATTTCCTATGGGGTAGGATGTATGTTTGGCAGGTATTCTATTGATAGAGAAGGTGTTATCTGTTCTGATGAAGGTATCTATAGTTTTTGCGGGCAGAAAAATACAGATTTCACAAGGTATTTACCAGATGAAGATAATATTATTCCCATACTTTGTCACAGTTGTTTTAAAAATGATATAGTGGATAGATTTATACAGTTTGTATCTGTAGTTTTTGGCAAAGAAACTTTATATGAAAATTTAAGTTTTATAGCAAATACTCTTGGAAAAAAGGAAGGGGAAACAGATGAAGACACCCTAAGAAGATATTTTATAAATAATTTTTTTAAAGACCATGTTCAAATATATAAAAAAAGGCCTATATATTGGTTGTTTACATCAGGTAAATATAAAGCCTTCAATTGTTTGGTTTATGTACACAGGTACCATAAGGGAGTTTTATCTATAATAAGAAACTGTTATGTAAATAAGATTCAGGATAAAATATATAAAGACATACAATTTTTGTCCTATAAAATGGAACATTCCTGTGAAAAAGAAAAGAAGGATATAAGGAAAAAACTAGATATTCTTTATAAAAAACAGGATGAATTGAATATATATGATGAAATGTTGATAAGTAAGGCCAATATGAACATAGAATTAGAGTTAGACTTAGGCATAATTGCTAATTATAAAAAGTTTTTACCCCTTGTGAAAAACCTAGAAAAGTGAGTATATAATAATTTTCAGCTTAGTATTAGGAGGTTTGGTATGCAGATTAGAATAGAAAAGGATTTACTCGGAGAAAAAGAAATTGATAATTCTTCTTATTTTGGCATTAATACCAAAAGGGCTCTTGAAAATTTCAATCTAGGAGGAAAAACCGTAAATTTAAATCTGATAAAAGAAATTGCACTTATAAAGAAAGCAGCTGCTATAGTAAATGAAGATTTAAAAGAACTTCCAGAAGATAAGGCAGAAGCTATAATTAAAGCCAGTGAAGAGGTTATAGAAGGAAATTTTAATGACCAGTTTTTTCTCAGTGCATTTCAGGGAGGTGCTGGTACATCTACAAACATGAATGTAAATGAGGTTATAGCCAATAGGGCGATAGAAATACTGGGAGGAAAAAAAGGAGATTATAATCTGGTGCACCCATTAAATGATGTAAATATGTCACAGTCAACTAATGATGTTTATCCCACAGCTTTAAGGATTGCAGCTATAAGAAGCATAAGAAGGCTGAGCAGTTGTCTGGCTGATTTGCAGGAAGAATTGCAGGTAAAGGAGAATGAATTTTCAGACATAATAAAGCTTGGAAGAACTCAGCTTATGGATGCATTGCCTATGATGGTAGGACAGGGATTTGGAGCCTATGCGAAAGCAATAGCCAGAGACAGGTGGAGAATATATAAGGTGGAAGAAAGGCTTAGAGAAATTAATATAGGAGGTACTGCCATAGGTACAGGACTTAATGCCACCAATAAATTTATATATGAGATAACAGATGTGCTTCAGGATTTAACGGGACTTGGAATTGCAAGGTCGGATTATCCTATGGATGTAACTCAAAACTGTGACATATTTGTGGAAGTTTCAGGATTATTGAAGTCTCTGGCTGTTAACCTTTTAAAAATTTCAAATGATTTAAGAATTTTAAATTCAGGGCCTGTAGGGGGAATTGGAGAGATTATACTTCCAAAAGTTCAATCCGGTTCCACTATTATGCCGGGAAAGGTTAATCCGGTTATAGCTGAAATGACAGCCCAGGTAAGTATGAGGGTAATATCAAATGATACTGCCATTACCATGGCAAGCGGTTCAGGTCAGCTGGAACTGAATGCATTTACTCCTTTAATTGCGGAGTGTTTGCTTGAGTCATTGGAACTTTTAGAAAAAACAGTTATAATATTTAGAGAAAAATGTATTAAGGGTATTAAGGTAAATGAAGAAAATTGCAGAAAAAACCTGGAAGCATCTACTGCCATGGTAACGGCTCTTGTACATTATATAGGTTATGATAAAGCTGGAAAACTGGCAGAAAAAGCTTTAAAAGAACATAAGACAATAAGAGAAGTTTTATATGAAGAGGAAGTACTTTCAAGGGAAAAGATAGATGAAATAATAAATCCATATCAACTTACAAAGCCTGGAATACCGGGAACATGAGTTTTTAAACAATTAAGAGTTGAGGGTTAAGAATTAAGAGCTTAGGATTAAGAGCTTAGGATGATTTTTTTTAGTAAACTTTAGAAAATCTAAAAATTTTTCTTTAACCTTTAATTCTTAATTATTAAAAAGGAGGTGAATTTAGTGAGAGTCTGAAATTTATAGAGAATTTCTCTCACTAAGGATAACAAATGAGTTTAAATGAAGCCCCTCGTTCCGTTAGAGTACATATAGCTCTCTTTGGAAGGAGGAATGCAGGTAAGTCAAGTATTATAAATGCCATAACAGGGCAGGATATAGCTATTGTATCCAGTGTGAAAGGCACCACTACGGATCCGGTGTATAAATCTATAGAAATTCTTCCTATAGGCCCCTGTGTCATAATTGATACAGCAGGACTGGATGATAGTGGACAGCTTGGAGAACTGAGGAAGAAAAAGGCCTTGGAAGTTTTGAACAAGACAGATATATCATTGGTAGTAATAGATTCAACGGTAGGGATTACAGAGTATGACAGATATATAATTGATGAAATCAAAAGTAAAAAAATTCCTCTTATGGGGATTTTAAATAAGTGGGATATATCTAATATAGATGAGAAAGATATTAAAAATATAAAGGAGGAATTGGATATTCCTCTTATAGCTGTATCTGCTGTTACAGGAAAGGGAATAAAAGAATTAAAAAATCAGATAGCCGGTATATTGCCTAAAGAAGAGGATAAATTCAAGATAATTGGAGACTTGATAAGTCCCGGAGATTTTGTGGTACTGGTTACTCCTATAGACAAGGCCGCACCTAAGGGGAGACTTATACTGCCTCAGCAGCAAACCATAAGGGATATACTTGAAAGTGATGCTATTGCAGTGGTTACCAAGGAATATGAACTTAGAGAAACATTGGAAAGCTTAGGTAAAAAACCTAAAATAGTAGTTACAGATTCCCAGGCATTT
Source organism: Clostridium kluyveri (assembly GCF_001902295.1). Taxonomy (NCBI): domain Bacteria; kingdom Bacillati; phylum Bacillota; class Clostridia; order Eubacteriales; family Clostridiaceae; genus Clostridium; species Clostridium kluyveri. The sequence continues at coordinate 2,709,007 of NZ_CP018335.1, read as the reverse complement.
TTAAAAGTAGCTGCAGATACACCAAAGGATATTTTAATGACTTCTTTTTCTATATTATTTGCCAGATTTAAAGGTGATTTAATAGAACTTATAAAAGGGGTTAAAGCTGTAAAGAATTTAAAAGATGGAGATAAAGTATTAATAGCAGAGGGGTGTACCCATCACAGACAATCAGATGATATAGGAAAAGTGAAAATACCAAGATGGATAAGGCAGATTACAGGTAAAAAAATAGATTTTGAGTTTTCCTCGGGAGTATCTTTTACAGATGACATAAAGAGATATTCTCTTATAGTTCACTGTGGAGGATGTATGTTAAATAAATCTGCAATGCTGCATAGAATTAATACTGCCAAGGAGTTTAAGGTACCTATAGTTAATTATGGTATACTTATTGCCTATGTTCAGGGTATACTGGACAGAGCCTTGATGCCATTTCCAAGAGCTAAAATGATATGGGATGAAGTGGAAGAACATTAATCTTTATAATTGATATCTTAAATTAAATCTGATAAAATGTAATTAATATTATGAAAGGGCAAGGTATGTAATTAATGAAAATAAACTAATTCAGCTTTAAATCAAATTGTATTTAAATTTTATGGGCAAGACATGCCTTTATTTTGCTGGATTAGTTTAAATGGAACAATAATATAAGTATTATAATAACAGTACTATAAGTTTAATTGTAGTGTATTATTTATGTACCTGTTTTTCATTTATCTTTCCAGCTTTTGCAAAGGAGAGATTTTTTTATGCTTATTTTAGAAGCTAGGAATTTAAAAAAATATTATGGAGATAGATTGATTCTATCTTTTAAGAATTTAAAAATAGAAAGTGGAGATAAGATAGGAGTTGTAGGGAGAAATGGTGCAGGTAAAAGTACTCTCTTGAATATTTTAGCAGGAAATGCAAAAGAAGATGAGGGGATCATTTACAGGCATTGTTCCATAGCATATATTAAACAATTTTCAAATGAGGACATAACAGCTGATGGAAAAATATTAAAAGAGTTTAAAGTGGATAAAAAAATTGATAAAGACAATGTAAGTGGAGGAGAATATACCAAACTCAATATTGCAGCTGCATTGAGTAAGGAGGGGGAGCTGCTTCTGGCAGATGAACCTACTTCTAATCTTGATTATGATGGCATTAAACTTTTACAAAAAAAATTATCCAATATAGAAACATTTATCTTAATAAGCCATGACAGGGACTTTATGGATTCACTCTGCAATAAAATTATAGAAATAGAAAATGGAAAACTTGTCTTTTATGAAGGAAATTACTCCTCATATATAAAACAAAAATCTATAGAGAGGAAAAGCATTCAAAATGAATATACTCAATATATAAGTGAGAAGTCAAGGCTTCAGAAGGCTATTACAGGGAGAGAAAATAAATCAAAATCTATGAAAAAAGCTCCAAAGAGAATGGGAAATTCAGAAGCAAGACTTCACAAGAGGGAAACCTATGAAAGAAGAAAAAAAGTAGAAGGGGCAGCAAAAACTATGAAAACCCGTCTGGAGAAGCTGGAGGTTAAGGAAAAACTGGATAAAATTCCAGAAGTAAAGCTTGATTTTTCACTGACTGATCCTCCTAGAAATAAAGTAGTTATATCTGGAAATAAAATATGTTTCAGCTATGACAGTAATGTTATTTTAAATAATACTGATTTTAAAATATACAATGGAAGTAAAACTGCTCTGGTTGGAAATAATGGTTCGGGAAAAACTACATTGCTAAATCTTATAAATAATCACTTTAATCCAATATATGCTGTACCTAAAGCGGTAATAGGTTACTTCTGTCAGAGGTTTGAAAATTTAGACTATAATAAAACCTTAATTGAAAATGTAATGGAAGATTCAATTCAAAGTGAAAGCTCAGTAAGGACAATTCTGGCAAGATTATTATTTTTTGGTGATGATGTATATAAAAAAGTTTGCGTACTCAGCGGAGGGGAAAGGATAAAAGTTTCATTTGCAAAATTATTTGTTTCAAAGGCTAATGTATTACTTCTTGATGAGCCCACAAATTATCTTGATATGCAATCTATTGAGGCTCTTGAAAATATTATTAAAACCTATGAAGGTACAGTTTTATTTGTATCCCATGATAATAAATTTATAAATTCGGTGGCAGACAGCTTAATGTTATTGAAAAATGGACAAATAACAGAATTTCATGGGAATCTAAAAGAATTTGAAGAGAAGCAAGAGCTGAAAAATAACAGCAGTAATTACAACATGGAAAAGTCCATCTTGCAGATGAGACTTACTGAAATTATTTCTAAAATGTCACTGCCAAATTGTGATAAGGAAATGCTTGAAGAAGAGTATAAAAGTATTTTAAATCAATTAAGGCATATTTAAATCAAGTGATTCATAACTAAACAAAATATATGAAAGTGGAGATAACATGAACATTACCATAATTGCCGTAGGAAAGTTAAAAGAAAAATATCTTAAAGCTGCAGTAGAGGAGTATTCTAAAAGACTTTCTAGATATTGTAGATTGAATATAATAGAAGTACAAGATGAAAAAACTCCTGACAATGCTTCAAGTAGTGAAGAGGATATTATAAAGGAAAAGGAAGGTATAAAAATACTTAAGCATATAAATGACAATATGTATGTGGTAGCTCTTGATTTAAAGGGAAATATGATGGGCTCTGAAGAGTTCTCGAAATTTGTAGGAAATCTAGGACTTTCAGGAAAAAGCAATATTGTCTTTATAATTGGAGGTTCCCTTGGTATTTCCAGTGAAATTTTAAAAAGGGCTGATTATAAACTATGTTTTTCAAAGATGACTTTTCCCCATCAATTATTTAGAATAATGCTTCTGGAGCAGATTTATAGGGGGTTTAGGATAATGAAGGGAGAGCCATATCACAAGTAAGTACGAAAACAGCCCAGAAGCATGATGTATCAATGCTTCTGGACTGTTTGTTTTGTCAAAAGTTTAAATGAGTTGACAAGTTGGCAGACTGGGAAATCTCAGAAAAATGAAATTACACTCGATGGCACTCAACGATTCGATATTTTTTGTGCTAATAAAGTCGAGCATAGTTAAAGTAGCTTTGGTATTATGTAAATATGAAAGGAGAGAGGCAATGTTAATCGGATTAAATCGTGTGATTGACTATATTGAAGATCATTTAACCGATGATCTATCTCTTGAAAAAATTTCTGAATATGCCGGGGTTTCTGACTATCACTTTAGAAAGATATTTATTTATCTTTCTGGGTTAACACTTAGTGAATATATCAGAAACAGGAGATTGTCGGAAGCAAGTATGGATTTATTACATGGAGAAAAAGTAACAGATGTTGCTTTCAAATATGGTTATCAGTCAATGGATGGCTTCACTCGAGCATTTAAAAAGTGGGGTGGTTTTTTACCCTCAGATGTAATGAGAAAAGGTATAAGTAAATCGTTTCCCAAACTTTCATTCATAATAACCGTCAAAGGAGGAAGTAATATGGAATTTAGAATTGAAGACAAATCTGCATTTAATTTAGTCGGTGTAAGTAAACGTGTCCCTATGCAATTTGAAGGTGTTAATAATGAGATTGTAAAGCTTGCAGAAAGCATAACAGATGAACAAAAAGAAGAGATGCATTCACTTCAAAATATTGAACCTTATGAAATCGTCAATGCTTCTTATGAGGCTGACGCTAATTTCTTAAAAGAAGAGGGCGATTTAACTCATCTGATAGGCATTTTAACCACTGAAAATCAAGTAAGTAATTTATTAGAAAAGGTGACAGTTGATGCATATACTTGGGCAATATTCCCAAGTGAAGGACCATTTCCTTCTACGTTACAAGAAACAATGGCAAAAGTATATTCAGAATGGCTTCCCTCTTCTAATTATGAAGTAATCAACGCCCCTGCTTTTTCTTTTACTAAAATGGATAAAGTCAAAAATGATTATGCTTATGGTGAAGTTTGGATTCCTGTTCGAAAGAGATTAAGATAGATGTCAGGCACCAAAGTTATCCAGTTATTTGTACGGATATAAAAACCGCAGTTACTTATGTTACGGTGAATCGTACCATAAATTACGGAGCTTTTTTGTGAAATGGATTAATATAACCGGGTTCAGAGGGATATAATGAAAGTTAATATAGATGAAAACTTTTATAAAATATATGATTTTAAATCATAAAATGTGTTATAATATAGATACAAAGAGAGAAAAATAAAAACAGGATGCTGAGAACATCCTGTAGTATACAATCTAGTTGCTTAGGCAACTGGTATTACTAAGTTTATTAAATAAAAATAGTAGCGACCATTTGCAGACGGGGCTACTATTTTTTTATTTCTTTAATAAGTAATACTATGAATGTTAACAGTGAAATGAGGAAAAGCCCTCCTTCAAAAAGTAACATTAAGATGTCATTACTCATTGTATCACCTCCCTTCAAGAGGGATGAGTGATACCAGTAGCCCACAGGCAACGTATTTGATTGTACCAATAAATTATAGCATGTCTAATAGGATAATTCTACAGTTAGTATTATCTGTAACTTTAAATATATATTATAAAGAAGAAAAGCATTTGTTGATATAAAAGTCAATAAATGCTTTATTTTTATATTTGGAGGATGGTAATATAAGGATTATTAAGATACTAAAAGATATTGAACTACTGAAGAAGAAATTACATATAAACAGAGAAGCACTTCAGGGGATTGAGGAATATTTCAAAAATGTATACAATAACATAGGTAAGCTAGAAAGAAAAACAATAGATGAATTTTCACTAAAAGACTGTGGAATAATTGTATACATTGAAGACGGAGACAATGTCTGGGACTTGGAAAATTTAATAAATAAATTCGAATTTATTAGGGAGAATGTATATTATGAGAAAATCAACAATCACTGCTGTATTTAAAGCAGATATTAAAAGATTATGGGAAGTAGTTACAAATAACAATAAATTTGATGAAATGAACGGTAGTGAGGAATTGAGATAGATCATTTTTTAAAGATACAAGAAATAATTAAATCAATATGAGTATAAAGGTGCAAAACGCTCTCTTAAAAAACAGGCAGTAATTTTCTAATTTTGCAATTTTAAAAAATAAGTTGAAATATATTTTAAAGCATTATATGATGAATTCAGGCACCGGTGTACTTTATTTAAGAAGAAGGTAAGTTATGGATACTAATATTGAAATAATACCATCATATAAAGTTGCTTATATACGAAGAACAGGATCTTACGGTTCAGAGAATGTGCAAATGATGAAACAATTAGAAAGTTGGGCTAGAGAAGAAAATTTATTAAATGAAAGTTCAATCATATTAGGAATAGTCCAAGATAACCCTCAATTCACAGAATCTAAAGATTGTCGTTATGATACATGTTTAGTTGTTTCAGGTGAATTTAAGGTTGACAATAAGTATATTAATTTTGGAAAGACTATTGGTGGAAAATACTGCGTATTTAAAATAAGTCATACGGTAGATGCTATGCAAAAAGCATGGATGGAGATATTTCCAGAGTTATTAAAAAGAAATTATGAATTTGATAATAGAAGACCTATTATTGAACGCTATGCAATGCAGATGATAAATAAGCATTACTGTGAAATTTGTGTACCAATATTATAAAAGGATCCTTTTAGGATTACAAAATCGAACACTATGAATAGAGAATTAAACAAATTTATATATATTTATACATTCGTATACATTTTTATAGAATTTTGGCAACTGAAATCAGAAAATGTGCTATTCTATAATAAAAAATTAAATTGAAGGTGTTACTTTGAAGATTAAGTTATTAAAAAGAGAACGTATAAATCGTATCCTATCAGCCATTTACGACTATCCTCTCACTATTGTAGAAGCTCCAATGGGATTTGGTAAAACAACAGCAGTTAAGGGTTTTTTAGCAGCTAAAAAGCAGAAGCCTCTATGGATTACATTCCTTAATACAGGAGAACCTCTATCTTTTTTATGGCATGAATTCACAAGTGAAATAAGTAAAGTAGATGAAGAGGTAGGAACAAGACTTCAAAAACTTGGATTTCCTGTTGATGTGCCACAGACAGCAAAGGTTCTGGCGGTATTAGGTGAAATTGAATTTAAAGAAAAGACGGTTTTGCTTTTAGATGATTATCATCTTTTATCTAATATGCAATTTAGTACGCTATTATTTCAGATTGTTTCAGAAGATATGGATAACCTTTATATAGTGATTATTACTAGGGATACAACTAAAATAAATTTTACAGATTTATATTTAAAAGGGATGTGCCATGTTATATCTCAACAGCAATTAAAATTTACTGACGATGAGATTTATAGTTATTGCAAAATGATGACAAATACTATATCAGAAGCTGATTTATCAAATATCAGTAAATACACAGATGGATGGATTTCATTGATATATATGATACTGGTAGCACTGAAAAAAGGTATTCCAGTTGGAATCAATGATACTATTGATGAACTAGTTGAAAAAGTTCTTTTTAACAGTTATGATAAATTTCTTCAGAATTTTTTGCTAAAGCTTTCAATTATGGATAGTTTTACTGTAGAACAAGTTTTATTTGTTACTCAGGAGGAGAAAACCCATGAAATTTTAAAAAGTCTTCATAGAGAGAATTCCTTTGTTTTCTACGATGATATAAACAAAATATATAAAATTCACAATGTGATGTTAGATTTTTTAAAGATTAGACAGCATTTTAAAAAAGAAGAGCTTCAAGAGTTATATAGACGCCTTGGCCAGTGGTATCTTGAAAGAAAGGAGTTCTTAACTGCCTATAGTTATCTGAATCGTGCTGGAGCTGTAGAGAGTATTCTTACACATTTAAATAATCCAGCTAATATTCGAAATGAGCTTATCGACTTTGAAGATTCTCTTGAAATGTTCCGTAGAGCACCACAAGAATTGCTGAATAAATATCCAATTGCATATTTGCAGTATATCTTATTTGCCATAGTAAAAGGAAATCAAGGTACCATTTCAGTGTGTGCAAAACGACTGGATCAACTGGAGCAGGATTTTGAACTTATGAAAAATATAGATGACAGGTATAGAAATCGTGTTATTGCAGAAGCCAATATTATTAGGAAAATTATAATGTTCAATCATATAGAAGAAACCTCTTCTAGAAACGATTTTATTTTAGAGCTTTTAAAAGGGGAACAGTCCTATATATTGCTTAGGGAAAATGAGTTTACTTTTGGATCACCTCATTTGCTTTACATATATTTTAGGGATCAGGGTACATTTAAGAAAATATTAAGTACCATCATCAATAAATTCCCTGTACATTCTAAGTATGCAGATGGATGCGGAACTGGCTCCGAGTATCTGGCCCTAGCAGAATATGAACTTGAAACTGGTGGCTGGCAGGCAGCAGAACTGAACAGTTTCAAGGCTATTTATAAGGCTAAAACAAAGGATCAAAATAGCATTATTATTTGTGCAAATTTTAATCTGATAAGGCTCTATATATTACAGGGAAAAATAACAAAAGCTATTGAAATGCTTAAGCAGTTGGAGAAAGATATTGCAGAAGTAAATAATCCTATTTATAATACAACTATTGATATATGTAAGGGATATACATATGCTAATCTTGATCAGGCTGAAAAAATACCCTATTGGCTTCAAATAGGAGATATGAGTTCTGCTAACTTTTTTTATCAGGGAATAGCATTTAATTATTTAGTCTATGGGAAGGCCGTGCTGTTGTCCCGAAATTATGTGAAGCTTGAGATGTTGGCAGAGAGCTTTGTGGATTATTTTTCCGTTTTTAGCAACCAATTGGCCTTCATACATAACAGTATTTTTGAAGCGGCAGCGAAATATCAGCTGTATGGGCTTAAGACTGGAACAGCAGTAATGGAAAGCGCTCTTGTAAAAGGACAAGCAGATGACATCATAATGCCTTTTGTGGAAAATGCAACCCATATAATGCCAATGGTAAAAGCAATAGCACATAATGATTCTAATAATGAATATATAAAACGAATACTTGTTTTCAGTGAGCAATATGTTGAAAGTCTAAACAGTGCTAAATTAAAAAAGGTTAAACTATCACAAAGGGAAATAGAGGTACTTTCACTCACAGCGGAAGGCTTAAAGAGAGAGGAAATTGCAAATCGTCTTTTTATGTCACAGGGTACTGTGAAAACACATTTACAAAATATTTACCAAAAACTTGAAACTAGCGGAAAGGTTTCAGCGATAAAAATTGCTCAAATGAACGGATTAATATAGTTTTGAATTGATAATTTTATATAAAAATTCTGTAAAGATACGCCAAATGGCGTATACCCCAAAAAAAATTATTCCATATAATTATATATGGAGTATTTTTTTGTACTAATAGCTCAAATGATTGGAAATTTAAAGAGATGGTTTTATGAGCAGGATAATAAGTGTAATACCAAATGACGATTATACGCTGCTGATAGAATTTGAGCAGGGTAGTAAAATATTGTTTAATATGCAGAGGTTAATTAAAACCATACCCTACTCCAGTTTGAAAGATTTGAATCGATTCAAAGAAGTAAAGCTTGAGGATAAAGCAATCTGCTGGAACAGCTCAAATGCTTCAGAATCAACTATATGGCTCTTAAGAATTACAATAGACAATATTTTGTTTATGCTGAGAGATTAATAAACCATTCATAATTTATTCAGGGGGAAAAAATAATGGAATCATATATTTTACATGATTTTAAAAAGGTACTGTGGGTGATACTAATAACAGCGATTATGTCTGCAGTTATTTTGCAAGTTAAAGGGGACAGCATAAGCGCCGCTGTGGGAGATAAATTTAAATACAACGGTATAGCTTATACAATAATAACTGAACCCACGGGCGGAGACAAAGGGACTGTAGAAGTAGCTTTAGAAGCTGATGTCGATAGCAGTTATAGCGGGGACATAATTATTCCTGCCACTGTCACTAACAGCGGCAATACTTATGATGTTATTGCTATTGGGAAATATGCATTTTCTAACTGCACCAGTCTTACCAGTGTGCAGCTGCCAAATAGCATAAAGGATATTAGGCACTATGCATTTTATGGATGTACTGGGCTAAACAGCATAATAATACCTAAAAGCGTAAACTATATTGGAGAATGGGTGTTTCGAGGTTCTGGCATAATCAATATGGTAATTCCAAACGGTGTCACCTATATTGGAAGTTATGCATTTGATGGTTGTAAAAATTTAACTAGCATTGTAATTCCGAACAGCATAACTTCAATTGAAGGCAATACTTTTCGGTCATGCTCAATGCTGACAAGTATAACAATACCAAGCAGTGTCACTTCTATTGGAGATCTTGCATTTGCAGGTTGTAGTAGCCTAAGAAGCGTTTATTTTGATGGCAGTGCGACTTGTTGCTAATTGAAAAGATTAGCCTAATTAGCTGATTAAATTCAGAAATTAGAACTGTTATTGCAAGAAATCAAATGAAAGGGTAACGCCTTGAAGGGTTTCCATTAATACTCCGATTAGCGTCGTAGTAAGTAAATACTAAGGGGTTAAAAGCTCGGTGAAGTCGGCTGAGAACCACCGTAAGTAGATGAAATATCATTCCTACACGAAATGCGAACTAGAGGTAGTCGAGTGGTGATAGGTCGGATGTTGATAAAATATCTATGGTTAGTATGTTACTAAGTAACTGACGAATTTGGGAATGTAAGGGTCTAGACGAAATATACCTAGAAATGGGTATAACACAAAAAGTGTGGTAAGTGTGGATGAGTAAAATTTGCCATTATGAAAATCCATATAGTGTTACAGGCACTATCAGGCTTACAGGCTCATACCAAAAACCTACGGATATATGTAAAAGATAGCGATAACGGAACAAGGGAAGCTTAGAATATGGAGGTTTTACTACCTATGAAGTATTGATAGGAAAAAGAGTAATCTATAACTTATCTTAATCTAAGTGAAAGTGGTGGCATGAAGCTGAGAAGTTTCTGTAATGGAAATGGAGCAATAGCCACTAGACTAATTGTTGTTTGAAAATTGAATAACTGAATAAATTCAAGGTTCGGGTACGACTAAGAGATGTGAAACTTCATCAAGGAGGATTAACAGACTTGAAGGAAAGCTTGTTAAAGAAGAAACAAAAACTAAGAAATAATGAATATTATGGTATGCAAGATATATTCGATAATTTACACAGTAAGTCAAAAGGTAATTATGAATTCTCTGATTTAATGAAATACATTATATCAGAAAATAATATACTACTTGCATATAGAAATATTAAAAGAAATGATGGTTCAGTAACGGTAGGAACTGATGGATTAAATATAAACTACTTTGAGAAAATGGATAGCAATTACTTTGTTAAATATATACAAAGAAAATTGCAAAACTATTACCCTAAAAGTGTTAGGAGAGTAGATATCCCTAAAGAGGATGGTACTGGCAGAACAAGACCATTAGGAATACCCTGTATAGAAGATAGAATAATACAACAATGTATTAAACAAGTATTAGAGCCAATATGTGAAGCTAAATTTCACAAACATAGTTATGGATTCAGACCAAATAGGTCTACAGGTCATGCTATAGCCAGATGTAATTACTTGATGTGGAAATCCAACCTACATTATGTAGTAGATATTGATATTAAAGGTTTCTTTGATAATGTCAACCATAGTAAACTTAAGAAACAAATATGGAATTTAGGTATACAAGACAAAAATTTAATAAGCATATTAGGTAAAATAGTAAAATCAGAAATACAAGGGGTAGGAATACCAACAAAAGGTACACCACAAGGTGGATTATGCAAAGCTTCGCATAACCCACCTTATGCAAAGAAAGTAATTATGCAAAGTAAACCTTGAATTGCCGCATTCTTGCAGGTATTACACTTGTTTTACTTTGCATAATCTCCGTCAATGATAATAATGTAAAAACTAAAAAATTATTGAAGGAGGCATTTTATATGCATAGAAAACCACTTAAAGAATTATTGCTAGATTTAGAACAGGAGCTACTGAGATTAGGCTACACTGAAGGCTCTATGAAGTTTTATCGTAATCGTTGGGAGAAAATCATAAAGTTTGCAGAAAATCGTAACGAAACTTATTACTCCGAACAATTGGGAATAGACTTTGTAGAAAAATACTTTCAGATTTTTAAAAAGGATTTTGATAAAACCTTGTGCCAAAAGGATACTCAGGAACTTCGTATCATCAGAATGATTGGCGATTTCCAAATGCATAATACCGTTTTAAGGCGGTATTATAAATACAGAGATCTTTTGACTGATCCATACTTTATGAAAATCAGCAGTGACTTCAAAAGTTACTGTGAAGCTAGGAGTTATTCTAAGGTAACTATTGATCACTACGTGAATCAAGCGGAGCGATTTATGGATTATCTTATTTCACAGGGCATCTGTAATTGCCGTAATATCAGCCTTTCAATTATACATAGCTATATCAGAACTCTAGCTGGTTACACTTATAAAACTGTGGAACAGAATATCTGCTCAATACGTACTTTTTTGAGATATCTTCTCGAGCAGGACATTTTAAAAACTGATTTAGCTGCAAAGACACCGATGGTTCAAGCACGTAAGCAGACACGCATTCCTTCCGTTTGGACAAAGGCTGAATTGGTCGCACTGATAGGAGCTATTGATCGTGGAAGCCCAAAAGGAAAACGGGATTATGCCATCATTCTTCTCGCTTGTATGCTGGGACTTAGGGTTACTGACATCAAAAACCTGACGTTTAATTGCTTTCACTGGGAAGAGAAGAAGTTGGTATTCGTACAATCAAAGACGCGAGAAACAGTTACTCTTCCAATTCCCTCTGAAGTAGGATGGGCTGTTATTGATTATCTGAAATATGGACGACCAAAGGTTGATTCATCAATTGTATTTGTAAGACATATGGCACCATTCCTCCCTTTTTCAGAAGGGGATCACTTATCTCAATTAATCAAGAACTACATGGTAATTGCCCATCTGCCAACACTAAAAAAACGTCGGGGTATGCACTCGCTTCGACATACTGCAGCATCGAGAATGCTTGAACATGGCACACCTCTCGCAGTAATTTCAGATATCCTTGGTCACACGGATACTGATTCCACAGCAGTTTATTTAAAAGTAGATTTAAATAAGCTGAAGGAATGCTGCCTGAATACACCGGAGGTGGATAACCATGAGTGATTATTTTTTCAAAGGCCCATTTGCTCAGTATATCGAAAACCATGTTAAGTTAAAACAAGCAATCGGATATAAGTATAAAACTGAGAAAGAGCATCTCCTGCGATTCTCTGCATTTACTGCTAAAAAGTATTCTAAAGCAAAAGAACTTACAAGAGAAATAGTTTTAGACTGGTGCTCTAAGAAGATTTATGAGGCACAAGCTAATCAATGCTCAAGAGCTTCAGTACTTCGACAGTTTGCTATATATTTGGATAGTATAGGAATAAATGCATATATTCTTCCAAAAGGTTACTATCCGGTTGAAGAGAAATACGTTCCATATATTTATACAGTAGATGAATTGCAGCGTTTCTTCCATGAGACAGACAAATGTCCTTATGTCAGCGAATGTCCACAACGACACTTGATTATGCCAGTATTCTTTAGAATGATCTACTCATGCGGTCTTCGCTCTTCAGAAGCAAGACTACTTAAAATAGATGATGTAGATCTTAGGGATGGAGTACTAACCATCCAGCATTCCAAGAAAGACAACAGCCGTCTAGTTCCAATGTCGGATGAATTAACAAGTCGCTGTCGCGATTACTTCAAATGTGTCCATGTGATTTCCAAGCGTAGCGATTACTTTTTTCCCGGATTGGATGGCAAGCCAATGACTATAGGTAATGTATATCACAACTTTAGGCGCTTTCTATGGAGAGCTAGAATTTCACATGGAGGCCGCGGCAAGGGTCCACGAGTTCATGACTTTCGCCATGCTTTTGCATGCCACTGTCTGAAAAAATGGGTTCTAGAAGAAAAAGACCTTTCAGTTTACCTTCCAATACTGAAGACATATATGGGACACGACTCCTTTAATGAAACTTCATATTACCTTAGAATGACTGCTGATGTATTCCCCGATATATCTATTAAGCTAGAGGGATGTTATCCAGACATTATCCCCGAATTGGAAGGTGATGCTGGTGAAACCTACTGATTTTGCAATACACCTTACTGGATTCTTGTCTGAATACCTGCCAAGACAAAAAAATGCTAGCAAAAATACAATAACATCCTACCGGGATACCTTTAAACTGCTAATTAGATACTGTCAGGAACAACGAAATATGCCTGTTGAAAGACTCAACCTGAACATGCTGACGCATGGATTGATTAAGGATTTCCTTGAGTGGCTGGAAACAAGCAAAAAATGTAGTATTTCAACTAGAAACCAACGACTTGCAGCTATACATTCCTTTTTTCGCTATGCGCAGTACGAGGAACCAGAGGGAATTCTTCATTTTCAAAAAGTGATTTCACTGCCGATTAAGAAGACACAAAAACCATCAATACCGCATCTTACACCAGAGGCTATGAAGCTCTTATTATCCCAGCCAGACAAGACTACTCCAAAAGGACGTCGTGATTTAACCCTTTTAAGTATCCTTTATGATTCTGGATGCAGAGTACAGGAACTTGTCGATCTAAGGGTGCGTGATGTTGTGTTGAATAATCCAGGAGTTCTTATTCTTACTGGAAAGGGAAATAAGGTACGTAGAGTTCCACTATTGAAAAATGCACTTGCTTTATTGTCACGCTATATTCAGGAAAATTCCTTAAACGTGAATTGGAAAAGTGACTGCCCCTTATTTACGAACAAGCAGCATAACAAACTTACTAAAGAGGGTATTGCATACATTATTTCACAGTATGTATGCTCAGCAAGAAGAATCTCAACGATTGTCCCTGAAAAAGTAACACCACATATGTTTCGTCACAGCAAAGCAATGCATCTGCTACAAGCCGGAGTCAATCTGATATATATCCGGGATTTTTTAGGACACGAGGACATCAAAACTACAGAGACTTATGCTAAGTGTGATACAGAGTTAAAACGTCAGGCAATTGAGAGTGCTTATCCCGATTTAGTTGATATCAACCTGCCTGATTGGAGTGAAGATGCGTCATTACTAAATTGGCTTTCTAAATTAAAGTAGTCGAGATATTATGCAAAGTAAATCTTCAGAGAACCCAGTTAAACCAATGCCTGATGAGGTTTACTTCGCATAATCTCCAACTTTGCATAAGGTGGTATTATAAGTCCATTATTATCAAATATAGTTTTAAATGAATTGGATTGGTGGATTAGTAGTCAATGGGAAACATACAAAACCAAGTACAACTTCAATAAAGATTATAATAAGTATGCTAGTATTAAAAAATCTAATCTTAAAGAAATATGGATTGTCAGATACGCAGACGATTTTAAGATATTTTGTAGGGATTATGGAGTAGCACAGAAAATCTTCAAGGCTACAAGGTTATGGCTCAAAGAAAGATTAGATTTAGATATCAGTCCAGAAAAATCTAAAATCACTAATTTACGAAGAAACTATACAGAATTTTTAGGCATCAAACTCAAAGTGGTGACTAAAAACAATAGATATATCTGTAATAGTAGAATGAGTGACAAGTCAAAAAAAACGAACCATCAAAAACCTTAAAGAACAAATAAAGAAAATTAAGAATAAAACAACACCAAAAGAAGTCAACAAGCTAAATGCCATGATATTAGGAAGTCATAACTACTATAAAATGGCAACCCAAGTAAATCTTGACTTCTCGAAAATCAATTTCTTAGTTACAAGAACCTTGTATAACAGATTGAAGAATGTTATGAAAAAAGAACACAAAATATCCAAAGCATACCAAAAACTATATAGAGAATACAATGGTAAAAAATACACGATATCAGAAACCACAATATTCCCCATATATGGAATTAAAACTAAACCTCCTATGAATTTTACCCAAGAAACAAATAACTATACAATAGAGGGTAGAAAAATTATACATGAAAAATTAGGAGGAAATCTAAATAAACTTATTGAGTATGCTCTAAGAAACGCAAGTGAATATAACTCTACTGAATATAATGATAATAGAATTTCACTTATAGCAGGACAACAAGGTAAATGTGGAATAACAGGTGAATATCTTAAAATAGGAGATATGGAATGTCACCATAAGAACCCTAGAGAGCTAGGTGGCACAAATGAGTACAAAAACCTAATTTGGGTATGTACAGATGCACATAAACTAATCCATGCTACAGTAGAAGATACTATCAATAAGTATATGGATAAAATAAATTTGGATATTAAAGGTTTGAAAAAGGTAAATTCTTTAAGAAAGCTAGTAGGAAATTCAGATATTCAAATCTCAAGTTAAATAAAGTAAAACACAATTAGTTGGAACGCTGTATGCGGTGAAAGTCGCATGTACAGTGTGAATGGGGGGAAAACTTGGAGATAACATCAAAGAGTTACCTATCCATATATAAGCCCAATTGGACTACTGAGAGTTATTTACCATTTTCAGGGTGTCCTTCAGATATGAAATATTATTATAAGTCAGGCAGTATGGGTTTCCCTTCGGATGCTTCATATATACAATCTTCTACTTATAACATTACCGTAAGCGGCTCTGTTAACCAAGCTATAGGCTTAAGCACCAATGCTGGCATACCAGGAGAAGCCATTAGTATTTATCCAGCTCCAGGTTATACACTTACAGCTGAGAATCTGAAATATAATGGTATATCAATTAGCGGAACAAGCTTTATAATGCCACTAAATGATGTAACAATTACTGATTCAACCAATTCATTCGAAAAAATTCCTGTGCCTTCAGTAACAGTATCTTCCTCTGAAACGGAAAATACCATGCCCACATGGGGCTGGAGTGATGCCACAGGTTATGGTTATTACAGACATAAGCTTGATAATGCAGCAGAATGGACAAATACTTCATCAGAAAGTTATACACCGCAGGCTTCTCTTTACTCGGGAACGCATACACTATATGTTGAGGAAATGAACAGTATGGGGGATTGGTCAGACATGGCTCAAGGGACTATAAAGATTAAGCCAGTATTAACTAGTCTTGCAATAAGCAGTGGATCGTTATCATATGATCCTAGTATGATAGATTATAATGTGAATGTTGATAACAACACAGGCAGTGTCACGGTGACGACTATAGTAAACGACAGTAGTGCAACGATGGAAATTACATCAGACGGAATTGACTATGCTTCTGCCAGCGGCAGCACCTCGGAATCTATTCCCCTGAATGCCGGTATAGCAAAAGAAATCCATATTGTTGCTACTTCCAAGGACAAAACGGTCACAACAAAGACATATACAATAACAGTGACAAGAGCAAAATCAAATGATGCATCATTAAAAGGTCTCACCTTAAGTAACGGGATATTAAACACAGCATTTACGGCAGAAACAATAAGCTATACGGCAAATGTGGGAAATGAAGTGGCAAGTATCACTGTGACACCAACAGCAAATGAAGCAAATGCAGCAGTGACAGTAAATGAAAACCCAGCGTCACAGGCAGTGAATTTAAATGTTGGGGATAATACAATAATTGTATTAGTAACAGCACAGGACGGAACGACAACAAAGACATATACAATAACAGTGACAAGAGCAGCATCAAGTGATGCAGCATTAAAAAGCCTCACTTTAAGCAGCGGCACGTTAAGCCCGGAATTTACAGGAACAGCAACAAGCTATACAGCAGCTGTGGGAAATGAAGTGACGAGTATTACTGTGACACCCACAGTAAATGAGGCAAATGCATCAGTAACAGTGAATGGAAGTTCACCCTCACAGCCAGTGAATTTAAATGTTGGAGATAATATAATAACTGTATTAGTAACAGCGCAGGACGGGACCACAAAGACATATACAATAACCGTGACAAGAGCAGCATCAAATGATGCAGCATTAAAAAGTCTCACCTTAAGCAGCGGGACATTAAGTCCAGTATTTACAGGAGAAACAACAATCTATACGGCAAGTGTGGGAAATGAAGTGACAAGCATTACTGTGACACCAACAGTAAATGAAGCAAATGCGGCAGTAACAGTGAACGGAAATCCAGTGTCACAGGCAGTGAATTTAAATGTTGGAGCTAATACAATAAATGTAGTAGTAACAGCACAGGATGGAACTACAAACACATATACAGTAACAGTAACAAGAGCAGCACCCTATGTGCCACCCTATATACCGCCCTATACACCCCCGCAACCTACAACTGAAACTAGACAAGTACCAGTACTAGTTGGAAATAGTGGGCAGCAAAGCACTGCAGTACAGGCAACCATTACAAGAATAACGGGTAGTGATGGTTCTAAAAAGGATACTTTAGTATTGGATGAAAGTATAGCAGCAGTAACAGTAAAAAAAGCCTTAGAAGTAAAGAGTATAACTGCAGTCATAGCTATAACAGATATACCAGGAGATAATGCAGATGAGACAGAGGCACAGATTCCATCAACTTCAATGGCTCAGTTTGCAAGTAACAATATGTCATTGATAATTGAAACAGGAAGAGCTTCTTTAGAGCTGCCGGCAGAAACCATTAAGAAATCAAAGGGGCAGGACATAAAGGTACAAGTCAGTGAAGAAAAGGAAAGCAGTAAAATTGCAGAATATAAGGGATTAATTTTACAATTAGCTTCAGGTGCGCAGATAATTGCAGCACCGCTTAATATAGAAGCCAATATTACAGGCAGAGTAAAAATAACTATACCCATAGACTCATCAAAACTCCCAACTTCAAAAGAAGAATTAGATAAATTTCTTTCTTCCTTAGCAGTTATGGTTCATCATAGTGATGGAGAAAATGTGGTGGATAAAGGAACTATTGTATATGATGAAAAAGGAAATGTAGTGGGTATATCTATCTGGGTAGATAAATTCAGCAGCTTTGTTTTAATAAGTTTACCGGAAAATTATTTCCAGGGGAGAACTACAGTAATGAAGGATACTGTGGGTGTAGATAAAAAATGGCAGATAAAATTCACAAAGCCAGCAGATGCAGCTACAGTTACTAAGAATAATATTTATGTAGTGGATTCCAAGGGAATAAAAGTAGAAGTAGAGATAAGCTATGGTTCAGACAATTTACTAAAGGTAACTCCTGTAGAGCTTTATAAATCAGGAGAAACGTATTACTTATATATTACAAAAGGTGTTAAAGCAAAAGATGGTACTTCTTTAGTGAATGAATTAAGGTATCAGTTTACTGTTAAATAATGATTCAACCACGACTTTTGTGAAGCCACTAACATCCTGTAGTATACAACTTAGTTGCTTAGGCAACTGGTAACACTAAATTTCTTAATAAAAATAGTAGCGACCATTTGCACAGGGGGCTACTATTCTTTTATTTCTTTAAAATGAATATTAAAAGCTTACAACGGAAAAAGATTGGTGTTTATAGAAGTAACGAACAGTAAAATTAGTAATTAATTCCACTTGAGCAGTCTTGTTTTTTTGTGCATCCATTATATGTCGCTTCTCTTCCTCAATGTACTTATGTTTTTGCTACGAATGCTTTATTTTTATATTTAGAGGATGCAGAGCATTTTGTAAGATGATATAATCTACCTATAGTAATTCACACTAGTAACGAAATTATAATAAAATGAACTGGTTGTATAATGCTTTCTATGGAGATATGGCGACTGAACAACTACCAAGTGTCTTTCAGCAACAATTTGATATTGTGTTTAATATAGGCAACTCAATCGTTCATTCACCAAATGCAGTAACAAGAGAAAATCTGGTTCAAGTACTTAAAAAGAAAGCGACACTTGTTATAGAAACTCGTAATTAGGAAAAAATAGTGGCTAAAAATAATAGATTTACTGTATATGACAAAATATCGTACTTTAATAAAGAGTATATCCCAATGTATCATTAGAAATTGAATGGTATTGAGCAAGAAGCAGAGGTAGAGATTTTATTTCAAGAAATTTGGGAAGATAATCATGTTGAACTTTATGAGAATTCATTAAGTTTTACACCATTTACGGATATGAGTTTATTGGATACAATTCAGTATAAATATAACAGGCAACTTTTTATGATAATAAAATTTAAAAATATTTACTTTCAGAAATGATCTATAAAGGAGGCGTATGTAATGGAGCCGACAATTTATTATTTTTCCGCTACGGGCAATTCGCTGACAATAGCCCGACAAATGGCAAAGGGACTTGGAAACTGCACAATTAAGTCTATGGCTGCAGGAGCAACGGATGAGCCTATCGGTGGCTCTGATAATCCGATTGGTTTCGTTTTTCCCGTTTTTTATATCGGGTTACCGAGACTTGTAAAACGCTTTGTACAAAACGTCAATATCATTAAAGGAACTTACTGCTTTGCATTTATAAATTTCGGTGGAAATGGAGCAGACACTCTGGGAATGCTGGACGATATCTTGAAAGAAAAGGGTGTTTGTTTGTCCTATGCAGCCGGAGTAAAGATGCCAGGGAATTATATCGTGAAGTATCAGGCCTTCGCTCCTGACGTTGTGCAAAAGCTGATAAAAAATGCAATGGAAAAGGCGGATGAAGCCGCCGAGGCAGTTGTTGATGGTAAGTTTCAGCCGGTTAAAAGAAAGGCCAGGCTTCTCAGTAAGATAGCCAATCGTAGTTATTTGTACAAAGGTATCTCCGAATGGGACGAAAAATTTAAGGTGAGTGGAAAGTGCAGCGGCTGCGGTCTGTGCACTAGAGTATGTCCTGTAAATAATATAAAAATGGAAGAACGCAATCCGATTTGGCAGCATCATTGTGAGCGGTGTCTTGCCTGTATTCAGTGGTGTCCATATGAGGCAATAGAGTATGGCAAAAGCACAATCGGACGTACAAGATATCACAATCCAAATGTTAAGGTCGAGGATATTATAAGAGGAAATACATTACAATTCAAGGAAAATAATCTTTGAGATAAATTTCCAATTTACTTAAGAAGATTTTAAGTATTTATATTTAACAGGAGGATTTTTATGAAAGAATACATAGTAGACAATATGAACAACAAGATTAGGTATCATGATTTACCTGGTAAGGATACACCAATATTATTTATTCATGGATTGGGCTGTGCTGGATCATTTGATTATCCTGAAGTAGCATCACAAATCTGTTTAATAAATCACAGGCGAATATTAATAGATTTGCTTGGCAGTGGGTTTAGTGATAAACCAGATAGTTGTTTATATACTGTAAAGGAACATGCGAAATATTTGTATAATTTTGTACAAGACCTAAGGCTTTATAAGTTTATTATTTTTGCACATAGCTTAGGCGGAGCTGTTGCACTTGAACTTGCCAATAAATGTAGGGAGAATATCGAAACAATTATTCTTAGTGAAGCTAATTTGGATAAAAGTAGTCAGGGCTCATTAAGTTATGAATTTGGAACCTATAAGGAAGAGGATTTTGTAAATGGAATATTTGATGAAGTTGTCAGTGAAAATTCTAGTGTAAATTCTATGTGGGCATCCGCATTATCAGTTTGCTCCTCTACAGCGATTAGTAGAATTTCAAAGTCAGCGGTTGTCGGAGCAGAGCCGTCATGGCGTGAAATATTATATTCGCTGCCATGTAAAAGGACATTCATTTTTGGTGAGAAATCTTTGCCGGATGATGACCAAACTGAGTTGGAGAGACACATGATAAATGTTGAAATCGTAAAATCAGCAGGACATTCTATGGCCTGGGAAAATCCCAAAGCAGAAGCAATAAAAAAAGGTATTCTTTATGCACAGGGATTATAGACTTCAGGAATTCGTCAATTACAAGGTGGAATGTTGATGGATTTGTTCTTTTATGTAAATTAAGATATAATAAGTAACAATCAATGCAGTGTTATTTTTATGATACCATATTCGACTATGGTAGATGGGTTTTATTCTAGTAAACAAGGGTTTGATAATATGTACAGGATAATGATAATAGAAGATGATAAAAAATTAAGTGAATTAATTGAAAGATTTCTGAAACGATATGGTTATGAAACTTTTATGGTAAAAGATTTTTCAAACATAAAAAATGAATTTGTGGATTGTAAGCCCCAAATTGTACTTATGGATATAAATCTTCCATTTTATGATGGGTTTTATTGGTGCAGGAATATAAGAACCCTATCCAATGTTCCTGTGATCTTTATTTCAGCCAGAAACTCGGATATGGATCAGGTAATGGCAATAGAAAATGGAGGAGACGATTATATAACAAAGCCTTTTTCTTATGATGTACTGCTTGCTAAAATAAAAAGTGTCATAAGGAGAGTTTATGGGATCTATTCGGAAAATACTTCTAAGGACATATATGAGGTCAATGGATTATTGGTTTATATAAATCAGAATATGATTGAATTTAATAATAAAAAAATAGAATTGAGTAAAAATGAATTTTTGCTATTGCATTCTCTACTGAAAAATGGAAATAAAATTGTATCAAGAGAAACTTTGCTTGAAGTGCTCTGGAACGATATAGATTTTGTAGATGACAATACTCTTTCAGTGAATATGACAAGGCTTAGGAAAAAACTTGAACAGATAGGAATAGAGAATTCATATATTTCCTAAAATAATATGTGATAAAATCGTATTGGTAGAAACAGATAAGAAATGGATAGCCTTTGTAATAAATCAAATACTAATCAATGCAGTAAAATATTCTAAAGCTGTAGAAAAAAAGGATAAATCCATGGTGTTTAAAATAATGGAGGAAGAATCAAAGGTGATTGTATCCATAAAAGACAATGGAATTGGAATACCAAAGGAAGATCTGGGCAGAGTATTTAATGCCTTTTTTACAGGGAAAAATGGTAGAAAGACATCGGAATCTACTGGGATGGGCATGTATTTGTCCAAAAGAATATGTGATAAACTTTCACATGGATTGTTTGTCAGATCAAAACAGGGTGATGGAACTGAATTTTCAATAGTATTTTATAGAGGGAAAAATATATTTAAATTATAATCTTACAAGATTGTAACATAAAATTGCTTGATGAAAGGGAAATCGATATGTTGATTTCTCTATTTTTTTTATAATATGGTTAGCCGGCAAATTATTTTGGAAGGAGATAGAAAAGAAAATTATGGCAGTATTAAAAGCTGAAAATATAACTAAAATATATGGCGGAAAAACCGCAGCAGTCAGAGTAAAAGCTCTTGACAAGTTCAATATAAGTGTAGAAAAAGGGGAGTTCATAGGAGTAATGGGACCCTCTGGAAGCGGGAAAACTACTCTTTTGAATATATTGGCTACTATTGATACACCCTCCTCAGGCAAATTATTGATAAATGGAACAAATCCGTCTGATTTAAGTGAAAAAGATGCAGCACTTTTTAGAAGAAAAGAACTGGGTTTTGTATTTCAGGACTTTAATCTCCTGGACTCGTTGTCAATAGAGGAAAATATAATACTTCCACTGGTTCTGGATAAATTGGAGGTAGGGGAAATAGAGAAGAGAGTGGATAATATTGCAGAAATTTTAAATATAAAAAACATTCTTACTAAAAGACCTTATGAGGTATCAGGCGGGCAGCAGCAGAGAGCAGCATGTGCCAGGGCTTTGATCCACAATCCGTCTATTGTACTTGCAGATGAACCCACAGGAAATCTTGATTCAAAAGCATCTCAGGATGTTATGGAAGCACTGGAAAATTTAAATCAACATAAGGGAACCTCCATAATGATGGTTACCCACGATCCTTTTGCAGCAAGTTTTTGCAAGAGAATAGTGATGATTAAAGATGGAAAATATTTTTCTGAAATTGTCAGGGGAAATAGCAGACAGAGCTTTTTTAAAGAAATTATGGATTCACTTTCAATGTTGGAAGGGAATTATAATGACATTCCGTAATATAGTCTATAAAAATATTATGGGAAATTTAAATAAGTATGTTATGTACTACTTGAGCAATACTTTGGTGGTGACCATATTTTTTATATTTGCAAATTTTATATACAACCCACAGGTGAAGGGTGTAAATATAATGGGAAGCATGGGAGCCATGGCCTCGGAAATTATGTTTTTATGCAATTCCATAATAATTATATTTGCACTGGTATTTACTACTTATTCTATTTCAGGTTTCCTGAAATCAAGGAAAAAGGAGTTTGGACTTCTTTCCATGTTCGGACTTACCAGGGGACAGATAAGGGGATATGTGATACTTGAAAATGTTATTGTGTCTCTTACAGCTATAGCTACTGGTATTCTATTTGGGATGTTGTTTTCCAAATTGTTTTTCATGGCTATTACGGTGATTTTAGCTTTGAATGTAGAAATACCTTTTGTAATTTCAGCTAAAGCAATTATCATAACACTGATTGCGTTTTTTGTTTTATTTCAGGGAATTGGTTTTATAGTCAGCTATAAAATAAAAAATGACAATATAATAGAATTACTAAAAGGGGACAGAATTCCCAAACCAGTGCCGAAGTTTTCCAAAGTTAAAGCTCTGCTTTCTATAGTACTTATAGCTGCAGGATATATAATTGCTGTATATTCCGGCATGGCTATAATGTTTACCATGCTTCCTATTTTAATTCTTGTTATTCTGGGAACTTATCTTTTGTATTCTCAGTTCAGCGTATTTTTTACCAACGGGCTTCAGAAGAATAAAAAAATTTATTATAGGGGGATTAACTTCATAACATTATCCCAAATCATATATAAACTAAAAGATAATGCAAAGATTTTATTTATAGCATCTATTTTAAGTGCGGTTACATTAACAGCTTCTGTAAGTGTATATTCCATACAAAAAAACATTTTAGGAGCCATACAGCAAAATTTTCCACAGGATTTTAGTATAATTGAAAGAGAGCCTGTTTCTAATAATGTTATGTTATCTGAAGAAATAGAAAAAACAATAAAAGAGTATGGTCACTAACTGCAGTATAAAAACAGAATTCCACTAATAAAAGCCCAAAATGGTGAAAGAGACACATCAAGTGAGCTTCAGAATAAAAAAGATTTTTACATTATGTCCAATTCAGATTACAATGCTATGGCTTCTCAATTTGACAAAAACAAGGTACAATTGCAAAATGGAGAGGTATTTATACACACCTATAATATAATGGGGAATATGGGGATCAAATACTTTATAGATGACAAAAAATATTTGACTCTGACCGCCGGTGATAAAAATTTGAAATTTAAAATAAAGGATGAAACAAGCGGAGGAATAATAAATAGTGATGATAAAAATACTAACACTGCTGTTGTAGCCGATGATGTATTTAATAGTATATTTAAAAGTACTCCTGACGGTGAAAGATTGATTTATTATGGATACAATATAAAAAATTGGAAAAATGCTTCCAATGCAGTAGAGCAGATCAAAAAGATATCTGCCCATAATAACAGAGTATTATTTTCAGAGAGAGTTATAAAATATATGCCTGTTGTAAGAAGTATGTCACTTTTATTGTTTATTGGGGTATTTATATCTATAATATTTTTTATATCAACCAGCAGTATACTGTATTTTAAGATTTTCAATGAGATACAGAGGGACAGACATGAATTTACAGCATTAAAGAAAATGGGGGTATCCAATGATGAAATAAAAAGAACTGTAGGAACCCAATGTGCAATAATGTTTTTGCTGCCTTTTGCAGTAGCAGTAAGTCATTCTATATTTGCAATAAAGTCACTGAGCAATTTGCTAGGAGATAATCTTTCAGGATATTTCATAGCTATATCTTCAATTTACCTTGTACTTCAGCTGTTATATCTTGCATGTGCAAGAAACATATATGACAAACAGATAAATACATGGATGAAATCAAATGATTCTTAGATTCTTGAAAAAGATTTTTCTTATAAGTAAATCACTGTGAACCTAAGAATCACCTTATCCAGGCGTGCAGCAGTGCTTATCTCTCACTTTGAGAAGTTGGAAGTATTAGCAATGGTAGCGTTCGGATAAAATATTTACAAAAATAGAAAAGGATGATCACATGGACAGTATATTTTTAATAATAAAATCTATAATATTAGGAATAGTAGAGGGAATAACGGAGTTTCTGCCAGTGTCTTCAACAGGACATATGGTGATTTTTGAAAACTTGATGGGATTTAGAGGGGACAACCCTGCTTATGTTGAAATGTACACATATGTTATACAGCTTGGAGCTATACTGGCAGTAGTAATACTGTATTGGAAGAAAATAAAAGAAACTCTTGTAAATTTCTTTCCGCAGAAAGTTGGATATGAAAAATCGGGATTTAAATTTTGGTTCATGATATTTATTGCCTGTATTCCTGGAGTTATCTGTCAGCTGATATTGGGTGATCTGGCAGATAAATATCTGTTTGTACCGGTATCTGTGGCAATAACTTTGTTTTTAGGTGGTATATGGATGATATATGCTGAAAATAAATTTAGAAATAAAAATTCCAGAGACAGGGGATTGAGTATTACAGCAAAGCAGGCCCTGATAATCGGCACCTTTCAATGTCTGGCCATAATTCCAGGAATGTCGCGTTCAGCTTCGACAATTATAGGCGGATGGGTGTCGGGACTTTCTACCGTTGCTGCTGCTGAATTCTCCTTTTTTCTGGCAATTCCGGTCATGGTAGGGATGAGCGCTTTGGAGATTTTAAAAATTGGTGGTATGGCAAGCCTTACATCTATAGAAATAATCTCTCTTGCGGTGGGATTTCTGGTATCATTTTTAGTGGCTTTAATAGTAATCGACAGGTTTATCCTGTATTTGAAAAAGAAACCTATGAGAATATTTGCAGTATATAGAATGATATTTGCAGTTGTGGTATTGTTGACAGGATTTTTAGGAATATTTCGTTAGCAGGGTAATTTTATTTCAAAACAGTTATTCAAGGGTACAGGATATTGTATAAAATAGAATAATTTATACATAAATTATTCACAGTAGTAATATATGACGAGTCGCAGATTATTTATATTTCATGGAGGATAAATTGTAATGATAAAATATAATTTTAAAATAGATAATATTCCAGCAATTTTGTGGGGTAATAAATCAGATAAATTATTCGTAGTTGTACATGGCAGTATGTCAAATAAGGCTGATGATGTGATTGTTATATTTGCAGAAGAAGTAACAACGAAAGGTTATCAGGTGCTCAGCTTTGATTTGCCCCAACATGGTGACCGTAAAGATGAACACTATGCTTGTAAAGTTCAAAACTGCGTTCAAGATCTTAATACTATTAAGGATTATGCAAAATCGTTATCTAATAATATAAGCATTTTTGCTTGTAGCATAGGAGCATATTTTAGCTTATTAGAATATAGCCATGAGTCATTGAAGCAGTGCTTATTTCTCTCCCCAGTGGTGAATATGGAACGCATCATAAGTAATATGATGACGTGGTTTAATATAAGTGAAAGCAGATTAAAAATAGAGAAAGAAATTTCAACACCTATTGGACAAATTCTTTATTGGGATTACTACTGTTATGTGAAAGAACATCCTATTATTGCTTGGAATAATCCAACTTCAATTCTCTATGGCTCAGAAGATAACTTATGTGAGTTTCACATTGTATCCCAATTTGCAAAGAGGTTCAACTGTAGCTTACAAGTAATGAAAAATGGAGAACACTATTTTCATACTGAGAAAGAGTTGCAGTATTTTAGACATTGGTTGAAAAAATATATATGTTAAATAATAATAAAGAGTAGTAAAATGTGATATTGTATAATTAATTGGAAGGGATAAAATACGGAGGCCGATGCATCGGGGAGGCCAATAAGCATAACGTATCCATTCTTCTCTCTCACGATTGGAAGATGTCAAGGGTATTTGGCATGTATGGGGCGAGTGTGTAAATTTAAGATTGGCTGACAAATTATTTTCAACATCTTGATTACGGCGGTACATCTACAGGCCCTAAACCAAAAAACTTTAAAACAGCTTTGGTTGCAACAATGAATGTCAGTGATGAAATTCATGTTGAAAGAGGGTTTGAGGATACTTTAACTAGTTTTGCGGGAATTATGGGCTGCACATTGGGTAGTTGTGAACTACTAACTTTAACAAATACCGTTCAATTTGATGATTATTCAAAGTACGTTTATCTGATGCCGGATAAAGAAGAAAAATCTAATCGTGTCGAAAAAAATTATGCTTGAAAACCGTGAAAAAAATAATGACAGTATAAAATTTGAAAAATAAAAAATAGAAAATAGGATTGCGGCTTGACAGCCCTTTTTCTATATAGGTCCTGTAAGTAATTTGCATTATGAGAGTATTATGTACTAAATAAAATAAATATTTTACCGAGCTATTATACAGATAGCTTTAATTCTTTTGATGAATCAGAATACCCTATGAAAAATGGTTAGAGGAAATCATAATACTGCTAAATGCACATCTTGGAAGCAGCTGGAATGAAAGATTAGAATTATTGATTGAAAATCAAAGAAGAAAGTACAAAAAGCAAAGTAAAGATAATTTAAATAATTCATGGAGGAGAGGAATATGCAAAATATATTTACCAATGAAACTTTAAAAAACATTAAGCAACGCAGGAGCATCAGAAGTTTTAAAAATGAACAGATAAAAGATGAAGAATTACAGATAGTGTTAGAAGCGGGGCTATATGCACCTAATGCTGGGAATCAAGCATGGCATTTTACAGCCATTCAAAACAAGGAAATCATGAATAAATTAAATATTTTAGCAAAGAAAGTAGCAAAGCATATGGGCGGACCATTAGCAGCATTGGGTAGCGATGAGAAATTCCATTGTATGTATAACGCACCGACACTGATAATAGTGTCAGGTGATGAACAAAGCATATGTCCTGAAGTGGATTGTGCTGCTGCTACACAAAATCTGCTAATAGCTGCAGAATCCATTGGTTTAGGGTCGTGTTGGATTTTCTTTGTCACGCTTGCATTTGCTTCATCACAAGCCGCTGAATTGAGAAAAGAATTACAAATACAAGATGGCTACAAACCGTATTATGCGGCTGTGTTTGGATATAAGAATACTGAGACAGTTAATATACCAGAAAGAAATTCCAACCTCATTACATATATCAAATAACTTTATTTGTGAATATGCAAAAATAATATAAATAATAATTTGATATATAATAGCTCAATATTTTGAAAGTAGGTTTAAAATTTAGTAGTTTTAGGTTTTTTTATTATTTTTTAGATATTTATAAACTCTATTTTAATTACTCCTTCAGTTTGTGTGATATAATCATTTTAACTCTTATATTTAAAATAGCAAGTGTGATTTTTGTATAATGTAAGTATTAAATTAATACTGAAAGAATAGATATGATAGAGAATTAAGGCAGCCTTTTTGGAAAAAGCTCTTATTTTACAGTGCAAAGGATGTCTTTGATAAAAATTGTTGATTAGAGAAATAATGGTATAATGAGGTGCTTTAAATTATAATAGGACTAAGTTTCAGAAAATGTGGGATTTAATATTATCTAATCAAGTTGAAAGAATTATTATAGCTTATAAAGATAGATTTGTGAGATTTGGATATGACTTTTTTGAAATTATGTGTAAAAGATTTAATATAGAGATTGTTATATGAATAAAGCAGAAGAAAAAATATATGAACAAGAAATGGTAGAAAATTTAATGACAATAGTTCATGTTTTTTCTAAAAGGCTTTATGGAAGTAGAAGTTATAAACAAAAAAAGTTAATCAACGTGATAAAGGAAGTGATAAAAGAAGATGTTCAAGAAGAAAGATGAAATCAAAGTTATACTTATGAAAAAAAATACAGTGTTATCCTACAAGAGAACAAATAAATCAGTTAGAACATGATAGTTTTTGGTGTAAAATTCTTTATAACACATATCTTTCTCAAAGAAAAGAGATTTATGATTATAGTAACAAAAGTATAAAAATGTCAGAACAAAGAAATCAAATAATTAAATTAAGAGAAGATAATTCTGAATATGCAAAGATTTACGCAAAACATCTTCATGCGGTTTGTATGGACTTAGAAGAAGATTATAAAGGGTGTATAAAAAAACGAGCCAGAGGAGAAAAATGTAAACTCCCAAGATACAAGGATAAGAACTATTGGTATCCATTAAAAACACCAAAACAATATGTAAAAATAAAAGATGGAACAATTAAACTAGGTTTTTATGAATTAAAAATGGATATCAATAAAATACCTAAAAACTATGGTGAGATATGGATTACTAAAACGAGAGACAAATATATTCTTTCAATTACTTATGAATTAGATAAAAAACAAAATCAAAATGAAAATATATTGGCAGTTGATTTAGGTATCAGTAAATTAATTACAGCAACTAATCAAAATGGAGAAATTTTAGAAATAATTAATCCAAGATATGATAAATACTGGAATAAGAAATTAGACCAAATTAGGTCAATGAGAGATAAAAAGAAAAAAGATAGTAGAAGGTATAAAAAACTTACTCAAAGACTAAATAAAACATATAGTAAGAGAAAAAAACAGCAAGAACATTTTTTACATTCTGTTACAAAGCATATTATAGAAGATAATAAAACTATAGTTATAGGGAATTTATCACAAGAGAAAATGATAAAAAACTCAGAGATTAAGAAGTTTAATAGAAGTATTAAGGAAAATTGGGGATTAGGCAAGTTTAAAACCTATTTAACATACAAGGCAAAATTGCATGATGTTGAAATAGTAAAGATTAACGAAGCATATACTTCAAAGATTTGTTCAAATTGTGGGAATAAACACGATATGCCATTATCCAATAGAGTTTACAAATGCGAATGTGGAATGAGTATAGATAGGGATATCAATTCTGCAATAAATATCTTTAATAGATATAAAGAAAATGAACAGTTCACTTATAAGAATATAAATAAAGTAACTACTCTATATTTTCGAAATGGAAAATTAGTTGCTTAATTTTAGAAAGGACGTGGCAAAAGTACCGTTGGCTTGCGGTATAACATTATAGAGAAATGTTATTATGTACACTAATAGCAATATTGAGTGTATGAATTAAATCTATAATTCTTATATATTTATTTGGATTTTTATAGATTTCTTAAAGCTGAAGTTTTTGAAACAAATAGAAATATTGATTGTGGAGGATGATAATGATATTAATAAAATATTGGAATTAATTGTGAAAAAACAAGGATACAGAGCAACTTGCTGTTTTTCTGGTACAGAGGCTCAATTAAGACTTCAACAACAATCCTTTAATCTAATTTTGCTGGATATCATGCTGCCAGGACTAACTGGAGAGGAATTGCTGAGGGAAATTAGAAAGCAATCATCTATTCCGGTTATTGTTATTTCTGCGAAGAGTATTATTGAAGACAAGGTGAACATTCTAAAATTAGGTGCAGATGATTATATGGTTAAACCTTTTGCCCGTGAAGAAGTTGCTGCACGAATTGAAGTTCAACTACGTAAAAATTATTTACAACAAACAGGAGATTGTCTAAGCTGGAAAGAACTTACTTTGGATGAAAGTCAGCATAGGGTAATGGTTAAAAAGTCGGATTTAAATCTCACCAATGTTGAGTTCGATATTTTAAAAATTATGTTGAAGCATCCCAAACAAGTATTCTCTAAAGCTAAGCTGTATGAACTGTTGTGGAACGATATTTATCAGGGAAATGACAATAGTATTAGTGTCCATGTATCTAATATTCGTAAAAAAATTTCTGCTATTACCAATGAAGAATATATAAAAACTATTTGGGGAATCGGTTTTTCACTAGTTTAGGTATCATCTTTATGATTTCTTTATAATTTGCTTAAGGCTTCTTAAAAAACAGTTTGTAAACTAAGAAGTGTAAAGGAGGACTGAAGATGAAAACACCAATTTTAAAAACAACTAATTTAGAGAAAAGGTATAAGGATCAGGTTGCCTTGGAAAGTACTGACTTTGAACTATATAAAGGGGAAATATGTGCTATTATCGGAAAAAATGGTGCTGGTAAATCAACTTTATTCAAGATGATTGCTGAAGAAATATTTCCTACAAAAGGTGAGATCACTTTGTTTGGCGAACCATATGGAAAACGTAATGCCCGCAAGAGAATGGGTGTCATGATTGAAACTAATGTGTTTTTTGATAACTTTAATGCCCACCAAAATTTAGAGTATTACCGTTTGCTGCGTGGAATTCCTGAAAAGGCAGTAATTGAGAAGGTATTAAATACGGTAGGACTTGCAGAACATAATCGTAAGAAATTCTCCCAATATTCATTAGGGATGAAACAGCGGTTATCATTGGCATTGGCTTTATTGTCTTCACCGGACTTTTTGCTTTTAGATGAGCCAACCAATGGTCTGGATGCTGAAGGAATGGTTGAAATGCGTCAACTGTTTCTTAAATTAAATCAAGAACATCAAATTACAATTTTGATTTCAAGTCATATTTTATCACAGCTTCAATCAATTGCCACACGTTTTGTTTTTTTAAATAAAGGTAAAGTTGTTCAAGATTTATCCCGGAAAGAATTATTGGAAATGAGTCAGCAGTTTATTTTCCTTCGTGTCAATGATGCTAAGAAAGCTTGCTTTATATTAGAAAATCATTTTGTAGATATGGACTATAGGGTTTTAGCCGGTGAGCAGTTGGAGATTTATAATTATATTGCACAACGTCAAAAAATTAATAGGCTCTTAAATGAAGGTAATGTGGATATTTTAGAGATGACGGTTAAAAGTAAGAACTTAGAAGAATATTTCTTAGGGCTGGTAGGAGGTGATGAGAATGTTGAATCTAATTAGAAGTGAATTCTACCGCTTAATACGTTCAAAGCTATACTGCGGACTTATTATAGTTAGTACTTTTCTTGTCACGGCTGCCGCAGGGGTATTACAGCATTTTAGATTTAAGGAACCAACTTTTCCCTATGGCACAAGAATGTTCTATTATAGCAATGTACTCGGTATGACTACTTTAATTATTACTTTATGCTTATTGGTTATTTTAATATTAACACGAAAAAGTAAGACAAAAATGTGTGCGGCAGTTTCCTTTGGACATTCTCGTCAAGCTATTTTCTGGTCAAAATTGATTACTTTATCTTTTGGGGTAGTCATTATGGGCACTATTATTTTATCAGTTACTATTTTAAGTGGTAATGTCATTTTTGATTTGGCAAATAATTCAACTCTAGATCAATTTTTAATTGCCTTTAGCAATATATTTCCCATTGTTGCTTCTAGCTTTATTTTAGGGTATGTTTTGGCCATTAATGGAGTTTCAGAAATTTTAAACCTACTTATTTTGATGTTCATTTATCGTGTTTTAGGTGTTTCAATCAATACTTTAGCGGGCAGAGTAAGTGCCCTAAAAACCATCTCTAAATGGACACCCACTACCTTGTTTGATAATAATTTAGTCCATTATATGTCCAATAATGTTTATTTCGATGTGAAGTGTTGGGCGTTGGGATTGATGATTATTTTTATAAGCTTGATTATTGGGCAGACAATTTTCAAAAAAAAGGATTTAGCCTAATGGAAGGAGGAGAGTTATGATTTATATTGTGTGTATACTGTCAGTTGTAACTATCCTCTGTCTGATAAAATATTATTTTACAAAAATAAATATCCATGCATTAATTGCACAAACTAACAGATTGAATAGGCTTATTTCTGAAAGTAATGAACAAATTAAGGTGGTTGCCCCTGATAAAACAACAGAGAAGCTGGCTATTGAAATTAATCATTTAGTTGATTGCTATAAGACATTACAATTGAAAAATATTAAAGAAAAGCAGCAGTACAAAAAAATCTTAGCTAATTTTTCTCATGACTTACGGACACCACTAACCTCTATCATGGGATATATCGACATAATTTTGCATTTAGAACTATCGGAAAAAGACAAAGAAAAATATTTAGAGACTGTGCAATATAAATTGAAAACCTTAAACAATCTGGTGGATTCATTATATGATTTATCTTTAATCGATGCCAAGGAGTATCCGGTGCAGTTAAACCCGCACTCAGTATATCAGCTGCTGTGTGATAGTTTATTACTGTTTCATCAAGACTTTGAAGATAAAAGTATCTCATTACAGTTGAATCTTGATGAAAAAGTTCCTTTGGTGTTGTTGGATGAAAAAATTACCAATAGGGTATTGCTGAATTTACTCCAAAATGTCATACGCTATGCTAAATCATACTGCAAAGTTGATTTGGGAGTAACGTATGAGTATGTTAATATCAGCATCAGCAACGATTGTGAGCCTTTAAGTGAGGAAGATGTATTACAACTTTTTAACCGTACATACAAGGCTGATAGTAATCGCTCTAAGCACTCTTCGGGTTTGGGTTTGGCCATTGCCAAAGAGCTGATGGAATTACAACTAAGTAATATAAATGCAGATTATCATGATAATACTTTGACATTTATGCTTCGGTTTAAACGTTGATATGATTTGGCTACAGAAGATGGAATCAATTATTGAAAATACCAAAACTAAAGCTGGAATAACTTTCTAGATTCTTTAATGTGTCATCATCTATGATTGGAATTTCAGCCATGTTGATTCAAATTGGCTATGCCCTGGGACTGATTTTCCTAGTTCCTTTGGGAGATATTAAAGAACGTAAGGGTTTAATCATTACAATGTTATTTTGTTCAGCAATATCGCTGATTTCTCTTTCATTTGCTTCAAACATATATTGGTTATTGGGTAGTTATCTATTGGTTGGACTAACTTCTATTATTCCAATGTTGATTGTGCCTTTGGCTGCACATCTGGCAAATCCAGTAGAAAGAGGTAAGGTGATTGGAACTGTAATGAGTGGCCTTTTAATCGGCATTTTAGTATCTCGTGTTTTTAGTGGAATTATAGGCTCAGCTTTAGGATGGCAGGTTGTTTATAGAATAGCTGCCGGAATGATGGGATTACTAATTATAATATTTAATTTATGGCTTCCCAAATCTGTTCCAGATACTTCTATGGGTTATGGAAAATTACTCAAATCTTTAATTGGATTACTGAAAAATCAGCCGGTTTTAAGGGAATCTTCGTTAATTGGTGCAATGATTGTTTGGGACTTTCAGCATATTTTGGACTACACTATCTTTTTTACTTAAATCACCAGCCTACAACTTAGGAGCTCAAGCTGCTGGAATGTTTGGATTAGTGGGAGTTTTAGGAGCTTTGGCAGCTTCAATAGTAGGACGAATTGCCGATAAGAAAAGTCCTCAATTCACTTTAACTATAGCTATAATACTTTCATTTTTGTCATATATTTGTTTTTTGATTTTTGGATATCAAATGTGGGGACTTGTCATTCAATTAAAATCCACCGGCACCTCCACCACCGGAACTGCCTGAACTGGAACTACTTGAATCAGAACTTGAGCTGCCTGAGGATCCGGTATTGAAGGAATCGTATATATAGTAACTGAATTGTTCCTTCCTATTTAAATTCATGCTGTCAAAGAGAAGGTAATAGTATATCCAGCCCATGTTTTGTGAAGGATTGTGAAAGGCTGCCGTGAGATTTGACATACTCCCTTTCTTAATATTTAGGGCTTCTGCGTAGGGGATATAGGATTCTATATAATGGGTATTGAGATCACAGGTGAAGTCCGTATTTTTAATGTATTTTATAAATTTTATCCAGTTATTATATCTAGACTGGCCCTTGGGGCTTTTTTTGACACAATAATATACTCCGCAGATCATAGTAATAACCGATGCAAGCAAGCTCAATATTCCCATACCAGCTCCAAAAGCCAGAGATACAATGGAAATAATTATTCCTATAATGGAAAATGCAATTAACCATATGCCGGTACGGTTGGCTTTTTTGTCATAATAATTTCTAGATTTGACTTCTTCTCTTATGAGATTTGACCATTCTTGGGAATCATGATAAAAGGGAGATTTCTTGTTGGCTTTTTTTATGGAGGATGTAGTGACACTTTTACCGTTACCAAGCTTGTCAAATAACCAGTTCATAAAATATCTCTCATGATTTAAAAGTTCTCCACTATCTTTTTCAACTTTATTGATTGAGAAATTAATTTTATCTTTTTTGTTTTCAGGTTCTGCTTTTTTAATAGTTAAATAACCCTTTCTCCATAAATCAAGTAAGGTTGCATATATAGTTCTTCCAGTTGCAGTCCTGTTCACCAGATAAGCTGCTACTGCAGGAGTACATTCTTCAGGGAGTTCTGGTGGAGAGTATATGCTGTATACATCCTGGTTATTATTTCTAAATTTTCTCCATATTATGAGAATGAATATGAGAAAAAACAATACTGAAATTATGCTTACATAATTGAAAGTCTTTTTTCTCGCAAGGGCAAGGGCTATTTTCTGCTGTTGTTTTTCTCTGTAGTCTGCTTCTTCGCTTAAAATTCTGTCCAGGGCATTTTCATTCCTTGTTTTAGGGGACAGTGGAATTGAACTAGCGGGGAAAAGCACCCTTGCTTCTACAAGCTCTTTTGAATTAATATGGGGAAAGGTATACTCTACAGTCCCGTTTTTGACAGATATATTTCCAGATGAAACAGTATGGTAATAAGCTTTAATATCTTGATTTTCCATATTATACGGCAAGTTAATGTGAATTTTCAGATTATCTATTTTAGTTTCGTTGTAATCTGACCAGTATTCATAGAAAAGCTCACCTGTGTCCTTGTATTTTGTGACAACATTTTTCATGGTATAGGCTATTTTAAAAGTTTTCTCTTCATTTTTTGAAGGTGAGTAGATTTTGAGCCTGTAGAGATCCTTATTCTGTTTTGATATTTCAAACACATTGTTATCTCCGTTTTTGGCGTCAGTTACCTTCCTAAAAGGTGTTTCCTGTCCGGCTTCGGATATAAATGACACTTTTATATCATATATGCCCTCTGTGTTTCTGATGGATATGTCCCTATAAGCTCCATTGAATTTTTTCTTGAAATTGTAAGTTATAAGTTCCACCATATCAATAGAACCATCTTCTTTTATGGTAGTTTCTATGTTGAATTTGGACAGAGCTATTTCCTCCGATGAAGCTGAAACATTGAGTGGGTTAACAGAAATTATGAAAAACAGTACAAAAAGACCTAGAAGAAATTTTTTCATTGATAACCTCCTGAATTTTAAGAGTTTGTATTACATCTGCCATTTTGTATAATTCCAGTATATATTGTTATTTATAGAGGTGTCAATTTAATCTATGTTTCATTGTTTAAAAAACATTATAACGAGAATTCCAAATATTAACCCCTGTAAAACAATTGCCAGAAAAACAGGTTAAAGAATTGACCCCAATTTTTCCGAATAATAAATTGGAATACTGACAGCAAAATTTTTTCATAACAAAATGCTATGAAAAAGATTTAATAATTAATGATAATAAGATAATATTAGGAATAAATAAAGAATTATGACGAAGGGGTGTCTTTTAGGACAAAGCTAAAGCACAAATTAATAATTTCATTATAGCTGATGAAACTATTAACCGAATAAAGATTACAAGAACCTCAACTCAATATTAAATAAGGACAAATATTATAAGATTATCCTCATATAATAATTTACAGGTACTCAGTTATTTATATTTTTAAGTATATGATATAATATAACATAAGGTTAGAAGAATCTAACTGCATATTATATGAGAGGTAATAGTAGAATGCGTGCAACACACAGAGATAAGCAATTATATGGCAATCAGGTGGATATTATTAGAAGAGATGATGATTGTACGATTTATAGGATTAATAATTCAAAAGGCTATGTTGTTATGACAAGCTATTCAGTGTTTCCAGGTATTGAATTGATATATAATGATGTTCATACACAATGGGTAAGCGTCGATATAGATCCCCCAAAAAATATTTTGGAAATCAATCATTGCAGAGAAGGTATAATTGAATGTGAAAGTAAAAAGGGGGATTATCTTTACCTTTCCAAAGGAAATCTTGCCATAAATTTCAAGAACAGCACAAGTAATAGTTCTAATTTTCCGTTAAATCATTTCCATGGAATTACTGTAGCTGTGGATTTTGATAAAATTCATGGGTATCTATCCTGTATTCTAGAGGAAGTTTCGGTTAATCTATCGGGATTAAAAAGTAAGTTTTGTGAAAATAGTAGGGAGTTCTTAGTAATAAGAGAAAATCAGAGTATTGAGCATATTTTCTCAGAATTATATGCAGTATCTGAAAAAATAAGAAAAGGGTATTATAAAGTAAAAGTTTTAGAATTACTTCTTTTTTTAAGCAGTCTAGAACAGGAAGAATTAAAACAGAGTAAAAAATATTATTCGAAGAGACAGGTTAATATTATAAAAGAAATAAAGAAATATTTAACAATACGTCTTTCTGAAAAAATTACTTTAGATCAATTGTCAATACAATTTAAGATCCCTCTTACAACAATGAAACTTATATTTAAAGAAGTATATGGAAAAAGCATTTATTCTTTCATAAGAACATATAAAATGCAGAAGGCAGCAGAACTTTTAAAAAATACCGACAAAGAGATTAATGAGATTGCAGCGAGCCTTGGATATGATAATGCAAGTAAATTCTCAGAGGCATTTAAAAAGGTAATAGGTGTAAATCCAAGCGTATATCGAAAAAATGTCTAAATGGAGCATTGACGACTAAATAGAGTAGAAAAGTGAAATGTAGTATATTAGAATTAGTCGTGTACCTGAGAGATAGTACAAAAGTTTACACTAGTTAGTTAAAACTAATCGATAAAAGAAGATATAGAATATAGATGTGAGCCTCAAATGAAAGGAGAGGATTTAAAATGAAAAAAAAATCAAATATGTCAAAACTATTTGGATATGCAGGAAGCTTTAAATATCTAACAATAGCTTCTTGGGTATTATCTGCTGTAAGTGCTTTTGTGGCATTGGTACCATTTGTGTATATATGGGAAATTATTAAAGAAGTTTTGAAAGTTGCACCAGATTTCAGTGCAGCGGATAATTTGACACATTATGGTGTGATGGCAGTAATTTTTTCTGTTTTATCAATGCTTATTTATATAGTAGCTTTAATGAGTTCGCATATTGCTGCATTCCGTGTTCAGGCTAATATAAGATCACAAGCTATGCATCATATTATTACATTGCCTTTAGGTTTTATGGATGGCGTTGGAAGTGGAAAAATCAGAAAAATTGTAGATGAATCAAGTGCAGCTACAGAAACTTATTTGGCCCACCAATTGCCTGATCGGGCAGGCGCCTTAGCAACACCTGTTGGCTTGCTTGCTATGCTTTTGGTATTTGACTGGCGTTTAGGACTTCTAAGTTTAATACCCATTGTAATTGCTTTTTGCATTATGTCAGTAATGACTGGAAGCAGGATGCAGCAGAAAATGAAAGAATATCAGAACTCATTAGAACAGATGTCAAATGAAGCAGTAGAATATGTACGTGGTATACCAGTGGTAAAAACCTTTGGTCAGTCTGTTTTTTCCTTTAAGCGATTTAAAACATCTATTGATAACTATGAAAAATGGGTAATTTCTTATACGAAAGATTTACGCCTGCCAATGATGTTTTATACTACAGCAATTAATGCCGTTTTCGCAGTGTTAATAGCGGCAGCTTTATTTTTTACATCCAATGGGGTTACCAGTGAGTTTTTATTAAACCTTTTATTTTATATTATTATTACACCTATTATAACGGTTACCTTAAATAAAATTATGTATTCTAGTGAAAATATGATGATTGTGGAGGATGCATTAGAGAGGATTGATAGTGTAATGGCTATGAAGCCACTGCAGGAAAATGCGGTACCTGAGCATCCAAAGGATAACTCAGTATCACTTCATGGTGTATCATTTCGTTATAAAGATGCTAAGGAAAATGCATTAAATAATATTTCATTGAAAATTGACCCAGGTGAACATGTGGCTTTTGTGGGACCATCTGGCGGCGGTAAAACAACTTTGGCCAGTATTATAGCTCGCTTTTGGGATGTAGATAGTGGTGAAGTTGCAATAGGCGGAGTAAACGTAAAAGATATTTCAAAAGAAGAACTGATGAATACAGTTTCTTTTGTATTTCAGGAGAGCAGACTTTTAAAAACTTCAATTTTGGAAAATGTGCGCCTTGCAAAACCAAATGCAACGAGAGAAGAAGTATTAAAAGCACTAAAGGATGCTCGGTGTGAGGATATTATAGAAAAACTGACAGATGGTATGGATACCATAATTGGCACAAATGGAAATTACCTTTCTGGTGGTGAAGGACAGCGTGTTTCCATTGCAAGAGCAATGCTTAAAAATGCCCCAATACTTATATTGGATGAAGCAACTGCATTTGCTGATCCCGATAATGAATCAAAGGTACAGGCTGCATTTTCAACTTTGTCAAAAGGAAAAACAGTACTCATGATAGCACATAGATTATCCACTGTAACAGGAGCAGATCGTATATATGTTATAGAGGATGGGAAAATATGTGAATCTGGCAACCATCATGAATTGACACAACAAGCAGGATTGTATACACATATGTGGAATGAGTATAACAGTGCTGCAAAATGGAAGGTAGGTGTTCAAAGTGAAGTTAATTGAAAAACTCCAACATAAATATGCCCTTTCAGAAAAAGGTGCAAAGGACATGATAAAAGCATTTGGTGCATGTACGTTATCCAATATTGTGCTGATGCTGCCCATAGCACTTCTTTATTATCTAGTTCGTGATTTAATGAATAACAACATTGATGGAAAATATACTGTGTTTTATGTAATAGGAAGTATAGTATGTCTTCTGCTGATATTTATTACAACATATCTTCAGTATAACGCAACCTTTTTTGCAACCTATGTAGAGAGCGGAGTGAGACGTATATCACTTGCTGAAAAATTACGAAAACTTCCTCTTTCCTTCTTTGGAAAAAAGGACTTATCGGATTTGACAAGCACTATTATGGCAGACTGCTCTTTATTAGAAACAGCATCATCACATTGGATACCAGAACTTATTGGTTCTATTATTTCAACCTTTATCATTGCTGTGAGCTTATTTTTCTTTGATTGGCGTATGGCAATTGCAGCATTTTGGGTACTGCCCGTTTCTTTTATCATTGTCTTGTTTTCATCAAAAGTGCAGTATACACTAGGAAAAAAACAGATGAAAGTGAAAATGGACTGTGCAGATGGAATCCAGGAGTGTCTGGAATCTGTAAGGGATTTAAAATCAAACAATGCAGAAACAGCTTATATGCGGGGATTGGATGTAAAAATTAAGAATGTTGAAAAACGTGCACTTATTACAGAACTTGGAACTGCTGCTTTTGTTGCATCTTCACAGATGGTTTTAAAGCTTGGAATTGCAACAGTTGCATTAGCTGGGGGAATATTTCTTGTAGATGGAAGTTTGGATGTTTTGACTTTCTTTATGTTTTTACTTTTGGTATCAAGATTATATGACCCTATGCAGATGTCATTACAGAATCTGGCAGCTATTATTTCAAGCAATATTCAGTGCGAACGTATGGATGAAATTCTTGGACATGAGGTACAAACAGGCTTGGAACGACTTACAAACAAAGGTTGTGATATTGTATTTGACCATGTGGCATTTGCTTATAATAATAATGAAACAGTGTTAAGGGATGTATCATTTACTGCCAGGCAAGGAGAAGTTACCGCACTGATTGGTCCATCTGGTGGTGGAAAGACTACCGTATCTAGGTTGGCGGCGCGATTCTGGGATATTAGTAAAGGACGAATTACTGTGGGTGGTATGGATATTTCAAAAATTGACCCGGAGGCTTTAATGTATCTATATTCCATTGTTTTTCAGGATGTTACTTTATTTAATAATTCTATTATAGAAAATATACGTATTGGACGCAAAAATGCATCAGATGAAGAAGTTATACAGGCTGCAAGGCTTGCACATTGTGATGAATTTGCAGAAAAATTACCTGAAGGATGGAATACTATGATTGGTGAAAATGGTTCTGAACTCTCTGGTGGTGAACGCCAAAGAATATCTATTGCCAGGGCATTTCTGAAAGATGCACCTATTATATTGTTGGACGAGGCAACTGCTTCACTAGATGTTGAAAATGAAACCATGATACAGGAGTCATTATCTAGGCTTATTCAAAATAAAACGGTACTTATTATTGCACATAGAATGAGAACAGTAGCGGGAGCTGATAAAATTGTAGTGTTAAAGGACGGCGTTGTGGCCGAGCAAGGCACTCATGATAAATTAGTTAAAAAAGGGGGAATATATAAGCACATGACTGAAATGCAGTTAGAAGCTGCTTCCTGGAGATTTTAAATTTATAATAGGATAGATGGAAACGAGTGGTGAAATGAAATTAAAGGTTTTAGTAGATAACAATACATATATAGATGAATATTATTATGGGGAACCTTCCGTGTGTTATTATATTGAAGATGAAGATACCAGACTCTTATTTGATGTGGGATATTCAGATATATTTTTGAAAAATTCAACTGCTTTAGGTGTGGATTTAAAAAATATAGATACAATTGTCATTTCACATAGACATGATGATCATACAGGGGGATTGAAGTATTATTTTCAGCAAAATTATAGAAATAATATTTCCATAATTGCACACACTGATGCCTTTAAAGAAAAAACAGTAGAAAGTTTTAGAATTTGTTCTCCTATGCTAAAAAAAGAGTTAAAGAAAAAGTGTAATTTAATTCTTTCAAAAAAACCTAAAAAAGTAAGCAAAAATATAACTTTTT
The DNA here is from genome assembly GCF_001902295.1 of Clostridium kluyveri. Classification (NCBI taxonomy): domain Bacteria; kingdom Bacillati; phylum Bacillota; class Clostridia; order Eubacteriales; family Clostridiaceae; genus Clostridium; species Clostridium kluyveri. The sequence continues at coordinate 2,667,247 of NZ_CP018335.1, read as the reverse complement.
TAGGTGAAATGCCAAGAACGAATAATTTTGAAAATACAAAACCCATTGGTAAACAGTCTTTTGGCGAGATTTCAATTGATGACTATTCGATGGATGATACCGCACTTGTGTATAAAGGTGAAAAGGGGATTTATATTATCACAGGATGCTCCTACAGCGGCATATGCAATATAGCAGAATATGCTAAAAAGGTTTGCGGTGATAACAGGATGTTTGGAATTATAGGAGGGCTACATTTATTTGAGGTGAATTCTCAAGCTGTTAGAACCATTGAGTATTTAAAGAAAAATAATATAAAAGAATTATATCCTTGTCACTGTACTTCTTTTCAGGTTAAAGCAGAAATGTATAAATCCTTACCTATAGGGGAAGTGGGTGTTGGTATGGAAATAAATTGGCAATAATCATACAGAGGAATTCTGTATCAAAATCATAGTCATTTTTATTGTTAAAAATAAAAAATTTTAAGGATGATGTAAAAAGGAATCTCAATAAATTTGTAATCATTAAGTAGCACTCCTCATTTTTTACAAAGGTCTTCCATTTCTATATATCTGCCGCAGATAAATCTCTTTTTTATTTTGAGAAACTATATATTCATAACAGGGGCTTTCCTAGTTGTTTCCAAGATAATAGTTCGGGGCAGAAGAAAGATTGAATACAGAAAATGGGTTACCTTCTTTGTAAAAAGCTATTTTTCAAGTTCCTTTAATCTTTTTTGTATATAATTAAAATCAAAGGATGAACATATTCTCATATTCTTGTTATTTAAAATTCTATAGTGTTTTGATATCATATTCTGTTGAATTTTATAAGTACCTTTAAGCTTAGCTAGTTTCAATGCAATGCTTTAGAAGGGGTATTTATCCGAATGATACCAATTACCAATACTATAATTTTATTTAAAGTTAGGTATTATATTCCTTGAAAACAAACTCCACCTGAGTATAAGAGTCACTTGATTATAACTATTATAAATAGATATGCTTTAAGGGTGTTGAAACTATTCGATATTTTAAGGAAGAAATTATTTAGGTATATATCCATATATTTCTTGTTTCGAAAAAAATATAAGGTCTTAATAAGGGTGTCATTAGGATAAAATAAGCAGGAATTTTTTGAATAAATTGGAAATTAAATTTTAAAGGTACTTGTAGAATAAAAATTTTTCCAACCGACTTTTAAAATAAAAGTAGTTCTATCCGTTTAAATGCAATGATTTTGGATAGTTTTTTATAGTTATTTTGAAAAATAGAAAACGGTTGGAAAAATTTCGATTAAACTCTTTATTATCAATGTGTTTAGGGTTATAATAAAAATAAAGAATGGCTAATTTACATTAGGTTGAACCTTAACAAGAATTGTATTTAAATCAGGAAGAAAAGTAAGATTATTATTTAAAATGTACAAAGTAAAAGAATCCAATAAAGTGTTTTTGTATCCTGCTATTGTTCCACACTAAATTATAATGTATAATGCTTTTAGCAGCTCAATGTTTTTGGGTTGTTTTATTTTTTATAAGTGCTTTGTTAAAACATATGTTCTGCTTTTTTATAATAGGTTATAATAATTGGCATATAAAGTAGGGGTGGAGGAGTAAAATTGAAATACGATAAGTTAGTTGAACCTGTTGTTAAATGGGCTGGTGGTAAAAGGCAACTATTGCCTGAGTTAAAAAAATATATTCCTAAAAATATATCAACTTATTATGAACCCTTTCTTGGCGGAGCAGCAGTCTTATTTGATATTCAACCTAAGAAAGCAGTTGTAAGTGATATAAATGAAGAGCTGATTAATTTATATATGGCTATAAGAGATAACGTTGATGAGTTAATTGAGGATTTAAAAGAACATAAAAACACGCCAGACTATTTTTATAAAATTAGAGGATTAGATAGAGAGACAAGTATTTATTCGAAACTCACAAAAGTAGAAAGAGCTTCAAGAATTCATTATTTAAATAAGACCTGTTATAATGGATTATTTAGGGTTAATATGGCAGGACAATTCAATTCTCCATTTGGAAATTATAAAAATCCTAATATAACTAATGAAATAACTATAAGAGCTGTTAGTAAGTACCTAAATGAAGCCAATATTAAATTAAAGTGTTGTGATTATGAAGAAACTCTCAAATCTATTAGAAAAGGAGCTTTTATATATTTCGACCCTCCATATGATCCTGTATCAAATAGTTCGAATTTCACTGGTTATGCTAAAGAAGGATTCAATAGAGATGAACAATGGAGACTAAGAAGTGTATGTGATAAATTAAATTCCAAGGGAATTAAGTTTCTACTGTCTAATTCTTCAACAGATTTTATTTTAGATTTATATAAAGATTATAATATTAAAATAATACAGGCAAAACGCTTTATTAATTCTAATGGAAATAAGAGAGGAGAGATTAATGAGGTTTTGGTGAGGAATTATGAATAATATATCTAGAAATAAAACTAGGAACCTTAATTATAAGGTAACCTTTTAAAAGCACAAATCCAAGATAAGGAGAATCAAATTGAATCAAAAAATACGACAAAAAATTTTTGAATTGTCAGATGAAAAATATAAAGAGTTCCATAACAAACTATCTCCCACTGGTTCCAATATAATTGGAGTTAGAATGCCTCTCCTAAGAAAACTTGCTAGGGAAATAGCAAAGGGAGATTGGAGAGAATATCTAAAAACAGCTGAAAGTAAATACTATGAGGAAATAATGCTTCAGGGAATAGTGATAGGCTGTGTAAAAGTTGATGTAGAGGAGAGACTTCAACTTATTAGGGGATTTATTCCTAAGATTGATGGATGGGGTATTTGTGATAGTTTTTGTAATGGACTTAAATTTATAAAATCAAATAAAGAAAGGGTGTGGAATTTCATACAGCCTTACTTAAAATCAAATCACGAATTTTATGTTCGTTTTGGAGTGGTGGTTTTACTGGATTTCTATATAGATGAAACATATATAAATAGGGTGCTTGATACCTTAGATGAAATAAAACACCCTGGCTATTATGTAAAAATGGCAGTTGCCTGGACAGTATCAATTTGCTATATAAAATTTCCTGAAATTACAATGACATATTTAAAAAACAATTCTTTAGATGACTTTACATATAATAAATCACTTCAGAAAATAACAGAATCTCTTAGAATTGATAATGAGACAAAGTTGGTTATTAAAAATATGAAACGCAGATAAGATATTTTACAGTGGCAAAAATTATTTTTTAGGGTAAAAAAATAAAACTAAAAGTTTAAGTAGATAACAATACATATATAGATCAATACTATTATGGCGAACCTGCTGTGTCCTATTATATTGAAGATGAAAGTACTGGATTCACATTGTTACAGGATGTTCCCACAGCGGTATATGCAATATAATAGAATATGCTAAAAAAGTTTGTAGTGATAATTACTTGGAATTATAGGAGGGGACTCTATTTATTTGAGATAAATTCCCAGACTATTAGAGCTATTGAATATTTAAAGAAAAATAATGTAAAAGAATTATATTCCTGCCACTGCATTTCTTTTTGTGTTAAAGCAGAAATACATAAGTTTTTACCTATAAAGGAAGTCGGAGTTGGCCTGGAGATAAATTGGTAATAATCATATAGGGGAATAGGATTTTGAAATAATTAAAGCAACTTTTTAGTATAATTTTATTTCATCAGGCCATGCTTCTTGTTTTAATATTCTCCAGGTCTTATCTATATAGTGATGAGTATAGGCTTGTTCAACTAAGTGATATGTATAGGCTCCCTTTTTGGTTAATTCGTAACCCTCTTTTGTTTTACTAATAAGCCCTAAAAGTATTCCAAGCCATAATTCTAGTTTAAATGTATGTTCTAATTCAGTATTAAAAAGCCTTTTAAAGTGTCCATTGTGGATTTTTAAAGTATAACAATTCCAAAATAGCCAGTAAAGTGCACGGGTTCTCTTAGTGAAATTTAAAGTAAGAGAAGTTGGTATTTTATTGTTATTTATACATCTTATATATTCTGTTACTGAAAAAGTATTAATTTTAAAAAAATCCCTTAAAATAGTAGTAGCACTTGAGCCAAAACCTATAAAGTTATCCCTTGTAATAGAGGAGTATTTAGGAATATCTTTCTTTCCAAAAGTCCATACAGCAGTTCTGGTACATTGAAGTTCTTTGCTTATTGTTTCAAGGTATTTAAAAAGTTCCTTTTTGTGTTTTTTCCCCAAAGGTTTACTTTGGTTATTTGCATAGGAGAAATCAATAAAAGGATAGGTGGAAACTTGAGTTGCTCCTGAATTAAATGCAGTAAAAATCACTTTTTAAATCTTCCTTGGTCTGCCCTTTTATGCCAAACATGAGATCCACATCGATGGTGGTGAATCCTGAAGCAACTGCTATTTTTACTTTTTCAGCACCGTTTATGTACTCTCTTCCTAAAACTTTTAAGCATTTTTCTTCAAAGGACTGGATACCTATGCTAACCATGTCAAAACCAACATTTTTAAGTTTCATAAGACTTTCTTTATTAATATCCTTTGGGTGAAGTTCTATACCTATATTGGATTTTATGTAAAAATTATTTTTAAGTGCAGTTAAAATATCAGAAAGTTCATTAAGCATAAGTGCCGGTGAACCACCACCAAAATATACACTGGTTATCCCATTCTTTTTGTTATTTAAAGTACTTACCATATGAATTTCTCTTATTAAAGCATCCTTGTAGGAAGAAGCCAGAGTCTCATCATATTTTATTTTGTTATAAGGACAAAAGGGACAAAGAGTAGTGCAAAAGGGGATATGGACATATATACCGACCCCCGGGACATCTGTATTGAACCCATATTTATTTTCGTTATTAAAAATAAAAGGTCTTAAGGATCTTGTAAAAAGAAATCTCAATAAATTCGTAATCATTAAACAGCACTCCTAAATATATTTTAAATAAGTTTTTATCATATCAATAATAACTCTAATATTTCCCCTGCAAAGAAGAGAAAATTCAATGGCGAAAAGATAACCGCATTTTTTACAAAGGCCTTCAACTTCTATACATCTGCCGCAGGTAAATCTTCTTTTATTTTCAGAAACTATGCATTGATAACAGGGTCTTTTCCAGTTATCTTCAAGGTAATGATCCAGGGCAGAGTAAAGATTGAATACAGGGTAGCCTTCTTTAATCATAGATTTGATTGAATTTACAGCCTTCACTTTTTGATGATTAGTGAGGCAAAGCCATTCCGTACCCTTGTAAGGGGTGTGAAAATTAAAGGATATGGATTTTAAATTTGGGGTTTTCTTCACTAATTTACATAAGGGTTCAATATCCTTGTAGTTCACATTGTTCACAGCCATGTAAACACAAATATTAGAAGAGGTGGCTTTAGAGACATTATGTAAAATGGTGTCAAAGGTATTACCTCTTATAAAATTATGACTTTCTTTAATTCCATCAAGACTTAGAAATATTGTATCAGCATAGGGAATGTCCAGATCTATAGTACCATTAGTTACAATATTTACAATTAAAAAACCTATTTGTTTTGCTTCTTTAATAAGATCATGTATTGTCTTATTATGATCCTCCCAGATTAAAGTTTCACCACCATAAAAAAGGAGTATCCTAATACCCTCATTATAGAGGTTATTCATTTCTTCTAGTATGTCCCTGTAGGAATATATAATTTTGTTTATGTTATTGACAGCACAGCGTTTACAGTTTAAATTACAATAATCTGTAAGAATTATGCCGCCTAAAATGGGTTTTTCCATCTTGAAAAGTATAGTTTTTATGCCAAAAATGGCTAAGCTTAAAAAGGATTTTACCTTCAAATGTTTCACCTTCTTTGTGAAAAGCTATTTTCCAAGTTCCTTTAATCTTTCTTGTATATAGTCAAAATCAAAAGATGAACATATTCTCATATTCTTATTATTTAAAATTCTATAGTGTTTTGATATTATATTCTGTTGAATCTTATAGTTACCCTTAAGTTCAATATCTTTCCACCATATATGTCCACCTAAGGTTTTTTCGTAAGTTTTATTATCATAACTGTCAAAAGCTAAAGTTAGTATAATATCCTCTGTATCATCTCCAAAAGCCAGTTGTAAGATTTCGCTATCTTTAAAGATAGTGCATGCAGCAACAGCAGTAGTCCATCCTAAAGAATGTCGTCCTTTTTCTATCTGAACTAAGGTTTTCTTCGATATACCTAGCATATCTGCCATTTTATCCTGGGTATAGTTCTTTTCATTTCTTAAAAGCTTGATTTTTGAATCTACTATTTTTATAAACTCTTCTCTTGTCATGGTAGTCCTTTCATTAATAATATTTTTAATGGGATATAATTATCCTTTTATAGCAATTGATTATACCATAGTGTAATTTTACACTATGGTATAATATTAATCAAGTAAATTTTAATGCAATGTTTTAGAAAAAGTATTTGGTATAACTATTATAAAGAGCTATGATTCAGGCTATTAGAACTGTTGAATATTTAAAGAAGAACTTATTTAGGTGTGTAGATCTGCTTATTTTTTACTTTGAAGAATATATGGAAGTATTAGGCAGTATTAGGATAAAAAGAAGTGGGAGATTGTTTAGAATAAAGTGGCGATTAAATTTCAAGGGTACCGTTATGATAAAAATTTTTCCAACCGACTTCTAAAATAAAGGTATCTCTATCCATTTAAATGCAATGGCTTCAGCCAGTTTTTTATAATGATTTTGAAAAATAAAAAACGGTTGGAAAAATTTCGAACAAACTCTTTATTACCAATGCATTTAAGGTTATAATAAAAATAAAGAATGGCTAATTTACATTAGTTGAACCTTAACAAGGATTGTATTTAAATTTGTTTAGTGTGATTGTTGCTGTTATGGATTCATTAGGTTGAACCTTAACAAGGATTGTATTTAAATACTTGTAATATATTTACTTTGAGGCTTGAACTGCTGTTGAACCTTAACAAGGATTGTATTTAAATGATATAACTCTGGTTCATCCTGTAGATATGGAAAGTTGAACCTTAACAAGGATTGTATTTAAATTTCTACAAAAGTCTCTGGATTTTTTGATAAAACTGTTGAACCTTAACAAGGATTGTATTTAAATTGGAAGAGGTGCTGGATGTTATCCAGGTGGGTATAGTTGAACCTTAACAAGGATTGTATTTAAATGGTATTCCTATTTTTATATATCCTTCCGTTTTCAAGTTGAACCTTAACAAGGATTGTATTTAAATGTATCAAGTATTTTACAATGACGGTTTGCTCCACGTGTTGAACCTTAACAAGGATTGTATTTAAATTGGCTATAGTTCTCGACATTCTCTTCCTCCTTTCGTTGAACCTTAACAAGGATTGTATTTAAATGCGGCTAAATGTGCAATAGTGCCAACAACCCAATCTGGTTGAACCTTAACAAGGATTGTATTTAAATGAACAAATAACATTTACATCTTTTGTAGCTCTTATAGTTCAACCTTAACAAGATTTGAAACAGATGTGAAAGTTTTTGACAAAGAAACATGATTTTGATGCGGCATGGAAAACAATATTGGAAGCTTTTGAAATAGAAATAGTAGAACTGCTTTTCCCGGAACTTTAGTAGATTTTTTAGAATATTTGTTTTTAATTGAAGATCCAGAGCTAGGAAATAAATATGAGAAATTTAAACATTAATCATTTTGTAGTATGATGGATGTATAAATAGAATAAAAGCAGTTAAATTCTCAGTTTAAAAAATAAAGCAAAGTGGAAAACAGAGTAGATAGTTTGCTCTGTTTTATTTTTATTGGTAGTAATGAAAAAAAGCACTATTTAGTATATAATTTAGATATATGTAAAAAAGTTCAATAGATATGTTAAAATACAGACTGAGGGGTTGGGAGCATGTCGAATTTTTCATTTCTGAATAGAAAATGGCCTGTATTGGCTAAGCTTGGGATACAGGCAGAAAACTATCTGCATACAGATAATAATGCCACAATGTTAAAAATGCGTATGTTTGGGGAGAAAATAATTGATTATATATTGGCAATGTACAAGGTAGAGGCAGGCAGGTTTGCTACACAGGACGATAAAATTAAACTTTTGAGGACTACAAATATAAATAAGGCTATTCCAGATTTGTTTGATATAGTAAGAAGATTTGGAAATAAAGCAAACCATGATGGATATGAAAATAAAAAGTATGCCTTGGAATGTCTGGTTTCTATGTATAAAATAGCTGCATGGCTTTATATTAGAATTACAAAAGATACTTCAATTAAACCATTAACTTACAAAATACCAAAACCTAAAGCGGCTGGTAATAAAGTTTATGGTATGGATGATTATGTCAGGGAAAAAGAAAAAATCAAAGAAGATCATACAAAAGAGATAAAGGATGTAAAGAAACAAGCGGATGGATTAGTTCAAACTGAAGAAGATAAAAAGGTACAAAAAGAAGTTGAAAGCACCTTGGAATTTAATGAAGCACAGACAAGAAAGAAACTTATAGATATAATGTTGAAAGATGCAGGCTGGTATTTAAATGATAAGGAATTGGTAAAGGTTGAGCTGCCTTTAGGAGATCATAAAGGAAAAGGTAAAACAGGATATGCTGATTATGTACTTTTCAATAGAAAAGGTAAGCCTGTAGCAGTGGTTGAAGCTAAAAAAACTTCTGTAGATCCTATAATTGGCAGACAACAAGCTGTGGAATATGCAAATAGTATTGAAAAGATATACAAGGCACGTCCTGTAATTTTTTATACCAATGGATATGAAATATATATGTGGGATGATAATTACAGCGAGCCCAGACAAATTTGGGGCTTCTATACTTTGGAGGATTTAGAGGAACTGTTTTTCAAACATAGACATAAAAAGGATTTAAATAAAATTAAAATAGATAAAAATATATCCGGAAGGCCATACCAGATAGAAGGTATTAAGAGAGTTTATGAAAAATATGAAAATGGAAAAAGAAAAGCCCTACTGGTAATGGCTACAGGTACGGGAAAAACCAGAACGGTAATTGCACTGACTAAAGGGTTGATGGAAGCAAACTGGGTAAAGAGAGTTTTGTTTTTGGCAGACAGAGATGAATTGGTGAAACAAGCAAAAGAGGATAAAAACAGCTTTAAAACTTTTATGCCGGAAGAAATATCCTGTAGATTTACTGGAAAAAACTCAGATAATAGAGAAGCTACACTATATTTTTCAACCTACCAGACCATGATAAATTATTATAGGGAGTTTAGTGTTGGATTTTTTGACCTCATAATATGTGATGAATCCCACAGAAGTATTTATAAGGTATATAGAGATATTCTTGAATATTTTGATTCCCATATAATAGGATTAACAGCTACACCGGTGGATTTTATTGAAAGAAATACTTTTAACTTATTTAATTGTGATAATGGAGATCCAACATTTAATTTTCCTATAGAAGATGCATGGAATCATGTACCACCATATTTAATTGAACCCAGGGTTATAGATACCACTACAGACTTTTTAAGAAAAGGTATCAAATACAATGAAATGACAGAAGAGCAAAGACAGCAGATAGAGGAAGAAGGTTATGATGGTGATGAAATAAATTATGACAAGAAAGAGCTGGAAAAGAAAATTACTAACAAAGATACCAACAGGTATATACTAAGAACCTTAATGGAAAAAGGGATAAAGGTAGGAGATTATATCGGCAAAACCATAATATTTGCTAAAAATAAAAAACACGCCAATCTTTTGGACTTACTATTTAATGAACTCTATCCTCAATACAAAGGCAAACTTACAGCGGTAATTTATTCCGATATAAAAGATAAATCCGTTTTAATAGAAAAATTTAAAGGAGAAGACTTTCCTAGAATAGCTATTTCAATAGATCTTCTTGATACAGGTGTAGATGTTCCGGAGATTGTTAACTTGGTTTTTGCCAAGCCTGTTTATTCAAAAGTGAAGTTCTGGCAGATGATAGGCAGGGGAACTAGAAGATGTGAAAACCTGTATGGAGAAGGATGGGATAAGAAGGAATTTCCTATTTTTGATTGTTACAAGAATTTTGAGTTCTTTGAAATACATGCGAAGGGGTATGAACCCAAACCTCAGAAGACTTCTATTCAAAAGAGGTTTCAAATTATGTGTAGTCTTTTAGAAAAATTCAAAGAAAAAGGAGAGTTGGATATATGTAAAGCCTTTGCAGCTAAATTAAAGGCAGATATAGAGGAACTACCGGAGGACAGCATAGAGATTAAAAAGAACAGAAAGAAAGTAGAACAGGTAAAGAGGGAAGAATACTGGAACAATTTAAGCGAGGATTTTATTAAAAAGCTAAAACTTGAAATTGCACCATTAACGAAATGGATAGAAAGTAAGGATAATTCAGATGCAGTAGGATTTGATAATTCTATCTATAGAATTATGATTAATAATATTTCCAATGATAAAGATAATTTGGTAAAGGAAATAAATGATATGATAAAAAAACTTTCAAGATTAAAGCTTAATTTGAATCAATTTGATGGTGAAAGAGAACTTGTGAAGTCATTACTTCAACCTTTTGGGTGGCAGGATTTAAGCTATGAAAGGCTGGAAAAGATCAGAGTGAGTCTTAGAGAACTTGTGAAATATAAGGGAGAAGTCAGTAATACTTTTATAGTTCTTGATATAAAGGATACAGGTTCAATAACTAAAGAAATTAGTGCTGCGTCAGTACTCTATGGAGGTAATATGGAACCTTATGAAAAGAGGGTAAGGCTTGCTATAGAGAATAAATTAAAGGATCAAATTGTGATTCACAAGATTAGAAAAGGTGAAAAGTTGTCTCAAGAGGAAATACAAAGTATATATTCCATATTTGGTGAAGATTTTATATACAGCATTGACGAACTTTCCACAAAAACTGATATTGATAAGGAAGATATAATTGGAATAATACGAAAATTTATTGGTATTGATGAGGTCGAGCTCAATAAAAGATTTGAAAATTTCATTCAAAAACATCATAATAAAATGAATTCAACACAAATAAAAACTTTAGAAATAATAAAAAATGATATTGCCAAAAACAGGGGAATATCATTTGCAGCATTGTTTGCGGAACCCTATACAAATTTTAACCAAAATGGTGTGGATGGCATATTTGGTAAAATGGCGGATGATGTATTTGAATTGATTGCACCCTTTAGGGCATGGTATATTTCTTAGTAAATAATGATGTTTAATTATTAGTTGCATATAGCTTTGTGGATACATGGATATAATTTCAAATGATAAATATAATAAAAAGGTAGGCCTAAAATATTCATAAGGAGTTGGTATATTGTATATAGAGAAAATTAATGTAAAGAATTTCACAGTGTTTGAAAACTTAGAAATAGATTTTTGCAGGGGAATAAATATTTTAATTGGAGAAAATGGCACAGGCAAAACACATTTGATGAAGTTGATGTATGCACCTCTTGCAAAAAGAAATAGTAGATCCATGGTATTTTGGGAGGATGTATTTACTCATAATACTGGAGTTCAAACAGTACCAGATTATTTTAGAAGGAATAAGCATCAAAAATTTTTCATAAAAATTTTATTTAATAGGGATAAGCCATATGAAAATAAAGATGGTATATTAAGTCAAAAATTTTATGATGTTAGTACAGTATTTATTCCTGCTGTGGAGATGCTATCACATTCAAAAGGCTTTTTAGCCTTAGAACGCGAGAGAAGTATTCCTTTTGATAGAACATTGATTGATATAATTGCTAAAGCAGAGTTAGGAGAGAGTAAAAAAGTATCAGATTTAAATAAGAACATTTTAAAAACACTATCCGATGTCATTGATGGAAAAGTAATCTATGAAAATGATACATTCTTTATATTGAAAAAGAATGGCTTAAAGGTTGAATTTTCAATGGAAGCAGAAGGTATCAGAAAAATAGGATTGTTGTGGAAATTAATACGAAATGGAATAATAAATAGAGACAGCATACTATTTTGGGATGAACCAGAGGCAAACATCAACCCTCAGCTCATACCCCAGATAGTAAAAATACTTTTGGAATTGCAGCGTAATGGGGTACAAATTTTTCTTGCTACCCATGATTATAACCTTGCAAAGTATTTTGAGGTTTTAAGTAAGGATAATGATGAAGTAGTATATTATTCACTCTATAAAACGGATAATGGTGTACAATGTGCAAAGGCACAAATTTATAGAGAAATATATAATAATGCCATTGAAGATGCCAATGAAAGGTTATACAATGACATATTGGATAAGGCAGCCCAGGAGGCAGAAGATGAATAGTTCTTACATGAAAGAAGGTAGGTTTAGATTTGATTTTAGTAGTGCTATATCTAAATATAAACCAGATGATTGTACTTTGAATGGACTTGGTGGAGTGGATTTTGTGGTGGAACTTGAAGATAAATTTCTTTTTATAGAGTTAAAGGATATAGAAAACAATAAAGTTCCAAGAGAGCAAAAGAAGGAATGGATTGAAAGGCTTAAAGTTAGGAAAGAAAACTTGTTTTTAATGGATTTGGGAGTAAAGTTTAAAGACACATTAATAAGACGCTGGGCAAAAGAAGAAAATTTTGATAAACCCATATGGTATTTAATAATAATTGAATTTAAGGAAATGGATGCAGCTCAGAAAATTAAACTTAGTGAGGATTTGAGTGGTAAATTACCAACTTGTATCAAAGCAAAATTTGGATTTAAAAAAGAGATTAAGATAAAACAAAGAATGATATTAAGTATAGAAGATTGGATAGAAAAGTTTCCACAGTTTCAGGTTACTGAAATTTAGAACTATATTTAACTGATGAAAATAAAAAATATAGGGTAGATTAGAAACTGAAATCATATGTAGGCTTTTTACCATAATTTACGAAAGGAATAAAATAAATGTTAAACAGCGAGATAAAAAGTAAAATTGATAAACTATGGAATAATTTCTGGTCAGGGGGAATATCAAATCCACTGACTGTAATAGAGCAGATATCTTATCTTTTGTTTATTAAAAGATTAGATGATATTGATAGCTCAAAGGAAAAAATGGTAAATAGAATTGGTAAACTCTATATTTCAATATTTCCAGAAGAATTGATGAAGTGGAGTAATTTCAGGCATTTGGATGTAAATGAAATGTTTGATATGGTATCACAAAAGGTTTTCCCATTTATAAAAAATATGGGCGGAGAAGATTCAAGTTTTACTGCGGAAATGAAGGATGCTGTATTTATGATACCTAAAACATCACTACTTCAAGAATCAGTGAGAATTATTGATGGAATAAATATGGAAGATGCAGATACTAAAGGGGATCTTTATGAATATTTGCTTTCCAAACTTTTAGTATCAGGGGTGAATGGGCAGTTTAGAACACCAAGGCATATTATAAGAATGATGGTGGAATTAGATCCTACAGCGGAGGACAGAATATGTGATCCTGCTTGCGGAACAGCAGGATTTTTGATAAATTCACTGGAATACATATTGGAAAAGTATACAAAACATGAAAGTGTATTTACGGATGATGAGGGCATTGTCCATAAAAGAATTGGTGATATGATGAGCAGCCAGGATTGGGAACATTTCAGGACTTCTATGTTCTATGGTTTTGATTTTGATCCATCTATGGTTAGAATAGCTTCTATGAACTTGATGCTCCACAGCATAGATAATCCTAATGTAGTACAAAGTGACAGCTTGTCTAAAAGATATGAAGAGCAGAACAGATATACTTTAGTTTTAGGAAATCCTCCTTTTAAGGGCAGTATAGACAAGGAAGATATCAGCAAATCTCTGGTTAAAGGTGCAGGTACTACAAAAACAGAACTTTTATTTATCAAACTTATAAATAGAATACTGGACTTGGGAGGCCGATGTGCAGTAATAGTACCAGATGGAGTGCTGTTTGGCTCAACTAAAGTTCATAAGGAAATAAGAAAGGATTTAGTGGAGAATAACAGATTAGAAGGAATCATATCCATGCCTTCGGGAGTGTTTAAACCCTATGCGGGGGTTTCCACGGCTATACTTATGTTTATCAAGGGAGGAGAAACAGACAGGGTATGGTTTTATGATATGACAGCAGATGGCTTTTCACTGGATGACAAGAGAAATCCAATAGATAACAGCGATATACCGGATATCATAAAAAGTTTTAAAAAAGTAAAAAAAGACGATAAATTGGAACCTGATAAAGAGGATAAATGGTTCTGGGTGGAAAAAGAAGAAATTGCAGATAATGATTATGACCTGTCCATAAATAAATACAAGGAAATAGAATATGAAGAAGTGGAATATGAAAAGCCACAGGTGATTTTGGAAAGGATTGAAGCTCTAGAAAAAGAAATATTAAGTGACATAGCTGAGTTAAAAGGAATGGTGAAGTAGTATGAAGGAAAGGAGATTGCCTGAGGGGTGGAAGGTTGAGAAGTTAGGAAGCTTACTTAGAATTGATGGCGGTTTTGCATTTAAAAGTGATAGGTTTACAAAAAATGCTGTACCAATTGTTAGAATTGGTAATATTGTTGATGGTAATATAGAGTTAGATTATAATACTTGCTATAAGGTTAATAATAGTGAATTTGAAAGATATTATGTAAATCATGGAGACATTTTGATAGCTATGTCGGGAGCAACTACCGGTAAATTGGCTATGTATAGAGATAATCAGAGATGTTTATTTAATCAACGTGTTGGCAGGTTTTATGTGTATGATAAAGAAAAATTAGATAATGGTTATTTATATTATTATTTAAAATCAGGTTCTGTACAAAATAAGATTAGAGTAATGGCTAGTGGATGTGCCCAACCTAATATAAGTCCTGATCAAATTTTAAGTATAAAAGTTCTGGTTCCACTATTGCAGAGCCAAAAGAAAATAGTTCAAGTTTTAGAAAAAGCTGAAAAAGCATTAGAAAAGAAGAAGGAAGCCATCAGGCTTCTAAATGATTTAATCAAATCGAGATTTATCGAGATGTTTGGTGACCCTGTTAAAAACACTAAAGGATGGCCAAAAGGAAGAATAGTAGATGTTATTGTCAAAACACAATATGGAACTGGAAATAAAGCTGATGAACAAAATGGAAAATATAAAATATTACGTATGAATAATATCACATACAATGGCGAGTGGGATTTTAGTAGTATGAAATATGTTGATTTAGATGAGAAAGATCAAGAAAAATATTTAGTATCTAAAGGTGAGGTCCTTTTTAATAGAACTAATAGTAAAGAATTAGTTGGAAAGACAGCAGTTTATAAGGAACAAGAACCTATGGCTTATGCTGGATATTTGGTAAAGGCGATACCAAATGAAAAAGCAAATGGAGTATTTATTGCAACATATATGAATACTAAATATATTAAATCAAAATTATTTAATATGGCAAAGAATATTGTAGGAATGGCAAATATAAATGCAGAAGAATTTAAGAAAATAGATATTTATATTCCACCAATAGAACTACAAAACCAGTTTGCAGACTTCATTAATCAAGTCGATAAATTGAAATTTAAAATGGAAGAGAGTTTAAAAGAATTAGAAAATCTATTCAATTCCCTTATGCAAAAAGCTTTTAGAGGGGAATTAGAGTTTAATTAGCTAGTGGGAATTTCACTGGCTAATTATAATATTTAAAACTGGAGAGATATTAATGGATAAGCTTATATTTAATGATAAAGAATTTATTTACTATGAGTACATCAATGAAGCTGAATTTGAGAGATATATAGTTGAAAATGCTAACAAAATTTTTGGAGAAAAGTCAATTTACGTTGATATTAAAAAAAGGATAGGGGATAGTATTTTATCTATTCCTGATGGATATTTATTAGATTTTTCTTTTGTTAATGAACCAAAACTTTACATTATCGAAAATGAATTGGTAACACATGATCCATATAAACATATTGGACAACAAATATTGAAATTTGCTATTTCATATAAAGCAAGTGGAAGAAAAATTAAAAGATTTTTATTAGAAGAAATTCAAAAAAATAAATACTATTTAGAGTTGGTTAATGATTTTATAGAAAAAGCTAAGTATAGGAATATAGATAACTTAATTGAAGAAATGGTTTTTGGAGAAGTAGGATGTATAGTTGTAATTGATCAAAATACATATGAGTTAGAAAATGTATTAAGCCAGATAACTATGAAAACAGATATTGTTGAATTTCAGACATTTGTAAATAAGGAGGGGGAGAAGATATTTAAATTCCAACCATTTCAGGAAGATATTAAAGCTGATATCGATACAAAAACTGAATTATCAGCAGATGATTTGGATACAATAGTAGTTCCTGCTAGAGAAGAAGGCTTTAATGAAGTATTTTTAGGAGAAGATTGTTGGTACGCAATAAGAATGTCAAGCTCAATGTTAGAAAGGGTAAAATATATTGCAGCATATCAGAGTGCACCTATATCAGCAATAACCTATTATGCAGAAGTTAGTAAAATCGAAAGATATGAAAATACCAATAAGTATATTGTGTGTTTTAAAGATAAAGCTATTAAAATACAGGATATAAAATTACCGAAAAATAATCATAAATTAGCACCTCAATCACCTAGATACACTAATTTTAGGAAGTTGATAAATGCTAAAAGTTTGGATGAAATATTTTAATGATAGGTACTAGAAGTTCAAGTATTATATGAGAAGTAATTGTGTAAGGTTTTTAATGGAGGGATAAAGTGAATATAAAGAAGTGGCGCCCAAGAGATACGCTTGATATTATTATGCTATAGGTTAAAGAAAATGATGTTTTAATTGAACTCAATTACACTGAAAAATCAGAAATTTCTGTTCAGACTTATGGTAAGCTTGGTACTATTATCTTAGCATCTGTACGCAAGTGAAAAAAATACTCCGATAAGAATGGTATATCACTTCGATCAACTTCCATATCAATATATCCATTTCCATCTTCGGTGGAAACAATATCGGGTTTAGGCCAAGACCCATTCCGGCATTTCATATTCCTTCCCTTGTCAATCTGACATGCAGTCTGACAGGTATCTTTACAGCATAGTCGGCTATATGTAAAATTGTGTATAAAACGACATGATTTGTTTGTAAATTAATTCATATAAATTTAGGCAAATGTGTTAAGCAGCATACTAAAATTTTTTAAATATTGTAACAGAATTCAGTTTCAAGAGTCTTATGTATGAGAGCGAGGTGAAACTGTGACTGATTTTGAAGTTATATACTCTCAATATTTTGCTGATGTCTATAAATATGCCTTGTCACTATGTCGTAATGAAACTTTGGCAGAGGAAATAACCCAGGAAACGTTTTTCAAGGCTTTGAAAAGTATAGACAAGTTTAAAGGAGACTGTAAAATGCGAGTTTGGCTGTGTCAAATAGCAAAAAATACTTGTTTTTCTATATATCAAAAAAATAAACATATTACAGATGAATTTCATGAAGAAGATGAAGGCGAGTGTATTGAACAAAAGTTAATAAATAGTGAAATAGCATGGGAAATACATAAAATACTTCATTTTTTAGATGAACCATATAAAGAGGTTTTCACTTTACGGGTGTTTGGTGAATTATCTTTTTTACAAATTGCTGAGCTTTTTGAAAAAACAGAAAGTTGGGCAAGAGTCACATTTCATCGTGCGAAGATTAAAGTCAAGGGGAGGTTAAAATGAAAATTTCCTGTGAAATAGTTAAAGACTTACTACCACTCTACCATGATAATATTTGCAGTAAGGAAAGTCGTACCATTGTCGAGGAACACTTACTAGAGTGTGATACCTGCCAAAAATATCTTGATGATATGAATAGTAATTTCATTAAAACTAATGCTGAGAAATCAGCAGAGCAAGTAAAATCTGATATATTAAAAGGAATAAAAAAGAAGCTGCTCAGAAAAAATCTTATAATATCAGCTGTTTCAGTTATATGTGCAATAGCTGTATTATTAGGAGCATTTTTACTTATCTTTCACTACCAGATGCCAATTCCCTACGAAAATGGACTAGTGAGTGTGAAAATGGGAGATAACGGAATGCTTGATATTTATTTTAACGGAGATGATTACTACTGTTCATATGAATGGAACGCCACAATTGAAAAAGATGGTATAAAACAACATATTGCATATATTTATTACACAGATACTATATGGACAAAGCATTTTTCTAAGCCACAAAAGGATAAGCAATATAAGTATTCAATCAACAATAGTACGTTTTTTAATTATGATAACGACAATGAATTTATAGAGGTAAAAAAAGAGATATCAGCGGTATATTATCTGGATTACTCACATATTCCAAAACTATCTACAAAAGAACTACAAAAGAATTCCTCAAAAGCAGTTCTTCTTTGGAAAAAGTAGACACATAAAGCATTTAAATTCCAATCGCTATAATATTACCACTGATGAATTGTTACGGAGTGATGAGGAATTGAAAGAAAAAGTTATAAATGATGGTAAGCAATTGGCACATCCAAAACTAAAATCAATATTTGATGTTTTATTTTTAATTGGAGTTGTACTTCTTATAGTAAAAATAGGTATTCTTATTCTAAATAAGTTAATTCCTTTAGATGTTACTTTATATGGTGGATGGTTTTTTTGGAATTTTGGGCCTTTAATTTTAATGATCAGTGCAGGTTTAGGCTCTAGTGTTCTTAAAGAAAAATATAAAGTAGATTAAGATTCAATATAGTCATTATATGTAAGTTCCATACAATGTTTGTCGTATGGAACTTGTTTTATATTAATATTAATTATACATTGTCGATTAAATTGTAAAAGAGCTATCAAAAGTGATAGGAGACAAGAATATACAATTTCATAAGGAAGCTGTTAAGTTAACGGTACACGATAATTAAAGGAATGCCATACTCCAAAATTATCACGTACATTTATACCTCTTTGACCCCCCGATGATGCATCAGCATAATATGGATAACTTTTTCCAGAAGTGTAATGTCCACTATAATTTCCAGAAAAGGCTACATTTACAGCATTAAAACGTATTTGTCTCTCAGTTACTGTAGCGGTAGTAGTTGTTTGTGTAGAATTTCTATAATTTGATTCGTGAGTTTTTTGGACGGTACTTTCATTTTTTAAGACATCAATATCGTCTTGCATGGCAGATGTGGTTTTTTCACAATTTTCGGATTCTGAATTTGATGGAGGTATACATAGACGTTGACCAACTCTTAAATAGTTTGGATCAATACCTGGATTTGCGTCCAAAATGCTTTCTACACTGACATTGTATTCTCGTGAAATTTTATATAGAGTATCTCCTGGTTGAATGATTCTAGAAGTATAATTTGGAGGACAGGCAGGTATACATATAATCTGGCCTACCTTGAGATAATATGGATTTATTCCAGGATTTGATGCAATAATTCTTTGAATGCTGACTTCTAATCTTCGTGAAATATTATATAATGTATCTCCAGGCTGTATTACATAAGGATAATGATTTGCAGGGCATTGTCTATAATAGTTATATGGCATAGGGAAAATCCTTTCTATATTGATTGTTTATTAGAATTAAACATACACCATATTATATGTTTTAAAAGGATATTTAGTTATTAAATAATATTTTAAGAAAATCTAATAAAAGTATAAGCAGTATTAACCAATCTATTATTTTTTGTAATGAAGTAGTAAAGTGTCATGGAATACAATTAATTAACAGTTTAGAATAGATATTATTGCAAAAAATTACTTATTGTAAACTTAAAAAGAGTTTATATAGTCTTCTACTAGGGATTTAGATATTTGGCAGCCAGGTAGTGCCTTAATATGGTATAATAAAGTCGATGCCATTTATCCGAATCTTGGAAAGTGAAAAAATTTAAAGGATTATTAGTATGATAAAAGAACCTTTTAATAACTAATTGAGGAGATAAATTAAATGAATACCTATTATGACATTTTAGAAATAGGCCAGGATACCAATTCTGCACAAATAAAAAAATCTTATTTCAAAATGGTGAGAAAATACCCGTCAGAAAGATTTTCAGAAAAGTTTATGGAAATTCGAAAGGCCTATGAAATATTAAGTAATGAAAAAACTAGAAAAGAATATGATAGTTTTATTAATGTGCCTGGCGATGCCAAAGGAAGATTTGATGCTGCAAATGAACTTTTTAAAAAAGGTAAAAATCAAAAGGCTATTAAAATTTTAGAGGAATTACATAAGGAGTTTCCAGATATATTGGTAATACAAAGTCTTCTTGGGGAGGTATGTATTGAAAATAACAATAATGGTAAGGCCATAAAGATATTTGAAGAACTTGTGAAAGCAGAACCTGATAATGCAAGTTTTGCCGGATATCTAGCTAAGACATATTTAATGAGGGGATGGCATAAAAAAGCAATTAAAAGTTTTGAAAAAGCCATAGAATTAGATGAAGACAATATTTCCTTATGGTTGGGTCTTAGCCAGGCACACATGGAAGGAAACAATATTAAAGAAGCTAAGGAAGTCCTTTATGAATTAATTGAAAGAAAAGAAAATGAAAACTTTATTATAAGTGCTTACCTTGCCATTTTCATTATAGATTTAAAAGAAGGTAATTTTGAAAGTATGAAAGAAAATCTTGAAAAGTTATCAGATGAAGTAATTAAACAAGAAGATGAAAAAGAACATGTAGCATGGATATTACTTATGATTTCCAAACGAATGGTTGAAGCCGAAATGTTTGGACTTGCTGAAGAAATCTTAGAAAAGGCAGAAAAAATTACATCGGGTAATGAAGAAATAAGAAAACTTAAATTGAAGGTGGATAGATTCTGTAAATTTCAAGAAGAACTTTTGAGTTTGGAAAAAGATGAGGAGTACCATGAAGATTTTGTGAGTTTTGTAACTAGTAAAATATTGCCTGAGGAGTCAATGGGCTCAGAACTTTATATTCGTGGGGCGGAGCATCAATTTTTAACGCATATAAATAAATATAGAAAATATGTTATATCACTTTCAAAAAAATATTTTAATTTATATGAGGAGTTAAAAGATTTTTTTGAAAAAGCATTTAATGGTAGTGAGAGAAATAAAATGATTAAAGAGCATGAGAAATATTTTAAAAGCCGTGGAGGCAGGCTTGAAATGGCCCTTGAAGGCATAGGGGGGGAAAAGTTATTTAATAATGTAGGAAATAACGGGAATTGTGATCTTTGGCAGAGGATTCAAGATACTTACATAAGAGAAGAACCTAAAGTGGGAAGAAATGACCCTTGTCCCTGTGGCAGTGGTAAAAAGTACAAAAAATGCTGTGGCAAATGAATGGGCAAATTTATTTAAGGACAGGCTATAAGCAAACCAGCATGTTACTAACTTAATAGTCTGGCATGCTGGTTATTTGTCATAAATTACTTACCGCTGGCACCGTAATTTGACAATACTCTGGCACTAGGATCATTTACGTCACAGCCTTCCCATTCTTTATTCGGCATCCAAAAGTTTACTATCATTTCTGCTTGTCCTGAATAGTATTTTTCAAAAATTTCCCTATATAACAATGATTCCTTTGTAAATGGTCTAGCATGATATTCATAGTTCTCACATATTTTTTCAAATTCTTCGTCACTATAGAATGTTTCTGCATATTCCTTTAAATAGTCCACCATGGAATGACCTACAGCATCACTAAATGCTGCTTTTTCCCGGTATAAGATATCATGTGGCAGATAACTTCCTTCAAATGAACGTCTTAAAAGATATTTACCCATGTTGTATTTGTTTAATTTCTTTTCAGGGTCTATGGACATAACATACTTTACGAAGTCCAAATCTCCAAAGGGTACTCTTGCTTCTAAGGAATTTGAGCTGATGCAGCGGTCTGCACGAAGTACATCGTACATATAAAGTTCTCGAATTCTCTTTTGCGATTCCTTCTGAAATTCTTCCGCATTTGGGGCAAAATCAGTATATTTATATCCGAATAATTCGTCGGAAATTTCACCGGTGAGAAGAACTCTTATATCAGAAATTTCATGTATTTTCTTGCAGATTAAATACATTCCCATACTTGCTCTTATTGTGGTAATATCGTAGGTTCCAAGAATTTTAATAACTTCGTCCAGTGACTTGAGCACCTCTTCTTTTGTCATATAGACAACGGTATGATCACTGTGAATATAATCTGCAACTTCTTTTGCATATTTTAAGTCAATGGCATCTTCAGTCATACCTACAGAAAATGTTCTAATCGGTTTTTTAGGATTCATTTTTTGGGCAATTGCACATACCAATGAGCTGTCTAAGCCGCCGCTTAATAAGAAACCTACAGGAGCATCGGCGTCCATGCGTTTTTCCACAGCGGCCGCTAATTTATCATGAATTTTATTGAAGATAATTTCCAGATCATCTTTACAATAGTCCCCCTCTTTTGCTGCTATATCACAATAACATGTGAATTTACCGTCAGTATAATAATGTCCTGGTGGAAATGGTATAATTTTGTCTGTAAGACCAATTAAATTTTTTGCTTCACTTGCAAATATAATTTTACCTGATTCAGAATAGCCATAAAATAGAGGACGAATTCCAATTGGATCACGGGCTGCAATGTAGCTGTCCTTTTTTCCATCGTAGATAATAGTTGCAAATTCCGCATCTAATTTTGAAAACATATCTAGTCCGTATTCATAATACATGGGAAGTAATATTTCGCAGTCACTATCGGAAATAAATCTATGTCCTTTTTTTATAAGATCTTTTTTGATCTCACGGAAGCCGTAGATTTCACCGTTACAGATAGCTGCATCCATTTTTCTGGTAAATGGCTGCATTCCGCTAAAAGTTAAATCCATAATAGAAAGTCTTTGAAATCCCAAAATACCGGAGGGCAAAGTAAGAATTTCCATCATGTCCGGCCCTCTGGACTCCGTTCTTTGAAGAGCCTCTGCAAATTTTCCATGTTTCATATCTGTTCCTGTATAACACATGATCGTACACATATAATATTCCTCCTAATACAATAAGTTTAATAAATATCTTTTTGAATTTTATTTACAAAGCTGAAATACTGAAGTTTTGATTCTCCTGCAAAAGTGTAGTCAGCCGACTTTTCATAATTTGTTTTAGATATAAAAACAGCGTCAATTCGTCTTAATAATAGGACGAATTGACGCTTATCCGTGGTGCCACCTAATTTACCATAATATAATTGGTCTCTTTCCAGCTAATACTGGTATCCAAATAACGCATGGAATACGACGCTCCTACTTTATTTGAACCTGCTTTAAGAGGTTTAAATTAAATACACAAATATTTCGGTTTGCAACTTCGGAGTGTTATTCAAAAAAACCCTGCCTCCTGAGTTCACACTGTCCCCAGTTCACTGTTGGTGGAATATTTTTCCTACTTGTCTCCATCATCGCTTTTCTTTGATGAATTTAATTCTAAACCGTATATATGTTTTTGTCAATACTTTTTTATAAGTAAAATTATCAATGTTAATAATATAACAAGCATATAGAATAAAATTTATTTTAAATTACCATTTTTTTTGATAAAATCATAAAAGCATGGACTCTAGGTCTATTGTATATATCTATAATTTTATAAAAAATTTAGTTGTAAAGCTGATTGAATTATACAAATTTGAATTATAGTTTTTTATCATCTATTGAATTGAACCAGTTATTTATAGCTTCAATAATTGAACTTATGCATCCATCTTGGAAAGGGGACTTGAGATTGGCGATTTCAACAAGTTCCAAAAAGGACTTTGTACCTCCAACTTTACATATCCTTATATAGTCCTCCCAGGCAGATTTTCTATTGTTCATTGCTTTTTTCCAGAATTGAAGGGCGCATATCTGGGCAAGAGTGTAATCTATATAGTAAAAAGGTACGTTGAATATATGGGACTGCTGGAACCACCATGCTCCATTTTCTAAAAAGTCACAGCCGGTATAATTTTTATGAGGCAGATATTTTTTCTCTATGGTTCTCCAAGCTTTTTTTCTATCTTCAGGGGCTGCCTCTGGGTTTTCATACACATAGTGTTGAAATTCATCTACTGTAACTCCATAAGGTATGAATTTCACAGCACTCTCAAGGTGGGCAAATCTGTATTTATTTGCATCTTCCCGGAAAAATAGATTCATCCAGGGCCAGGTGAAAAACTCCATGCTCATTGAATGTATTTCACAACTTTCATAGGTTGGAAATATGCACTCTGGAATTTCAATCCATCTGGATAGATAAGTCTGAAAGGCATGGCCGGCTTCATGGGTTAAAACATCCACATCTCCTGAAGTTCCGTTGAAATTTGAAAATATAAAAGGTGCCTTATACTCTGGTATATAGGTGCAGTACCCACCTCCAGCCTTATTTTCTTTAGTTACCAGATCTAAAAGTTCTCCCTTCAGCATAAATCTAAAGAATTCTCCGGTTTCTGCAGATAATTCAGAGTACATTTTACTGGCATTTGAAACTATCCATTGTGGACTGCCTTTTGGTTTGGCATTTCCTGTTGTAAATTCAAATTTTTCATCATAGTAGGTAAGAGTATCAAGGTCAAGCCTTTCCAGTTGTCTTTTGTAAAGTTTTGAGGCAGCAGGTACAAGGTACTTTTCCACCTGCTTTCTGAATTCAGCTACCATTTCAGGAGTGTAGTCACTTCTTTTCATTCTTATATAACCTAGTTCCACAAAGTTTTTAAAGCCCAATTTTTGTGCTATTTTAGTTCTCACCTTTACCAGATCATCATATATTTTGTCAATTTCATTTTCATGATCTGTAAAAAATTTATATTTGGCATCTGAAGCATTTTTTCTTATTTGTCTATCTTTACTTTGCATAAATGGGGTGAGACCAGATAAATTTCTTGTTTCACCCATAAAGGGGATCCTTGCAGAAGCCAGCAATTTAGTATATTCCGATGACAATTTATTTTCAAGCTGAAGGTCTTCTATTACTTTGGGTGAGAAAGATTTTAAAGAAAATTCAGCCAGGATGAAAAATTGTCTGCCAAGTTTTTTTTCTAATTCTTTTCTGAACTTTGATTGGACCAGTTCTTTGTAAAATGTAAAGTCCAGTTCATCGTATAGGGGAGAATATTCATCCCAATAGCTTCTCTCTTTATCATAATATTCATCTTTTGTATTTATACTGTGTCTTATTTGAGCCAGGGTTCCCATGGTCTGTAGGTGATTTCTTACATTATTTATATGGTTTATACATTCAAGCTGCTTTTCACAGCTATTAGCTGATTTTAATTCATCCACAAGAGAATTAATGGACTTTTTGATTTCATCGTAGCTGGGTCTTTCATATTTGAATTCACTAAATTTCATATGATATTCCTCCAATGTATTTAAATTTACTAATATTATAATATAAATGGATTAATTTTCAAAATGAATTATTTAGTTAATGAAAATTATCCACTTGACAGTAGTTTTAATAAAGTTTATTGTATAAATGCGGCATATGCTGTATTACATATTATAGAAAGAGGGTAAATAAATGAAAAATCCTATAGTTACAATTGAAATGGAAAATGGGAAATTTATAAAAATAGAGCTTTATCCAGATATTGCACCTAATACTGTAAATAATTTTATATCATTGGTAGAAAATGGATTTTACAATAGTACAATTTTTCACCGGGTTATACCAGGATTTATGATTCAGGGAGGAGATCCTGAAGGCACAGGAATGGGAGGCCCAGGTTATTCAATTAAAGGTGAATTTTCATCTAACAACTTTAAAAATGATTTAAAGCATGAAAAAGGAGTGATTTCTATGGCTAGAACAATGGCTCCTGATTCGGCAGGTTCACAATTTTTTATAATGGCAAATAATGCACCTCACCTGGATGGACAGTATGCTGCCTTTGGAAAAGTTATAGAAGGTATTGAAGAAGTAGACAAAATAGTGTCACAGAAAAGAGATTATAATGATAAACCCTATGAAGATCAAAGAATGAAGAGTTTAACTGTAGAAACCTTTGATAAAAAATATGATGAACCTCAAAAAATAGATGATTAAACATATAAGATAATATTTTTATGGAAAGTTTGAAAAAATAGTAGCTCTCAATTATCCGTTGAGACTATTATTTTTTATATATTAATAATCTTTGAAGGGAAAATAGTATGAAATGTATACCCAATATTATATCCATATTAAGAATGGTATTATCTGTAAGCTTGTTATTTCTAAAACCATTTAGTCCTTTATTTTGGATTGTGTATTCCATGTGTGGATTTAGTGATATTTTTGATGGATATATTGCAAGAAAAACTAATTCAACAAGTAGGCTGGGAAGCTCACTTGATAGTATTGGAGATATTATGTTTATGAGTTCTGCAATTATTGTCTTTTTACCAATAATACGCATTCCAATGAAAATGTTAATATGGATAATATGGATTTTCTTTATTAGAGTTATTTCACTGCTTATAGTCTATCTCAAATATCATACCTTTGCTATTCTTCATACATATGCCAATAAAATAACAGGATTGCTCTTGTTCTGTTTTCCATATCCATATAGATTTTTGGATATAAATATTATAGGATATGTGATTTGTGTTACTGCAAGTATAGCTGCCATTGAGGAGTTAATAATACATATAAAATCAAGAGAATTATCAAGAGATATCATAGGAATATTCTCCAAGTTTTAAGATTAGGACATGAAAGTAAATCATTAGAACCTTGTCTTCGTTGATGAGTATTATATAGTAGTAATATAGAAATTTTAGAAATTAAATACTATTAAATTTGGGGATGAGGCTGTGGATTATAAATTAAAGGAAAAAGTAAAAACTCCATTACAGAAGAAAATTAGTAGAGAGGCTAAAAGAGAAGGAATAATACTAGACCTAAGTGATTTACACTATATACTGGATCTGGATGAAAAAAATGAGGCATATCTTTTAATTATTGATTTAAAAAAGGTTTATTTTGATAATCCTGAAAACAGTTTAAACTTAAATGATATTGACTATATAGTATTTAGTGGAGATTTTGTTGAAGGTGGTAATTCAGAAGCATCCTTTGAGAAGGCATTTCATTTTATAGATATATTGAGCAAACAGCTTAATGTACCATATAAAAATATAATTATAGTACCTGGAAACCATGATTTGAGTTGGAATATTACTATGAGCAGCTATCATCTAGCCATTGGCACTCCAAGGCCTAAAGATAAAGTAGTTACTAATATTGGAACTGACTTATTTTATTTAAGAAGAGATAGTAAAGAGTGGTATAAAAAATTTACAAACTATAGTAAATATCTATATGAAAGATTATATAAAGTACCTTTTCCAGAGAATCCTAAAGAACAGCTTAAAGTCATACTAGGAGATTTTATAGATAATAAAAAATTAGCATTTTTTATGCTGAATACCTCAGCTCAAATTGACCATTTTCATCGTAAAATAACTTATTTTGATACGGAAGGTTTGATAAAAGCTTCAAGACAACTGCCTCAAAATAACGTAATAAAAATAGCAGTAGGGCATCATCCTGTAAATATTATAAGTGGCTATGACAATAATATTCCTTTTGCAAATGTACTGCAAAATGAGAATTTCAAGATTTATTTACATGGTCATGTTCATAGAAGTATAAGCCTTGACTATTTAAATCCTCAAAATATAAATCCCAACATGATTATGATTGGAGCCGGAGCTTTAAGCGTTGGAAAAAATGGTTTATGGCCAGGTGTCCCAGGAAGATATAATATAATAAAAATATCCAAAACAGATATTCCAAATAAAATAATTGTATCTGTAAACACTCGTCAGCGTGAATATATAGGGAATTACTGGCAGCCAGCATATATATACTATGAAGACAATGGAAAAAGGCTGACTAATGTATGGAGCAATATTATATAAAACCATACCAATCTACTTCAATACAAAAATAGGAGGTCAGATTTAAATAATCTAACCTCCTATTTTAAAGAACTTCATAGTTTATTGACATTAATAAGATAATTACATATAATAAACATATGAACAATCACTCATATGTTTATGTGTTCATAAAAGATGTAGGAATTATGGAAAAGCAGATTATTATTTATTTTAGATGATGAGCATAGTAAGGTTTTTTTACTGGGTATTAACTTATATATGGGAAAAATTTTGAACTATTAGGGGGAAGGGAGAATGGATAAAGTAGTTAAAAATCCTAACAAGAGCAATATAAAATTAGTAACTAAAAATATTATTAAAAGTAGTGCTAGTGTTACACCAAAGGAATTTGACTCCAATGTAAAAAAAGAGTTTGTATTGGAAGGATTGGATTGTGCTAACTGTGCTGCCAAGATAGAAGAGAAGGTTAGCAAAATAGAGGGAATCAACTTTGTTAATGTAAGCTTTGCAACTAAGATGTTAACTTTAGAGATCGGGGAAATTAATAGAACAAAAGAACTGATTGCAGCGGCTAAGGATGTGGTAAAAAAACTAGAACCTGATGTAAAGGTAATTGAAAAAAGCCTACACAAACAATTGAGGAAAGAAGTATTATTACAAGGATTATGCTGTGGAAACTGTGCTGCAAGGATAGAAAAAGAATCTAATAATATAAAGGGCATAAAATCTGCCACGGTAGATTTTGTGAACACAAAGCTTATCTTAGATATAGAGAATCCATCTAAGCAAAATGACATTATTCTTAAAGTTAAAGAAATTGTTAAAAGAATAGAACCAGATGTCAATGTTGTTGAGATTGAAAATAAAATTTATGAACGTAAAGAAGAGCACGAAGAAAACAGCAAAAAGAAAATGGTTATATTGGTTGTCGGTGCAGTAATTTTTGCAATAGCAACTGCTTTTAAATTCTCAAATGTCATGGAACTGATAATGTATTTAATAACCTATATACTTGTGGGGGGAGAAGTAGTTTTAAGAGCATTGAAAAATATAAGCAGGGGTCAAATATTTGATGAAAATTTTTTAATGAGTACAGCAACTATTGGAGCTTTTGCTATCGGCCAATATCCAGAAGGTGTGGCAGTTATGCTTTTTTACCAGTTAGGAGAGCTGTTTCAGGGAATAGCTGTTAATCGTTCGAGAAAGTCCATTACGGATCTTATGGATATAAGACCTGACTTTGCTAATTTAAAGATAGGTGATGATATTAAAAGAGTATCACCGGAAGAGGTTAGTGTGGGCAATATCATATTGGTGAAACCAGGAGAAAAAGTACCTCTAGACGGTAAAGTAGTTGAAGGGAATTCAATGGTAGATACATCTGCTTTAACTGGCGAGTCAGTCCCAAGAGAAGTGAGAGTAGGAGACAGTATACTGGGGGGAGTTATTAACAAAAATGGATTGCTTTCTATTAAAGTAGAAAAGGAATTTGGAGATTCTACTATTGCAAAGATACTTGACTTAGTTCAAAATGCAAGTAGTAAAAAAGCGCCAACTGAAAATTTTATTACAAAGTTTGCTAGATATTATACCCCTATTGTTGTTTTTTCAGCCATAGCCTTAGCTGTACTACCTCCATTATTTATTGAAAGTGCTACTTTCTCACAGTGGATATATAGAGCATTATCATTCTTAGTAGTATCTTGTCCTTGTGCTTTAGTGGTATCTATACCTCTTGGTTTCTTTGGAGGAATAGGTGGGGCTTCAAAGAATGGGATACTTGTTAAAGGTGGAAATTACCTTGAGGCTTTAAATAGTGTGGAAGGTGTAATATTTGATAAAACAGGGACACTTACAAAAGGTGTATTTAGGGTAACGGAGGTAAAATCACAAAACAATATTTCAAAAGATGAACTTATAGCTTATGCGGCCTATGCAGAAAGTTATTCTAACCATCCAATAGCAACTTCTATATTAAACGCTTATGGAAAGGAAATAGTTAAGGATTCAATAGAAAACTATGAAGAAATATCAGGTCATGGCGTGAAAGTTGTGATTCAAGGTAGAGAAGTGTTAGCGGGTAATTATAAACTGATGAACAAAGAAAATATAATTTATGAACAGGTTGAGACAGTGGGTACAGCAGTTCATGTTGCTGTGGATAAAGTATATGCGGGATATATAATAATATCTGATGAAGTTAAGGAAGATTCAGCAAAAGCGGTTAAGGCATTAAAGGATATAGGTATTAAGAGAATAGTTATGCTCACTGGCGATAATAAGACAGTTGGAACTAAAGTTGCAAAACAGTTAGGATTAGAAGAAGTTTATACTGAACTTCTTCCAGACGAAAAAGTTGAAAAGATGGAATCATTTGATAAAGAAAAATCATCAAAGGGCAAATTAATATTTGTAGGGGACGGTATAAATGATGCTCCTGTCTTAGCCAGAGCGGATATAGGTATAGCAATGGGAGGAATAGGATCTGATGCTGCAATTGAAGCTGCTGACGTAGTTATAATGACCGATGAGCCTTCAAAGATTGCTTCAGCCATAAAAATAGCCAGGAAAACTAGACACATCGTAATGCAAAATATAATTTTTGCATTAGGCATTAAAGTAATCTTATTGGTACTTATAGCACTTGGTTTAGGTACCATGTGGGAAGCTGTATTTGGTGATGTGGGAGTAACTTTACTTGCGGTGCTGAATTCCATGAGAGCTATGAAGACGGTTAATATTTAATATAGTTATATTTTGTGCAGTCATTGACATTGTGACTGCACTTTTTTAGTGTAGAAAATCACAAATGATTTTATATATTATCTTTCTTCAGATAAATAGTTTGGACCTAATTGATAATTTTTAAATCATTTGGGCATTTATAAACGTTATATAATATAGAGGATGTTTTTTGAGGGATATTTAGGAGGATAAAACTTGATTCGAGAATATAATATATTACACAAAATTGAAAATGACAATACAACTTGTTTGGAAGATTTGATTAATCTTTATTATCCAGATGTATTTCGATACTGCCTTTGGCATACACCAAATCGTCAAGCGGCAGAAGATGCTACTCAGGAAACATTTTTAAAGACTATTCGCTATTTTAAAAAATATATTCATTGTGGAAAATTTAAATCTTATATATATAAAGTGGCTTCAAATGTATGTATTGATATTTGGCGCAAAAAGGGAATGGAGTCTCTGCCTGAAAATCTGGCATATATGGAAAATGGATTTGCACAGACTGAATCTGATTTGGACTTGAAGTGTCTGGTGGAAAATTTACCTGAAAAATATAGAGAAATTGTATTATTAAGATTTGCACAGGATTTATCCATAAGAGAAATCGCAGAGATAGAAAATATACCACTTAGGACTGTACAATCCCGTTTACGGGCGGCACTGAAACAAATTAAGAAAAATGTTAGAAAAGGAGAATAGGCTCATGAATAAAAAACTATGTTTGGATTTAAAAAAGGTTCTTAATACATACCCAATATATTCACAGAATCATGTTAATGAGACTATCAACGTAGTGTGTAAAGAATATGAAAATTATAAAGGAAGACAGAGAATTGGCTATATTCAATTTTTATTTCGTCAAATTTTATTTATAGGTAGAAAAGTATGGATGTATCAGGGAGTAATATTGATTTTGATGTCTTTGATGCTAAATATAATTTTTGATGGAGATTTTCAATATATTGTAAATCGTCATATTCCGGATCTGCTTTGTTTCTATGCAGTTTTTATTACTATAACTGGTTTACCATTTCTCCATAGATCAAGACAATACAGGATGTATGAAGTGGAATTAGCTGCATGTATGTCAATATCTAAATTAGTATCAAGCAGACTAATTATTGTTGCTATTGGGGACAGTGCTTTTTTGATTACTATTGCTCTTATTATGTTGAATAAAGTGAATATTTCCACTATTTTTATAATATTCTATTTACTATTGCCATTCCTAATATGCTGTTGTGGTTGTATTTTTATTCTCGGCTGTAATCATAAGCAATATGGTGTATTTATTTGTGAAATTTTCTGTTTGCTTGTATTACCTCTGCAGTTCTTATTCCATACATTAGTACCACAGGCTTACTATAGAACATCCTTAATCGGATGGATTGTACTTAGTATTTTTTTTGCAGTAATTCTTGCCTTTCAAGTATATCAATTAATAGCGAAATCAAACAAGATGTATGATTATTCTGTCGTTTAATAAATTTAATTTCTAGATTGGAGTGATAACCATGGAACTTGAAATTTGTAATTTGATCAAGCAATATAAAGATAAAATTGCTGTTAACAATGTAAGCTTGAATATATCCTCTGGTGTATGGGGACTTCTTGGTGCAAATGGTGCCGGAAAGACTACTTTAATAAGAATGATTGCTGGTATTATGGTACCAACCTCGGGAAGGATATTATATGATGGAATTGAAATTGGTGTACTTAAGGGAGCCTATCGTGATATTTTAGGTTATCTACCCCAGGATTTTGGTTTCTATCCTGAATTTACAGTGATGGATTATCTGAAATATATTGCTGCTTTAAAAGGTCTTACTAAAGATGATACAAAGGCAAAAATAGATAAATTGCTTCAAATACTTACTCTTACTGAAGTCAGAAAAAAGAAAATTTCTAAACTTTCTGGAGGAATGAAGAGACGGGTAGGTATTGCACAAGCCCTTTTGAATGATCCGGAAGTTTTAATATTAGATGAACCAACCAGTGGTCTCGATCCAGGGGAACGTGTAAAATTTCGCAAACTTATTTCTGAATTTGCACAGAATAGAATTGTGTTGATTTCTACTCATATTGTTTCCGATGTGGAATATATTGCTACCTGTAATGCAATTATGAAAGATGGAGAAATTATTTCCATGGGGACTACTGAAGAACTTGTAAAAACTGTTGAAGGAAAGGTATGGGAGAGCATAATATCACCTAGACAACTTATCCATTATGAAAAAATTGCCCGCATTGTGAATGTACTAAATGAGGAAGATGGAAATCTTTCTATCAGGTATTTGTCAAATACACCAGATGTACCTGATTCAAAACATGCTGTTCCACGGCTTGAGGATCTGTATTTATGGCTTTTCCCTCAAGATGGAACAGGAAAGGAGAAAATTTGATATGAGCATTTTTTGTTTGGAATTGAAGAGGGTGCTAAGAACTCGTTCAACATGGATTTTGCTGTTGGCAGCCATTTTATTGACTGGAATTATGGCATACTTTCCCATATCATATGTCCATTATACTTATGTTGATAAAGATGGAGAGCAGGTATCGATTTCTGGAATAAAAGCTATAGAAGCCCAAAAAGGACTGATGGTACAGGGAGAGATCACACCAGATAAAATACATAAAGCAGTTGAAAATTATCAGGAAGTCACAAAGAAATATGGAAGTATTTATAGTGACGATATCCCCCAAGATATCTATAATGAAAAAATACTTCCGGTTCAATATATAATATATCGGTTGGAGAGTGTATATGCGGATCCAAATACAAAGGCACCTGCAGATTTAAGTAAGATTTCTCCCGAAGAGGTTGCGGCAAATTTCTATAAAAAATATACTGAACAAATAAAAGAAAGAGTTTTGGATCCTGTATCACAAAGGAAGGCACTTTCCATGTATGAAAAAGTAGATAAACCTTTTAAATTCATATATGGCTATGGCAGCAGTGATGCCGGAAGCTATCTTATTATGTTGATTTTTCTTTTAGTAATTATATGCACATTTATTACTGCTCCAATATTCTCTGCAGAATATCAGACAGGGGCAGACAGTATATTGAGGTGTACTAAATATGGCAAAGCAAAACTTTCTGTATGTAAAGTAATTTCTGCTATTTTAATTTGCAGCATAACCTTTGCAATTTGTATTTCTATATTTAGTATTATTGAAAACAAGGTGTTTGGATGGGATAGTCTAAAGGCATCACTTCAAAGTGTAGGAGTTATCTGCCTGCCTGCTGTAAGTGTTGGTGAAACCCAGATGATTACTGCAACTGCAGGCATGTTGACACTTATTGCAGTTGTCAGCTTTACACTGTTTTTATCTGCAAGATGCAAGAATACAGCTAATTCAATTATAATAAGTATTGTATTTTGTATATTGCCCCTTATACTTAGTTCTATTTCTGGAAGCAATATTATGAATTGGATTAGAATGATTTTGCCATCTGGGGGTACAGGTCTTGGAAATAGTTTTGGCTGTGAACTTGTGGGACTTACCTTTCTTAAATTAGGCTCTTTTAGTTTATGGGCACCATATGTAATAATTGGCGCAGCGATTATTTCCATTCCTTTGTTTGTAGTCCTCACAATTTTGTCCTATTGCAAACGTGAATTGGTTTAATATTCATTTTGAAATTAATAAATTTAGTAGTAGATCAGCTCTTATAGGCAAACTCCACCTAAATTCTAGAAGAATTTGATTAACTTTATTATTTTGTGCAGAGAAGATCTCTGTGAGGAGTATAATTCAGCAATTTATATGTAAAGCTATATATAGGAGATGATAGTTTTGGATAAAAATAGGGTGAAAGAAATACTTGAATCTAAAGGAATTATAGAAGTAAAGTATAAAAATAATCCTGTGTGGCTTGAAAGTATAAGTACGGATAAAGATGATAAGATACAGGTTAAGGATTTAAATACGAATGAACACTTTAGTGTAAATATTATAGATTTAAAAGAATAATGTTATCTTGACCTTTAACATTTTTATCCGAAGGCTACCATTGCTAATACCCCCATCTTCTTCAAAGCTATACATTGCACATATCATTGGTAACAAATTGGTAGTCATTAAATAAGAGCCATAAAATGGTTTAAAAGCTAGCTTAATAAGAGTTTGAAAGGAAACTTATGGCAATATATTTCCATGGTTAACCAAGTAATGATGCTTTACCAGAATATAGTTTCCAGTTGCCATTTATGAAACCCTTATTTCATAATAACTTGAATAGTTTTTCCAATTTCCAAAGTTGTGTACAATGTATAGTCTTCTTCAAAGTGGGGGATAAGCACTGCTACACCCCTGGATAAGTTCTTCTAAGGTTCAGCTGGAGAAAGGTATTCCTTACAAGCAAACTCCACCTGAGCCTAAGAATCACTTGATAATCCATTCCATAAAGACTCGTACTCTTGTGGCAGAAAATATAAGAGACTTAAGTTTAATAGATTAAAATTGAAAAGTGATATCTGATGTATAAAATACCCACTAAATAGTAGTGGGTATTTTGTATCAAACGTTTTTAATGGGTCTTTGCAGACTTCACAAATATAAATTTGTAAGCTTGTACTGATATAAAAGGTATAGAAGACATCAGGTATATAATACCAAGTTGATTTAGGGTAAGTTCTTCAATTTCAAATATATTTCTCAATAAAGGTGTAAATAGCACTGAATTTAAAAGTACCAGTCCTAATCCAAAGGCAATCCATACGTATTTATTGGAAAATATACCAATTCTAAAAATTGACTCATTAGATCGGCAGTTGAATCCATGGAATAGTCTTGATAGGCATAATGTGGAAAATGCCATGGTACTTGCAAGTATTTTATCTCCCGTATTTAATCCTATATAGAAGGAAGTTATGGTACATGCGGCAATAATTAGGCCTTCAGTCAATATTTCCTTTCCAAAAGTTTTTGTCAGAATAGGGGTATTTATATTTCTGGGCTTTTCTTTCATAACGTTATTTTTATAAGGTTCCAGCCCCAGGGCAATTGCAGGAAGACTATCTGTAATAAGGTTTATGAATAACAAGTGAACTGCAGTAAACGGCATTGGCAAAGCTGCTAGAGAAGTATATAGTACTGCCAGTATTCCTGCTGTATTTCCAGATAGTAAAAATTTAATGGAGTTTTTTATATTGTTATATATATTCCTTCCGTTTGAAACTGATTTTACTATGGTGGCAAAATTATCATCTGTTAAAACCATAGAAGCTGCATCCTTGGATACTTCCGTGCCTGTTATACCCATTGCTATTCCGATATTCGCCTGTTTAAGGGCAGGAGCGTCATTTATACCGTCTCCTGTCATGGCAACTATATTTCCCCTATCCTGCCATGCTCTTACTATTTTGATTTTGTGTTCTGGAGATACTCTGGCGTAAACAGATATTTTTTCCACTCTTTTTTTAAGTTCCCCTTCACTTAAATGATCCAGTTCATATCCTTCCACAGCTTCACTTTCATCTTTTAAAATGCCGATTTCTCTGGCAATGGCAGAAGCTGTTATTTTATGATCTCCAGTTATCATCACTGGCTTGATTCCTGCTCTTATACAGTCTGAAATAGCTTCAGCAGATTCTTCTCTAGGTGGATCCATCATGGCTATCAATGCCACAAAAATCAGATCATCTTCTTCTTTAAAAGTTATTTTGGTTTTATCAGTATCTATTTCTTTATAGGCTGTGGCCAGCACTCTCAAACCGGTTCTGGAGAAATCTTTATTTGCATTTTCTATTTTCAATTTATCTTCCATTGTTATATTCTTTATTTTACTTGAAGTTTGTATTTTTGAAACTCTGTTTATCAGTACGTCTAAAGCTCCTTTTGTTACCATTAAAATTTTGTCATCTACTTTATGAACTGTACTCATTAATTTTCTTTCTGAATCAAAAGGAATCTCGTCTATTCTAGGGTATTTTTCCCTGGATGACAATTCATCTATATTATAGGCTTTACCTAAATTCACCAGTGCAACTTCGGTAGGATCCCCTATTTCGTCTTTTCTAGATGAGGATGCATCGTTGCACAATATGCTCATCAGTACAACTTTTTTCTCTATATCATTGTTCATATCTAAATCTTTGGAATTCAATGTTTTATAGTCCACATATAGTTTTTTTACAGTCATTTTATTTTGTGTCAGGGTTCCTGTTTTATCTGAACATATTACGGAAACACTTCCCAGTCCCTCTACAGCCTTGAGTTTTTTTATAATGGCGTTTTCTTTGGCCATTTTTTGAGTACCCAGGGCAAGAACTATGGTGACAATGGAGCTTAAAGCTTCAGGAATGGCTGCTACTGCCAGCGCTACTGAAAACATTATGGAGTCTATGATTGAGTATCCTCTAAATACATCTAAAATGAAGATTAAAGCACATATGATAAGTATGATGGTTGAAAGCTTTTTGCTGAAATTGTCCAAATTTACCTGAAGGGGTGTTTTTTTCTCTTCAGTATTTTTCAAAAGAGAAGCTACATTTCCAAGTTCCGTATTCATACCTATACTGGTTACAACCATAACCGCCCTTCCATAGGTTACAAGGCTGCCGGAAAAAAGCATATTTTTTCTATCTCCAATAGGTACATTTTCCTCTTCTATTGTATTTGTTGTTTTTGACACATTTTCCGATTCTCCTGTAAGTGAACTTTCATTTACCTGGATACTGTAATTTTCTATTATTCTGCCATCTGCACTTACATAGTCTCCTGCTTCTAGATACAATATGTCTCCTACTACAACTTCACTAGAAGGTATTTCTACCTGTGTTCCATTTCTCAGCACTTTTGCTCTAGGGGAAGAGAGAGATTTCAAACTATCCAGTGATTTTTCAGCTTTAATCTGCTGTATGGTACCTAAAATTGAATTAAGAATTATAACTGCAAATATGACTAGAGCACTTTCAACATTGCTTAAAAATATTGAAACAGTGGCAGCTACTATTAGTATGATTATCAGTAAATCCTTAAACTGTTCCAAAAAAACTTGAAATATACTTTTTTTATTTTTTTCATATAGTTTGTTGTATCCATATTCCTGGTGCCTTTTTTCTACCTCTGAATCCTTTAATCCATTGGGAGAAACTTTTAAAATATCCAAAACTTCTGAGATAGATTGTTGATAAAAATTTTTCAATGAAATCACCTGCCCTATAAAATAAATAAAGACCTTCAATATAATTCTGGATAAAATCCAAAATTATATTAAAAGTCTTATAACCAATAAATTGGTATATAATGCCAGATTGGAGAATCAATCGTAATGTTGACATTATATTTTCAATTACTCCCTTTTAATATACTGTTTTATATATTTGACATAACATTATAATATAGTATTTTTAACCATATGTCAATATTTTTATGTATTATATTTAGAAGAACTTATCCAAGCGTGTAGCAGTGCTTATCCCCCACTTTGATAGAAGATAGTGGGGGTTAGCAATGGTAGCGATCGGATAAATTATTGTAAATGTATATATATGATGATATTATTATTTTAGAAATGGGCTGAAGTTGTAAATAGTTATGTATCAGATTATGATGAGGTATGAATAATGAAAACTGTGGTAATATACAAGTCAAAAACAGGTTTTACAAAGAAGTATGCAGAATGGATTGCAGAAGAGTTATCGGCTGATATTTTTGATATATCAAAAGTTACTATAAATATGCTGACTGCATATGATATCATAATTTATGGAGGGAGTTTGTATGCAGTAGGTATAAATGGGGTAGGGTTAATAACCAAAAATATTGATAAACTTAAAGATAAGAAGATAGTTGTTTTTGCAACAGGGGCATCACCACCAAGAGATAGTGTAATAAGTGAAGTTAAAGGTAAAAATTTTACTTTAGATCAACAAAAATATATTAAGTTCTTTTATTTAAGGGGAGGATTTAATTATAGTAAATTGAACACTTTTGATAAATTTCTTATGACATTACTGAAATGGAAGATAAAGAATAAAAAGAAAGAAGAATTAACAACTGATGAAATAGGTATGCTTGCCGTGTATGACAAACCGGTGGATTTTACAAGAAAGAAGAATATAGATGAAATAATAACTTATGTTAATTCAGTTATGGAAAAATTATGAAAAGCTGCTTCAAAAATTTTTTGAAGCAGCTTTTCATGAATATATTTTTTATTCATTTTCCGATTTTAAAGAGTCAGTCATTGAAATTCTGTTGATTTTCTTCCTGTTTAGAGCTTTGGATAATTCATAGGTCAGATATATTATGATAAACCCTAAAATGATGTATATATAGTTTATAGTTACAGGAAATGAAATGCTCATGTCTTTGGCTGCAGAATTAAATAGTGAGTTCAAAAATACAAGAATCAGTGGTATTCCCAGAATATAACCTGCTAAAACCATAAGTGAAGAACTATTTAATATGAGGGAGTAAATCTCTTTTTTTCTATAGCCCAATATTTTAAGCAGTGCTATATTTTTTCTGTTCTCTTCTATGATTAAAGAAGTTACTACATATATAACTATGAGCCCTATTATGAAGGATATAACTGATATGGAGCCTATGGTTAATTTAAGGGGCTGTATCATTGCATTAAAAGATTTTTTTATATCCTCCACTGAAGCAGTAGTAAGTAGCTTGCCTTCTGGAATTTTCAGTTTATCTGAACTCCAAAGGCCCATATAGCTGTTAGGCAGATAACCAAACATATGGTCAAATTTTTCTATTGGCATATATACATATTGCCCCAAATAAGTTTCTGCAATATCATCTATTTTTATATTGTATTCTTTTGAATCGAGCTTGTTTATAACATTTATGGTATCATTTGGACCTAATCCAAGTTTGTCTGCAAGGGGTCTTGTAATAATAACTTTATCCGTATCCAACTTATTTCCTGCACTATCTTTCAATGAAACGTATTTTGAATTGGGGCTTATTCCGTATAGAGTTATATTCATCTTGTTGTTATATTTCAAATTTAGGGGTATTTCGCAAAAGGCTTCACCTGTTGCAGGTTCTTCACTTTGGATAGAATTAAAAATGTAGGCGTAATTATATTTAAATGATTCATTAAAAGCATCCTTCATAAGATAGTCCATAGAACTTTTGGCGGCAAATCCAAAGAGCAGAAACATTGTTGCAAATATAACACCTAATAAAAGAAATATACTTCGGGGTATGTTCCTAAGCTGTTCCCTGATCTTGAACTTGGTGGAAAATTTTAATCTGTCAAGTTTTAATTTTCTTTCCATAAAACCTACCTTATTTTTTCCGTAGTTGTTTCTTATCAGCTGTATGGGAGAATGTTTAAGTGTGGATCTTATTACAAAATAGCTGCAAGTTCCCAGAAAAATTACAGGTAGAAGGATACTTGATACTATATATTTTGCAGTAAAGTTCATGGAGTCCATAGGCATATTAAAATACTGAAGCATTAAATTGACCATGGGTTTTGAGAAGATGGCTCCAAGTACGGTTCCAATTAATCCACCTGTAAATGCAATGGGTAGGGGATACATAAGGTAGTGTTTTGTGATTTTCCCCTTGTCATATCCAAGAGAATAAAGGGTTCCTATAATTGCAGATTCCTTTTTTAACATCCTCCACATGACAGTTCCTGTGAGTATACAAGTTAGGAGTAATAAGGCAATTGGCATGGAGGAACTTATTTGATCTATGCTGTTGAGCTTTGCACTTACGTAGGTTACTCTTGGATTTTCACTGGTATTTGTCCACTGAAGTACAATTATATTTTGACTTTTTAAATAGTTTTTAAACTGCAGTATTTTAGAATCCACATTTCCTTCACTGTCATTAAATTTTATACTATAGAAACTGTTTCCACCTTTAAAATTACTAAAATCCTTTTTGTTTATTACCCCTATTCCAAAACTATTTGGATCATTTATTAAATCCGTTTCCGATTTCAGAGGGTATATATAGTTTGGCAGTGACATAAAGCCTGATATCTTAAAGGATTTCCCATAGATCTTTATATGGTCATTGATATTGAGAGCATTTGCCTTTGCATAAGCAGGATCAATCAGAATATCATTTCCATTTAAGTTTTTTCCCTCAATGATTGCGGGAATGTTTATTTTTGTATTTTGACTGAATATCCTAAGAATGTTGTTATTTGATATTGTATAATCAACTGTTACAGTTTCTTCTATGTCCATGTTGAATTTTGCCTTAAGAGAATCTAGATTGTTTAATCTTTTATCCAGAATAAAATTTGCATCTTCCTGGTTGTAGTTTTTTTCAAAAGAAGAGGATATACTTGATATATTGCTGGAAAGCAAGTTGAACATAGTAAATAGAACACAGCTTAAAATGATAAGCAGCAGAGTACCCATATATTGTGACTTATTTTCCATAATGGTTCTTTTAATTTTTTTATTTATGACCATTACCATTCAATCCTTTCTGCAGGAATTATATTTTTATTTATTTTGTTTTCTAAAATTTTTCCACTTCTCACTTTATAGATTCTATGGGCCATGGAACTTATAGCTTCATTGTGGGTTATCATGAGTATAGTTGTACCAAAATTTCTGTTGATTTTCTGCAGCAGTTTCAATATTTCCCTTGAAGTTAAAAAGTCCAGTGCCCCTGTAGGCTCGTCACATAAAAGAAGGGATGGATTTTTAACTATAGCTCTTGCAATTGCAGTTCTCTGCTGTTCACCTCCGCTGAGTTCATTCGGGAATCTGTATTTTTTATCAAGCATATCTACATCCTTTAATATCTCATCTGTGGACAATGGATGTTTGCTTATATTTGAAACAACTTCAATATTTTCACCTACAGTGAGGTGGGGTATAAGATTATAAAACTGAAATATAAATCCTATTTTCTTTCTTCTATATTCAGTAAGTTTTTTATCTGAAAGTTTGGTGACTTCTGTGTTATCTACTATAACTGATCCATGATCACAAAAATCCAGCCCGCCTATTATGTTGAGCAGGGTGGATTTACCGGAGCCTGAAGGACCAAGAATTGCACCAATTTCCCCATTGTCAAGGGACAAATTTACATTGTCTAAGACAGGAGTAACTATATTACCTGTTTTATAGCTTTTCTTTAGATTATTAACCTGCATGAACATTTTATTTTCCTCCCATTCCATTCTTTAAAAGCTCAATCATGGACTTAATTTCTTTCTCATTTATTTCAAAATCTTCATCTACAATATCTCTTCCATTTTCCCTTGAGTTTCTCATCATGTGTTCTTTAAATCCCATGGATACTGCTGTAATGAATATGGAAAGCATGTTGTCATCTATGTCTTCTCTTATAGAACCATTTTTTTTACCATTTTGGATTAATTTTAGTGTATATTCATTTAAAATATCCATCATATAGGACATGGATTCATCAGTCAAATTTTTATATTTTCCAAGGAATACATCCTGGACAAATATTATAAGTTTTCTTTCCTCTCTCATCTGAACCCACAGGGATTTAGAATTTTTATGGAATAAATCAAAAATATTTATATCTTTAGTATCAGAGATAAAATGGTTACCATATTTTTTACCGATAAAATCTGTAGACCATTTTACTGAAAAGAAAAATAATTCTTTTTTATTGTTGAAATACTGGTATATACTACCTTTTGATACATTGGCGTTTTTAGCTAT
This sequence comes from Clostridium kluyveri, assembly GCF_001902295.1. NCBI lineage: Bacteria > Bacillati > Bacillota > Clostridia > Eubacteriales > Clostridiaceae > Clostridium > Clostridium kluyveri. The sequence goes on along the minus strand of NZ_CP018335.1, from coordinate 2,625,020 downwards.
ATTACCTACATTTGCTTTTTCAAAACCTTGCTCTGAAAATTCATTTACAGCAGAACGCATTATGCTTTCTTTCTTTTTTTCTTCCAAATTTAAAAATGTTTTTTTGGGCATTACACTATACCTCCATATAATGTGACTAAAAAGTCATATGACTTTTTAGTCACATTATAATACTTAATTCTATATAAGTCAAACTGTAATAAATTTTTAAAATATATAATCTCCATCAAAGTATATTGACAATCATAGTAATTTGATATATATTGTAATTGGGCAATCAAAGAAATACAATGGGAGGTGATAAGATGGACTTAAAAACACCATCGGATCTGCTGCGGGGACATACAGATACTATTGTTTTATCCATTTTGATTAAAGGAGACAGTTATGGGTATAAAATTCATAAAGCAATTATGGAAAAGGCTGAGAATCAGTTTGAATTAAAAGAAGCAACTTTGTATTCAAGTTATAGAAGGCTGGAGCAGGGTGGGTATATTACTGCTTATTGGGGAGATGAATCCCAGGGAGGGCGCCGTAAATACTACAGAATTACTGGAAAGGGAAAGGAACTGTACAGACAAAATAAAGAAGATTGGGAATTTTCACAGAGAATACTCAATAAATTATTGGAGGGGGAATGATAAATGGATATGAAAGTACAGGTTTATATAGATAGGTTATTTCAAGATTATGAAGATACTCCAGAACTTAAGGATTTTAAGGAAGAAATTGCAATCAATTTGCAGGAGCGTATTAAAGAATTTAAAAGCAAGGGTGATTCTCCTGATCAGGCCTTTGATAAGGCATCGGCTGAATTAGGTGATATTACTGAGATTGCAGATCAGATCAGCCGCCAGAAGAGAAAGGAGGTAATTGACAAGATGTATGTACATTCAAAAATACCAATTGATAAAAAACATGCTGCAGGGTATGTAATTGCAGGTGCTATTGCACTATTTGCAATAATTTCTGCATTTACCGCTTATTTTAGTACAGGTGATATATCTACGGGAGTATCTGTTTTATCGGTATTTATTTCAATCTCCACAGCTATGTTTGTATTTTTGGGTCTTACCCAGGAAACGGACAGTGATTTTCCTATGAAGTGGAAGCGTGCTCTGGTATATGGAATTTCATCAGCTGCAATTGCCTTTGGAGTTTGTATTTCAGCTACGTTGTATTTTATGAAAGGAGTGGTGCTTGAATCTGTATCCGGAAGTCTTATACCTTTTGTAATCCCGGGACTTTGTGTGCTGGTGTTTCTACTGCTTACTGAAAAGGATAGACATAAACCCTGGGTACTGGAAAGAGAAAAAGTGTGGAGGGAAAATTATGCTAAAGTCTACAAAGATCCCAAAGTTATGGAACAAAGGGGGCTTTTGTCCGGGGCACTTTGGTTATTTGCAGCAGCGCTTTTTGTAGTGTTTGGCTTTGTAATTGGCTTTAAATACTCTTGGGTAGTATTTTTGTTTGCAGTTGCTGGGGAGGTGCTTATAGAATTCTGGATGAGTTCAAGAAGTAAAACTTGATGGCATATTAACTTATTAGGGGCAAATTAAAAGGACTAAGTTCTGTTCAATACAGGGTTCAGTCCTCTAAAATTTTCTGATTAAATTCTATATTAGGATGTTTCAAATCGTTTTTTTATTATTTCAACCAAAATTTCTGCTGTGCCATGAACTCCAAGTAAACTGCTGTCAATCATGATATGTTTATGCTTGATATCTTCCAGTGAATATCCAGCATAATTTCTGTAATAGTTATCCCGTGCCTTATCAACTTCTGCAATCATTTTACGTGCTTCTTCCGATTCCATTTTTAATATTTTTACACAGTTTTCAAAACGTGCTTCTTTTGGAGCATATATGAATATATTCATGCAGTTTTTATGATCTCTTAGAATAAAGTCTGCACATCTACCTACAATAATACAGCTTTCTTTATCAGCCAGATTAAGTATGATTTGTCTTTCAGCATCGAATATTTTATCTTGATTGTTCTTTGAAGAATCTCCTAAAGGAAAAAGCATATTAAAAAAATTTGATTTAAAGCTTGTTTCTTCATGTCTGCTTATAGTGGATACGGGAAGATTTAGTTTCCTTGATGTTGCTTCTACAATATCTCTATCATAATACTCAATTCCGAGTGTGGAAGATATTTCTCTTGCTATTGGTCTTCCTAGACTTCCAAATTGTCTGTTAATTGTTATATAATATTTATCCATATGGTCATTATCACCCCACTATTCTTGCAAGAAAAGTTTTTGTACGTTGATTTTTTGGATTTGTAAAGATTTCCTCTGGCTTATCTTCTTCCACAATATATCCATCGTCCATGAAAATCACTCTGTCGCAGACTTCTCTGGCAAACTCCATTTCGTGAGTTACCACTATCATGGTCATGCCCTCATTAGCTAACTGACGCATAACTTTAAGAACATCTCCCACAAGTTCTGGATCAAGTGCAGAAGTGGGTTCATCAAAAAGTAAAACTTTTGGTTCCATTGCCAGTGCACGAGCTATAGCTACACGTTGTTGTTGACCGCCAGATAGAGTGGAAGGCATGGCATTTGATTTATCTGCCAGTCCTACTTTGGTAAGCAATTCAATTGCTTTCTTTTCACATTCATGTTTTGATTTTTTCTTTGTTAAAATAGGAGCAAGCATAATATTTTTCAGTACATTTTTCATAGGGAACAAATTAAATTTTTGAAATACCATTCCAACTTCTTCACGGTATTTTCGAAGATCACTGCCCTTTTCACATATATTTTTACCATCATAATAAATGTCTCCACCAGATTGAATTTCAAGTTGGTTAATGCATCGAAGCAATGTGCTCTTTCCCGAGCCGGAAGGGCCAATAATGCATATAACTTCACCTTCTGAAACCTCCAGATTAATATCTTTAAGTACTTCCAGATCGCCAAAATTTTTAGATAAATTGCTCACTTTTATCAAACTATTCATATTTTAACCCTTCTTTCAATTTGCTTCTGAACAATAATAAGTATGGAAATTATTATCAAATAGAATAGTGCACCTGCTGTATAGGCCTGTATTGTATTAAAAGTTACTGCAGCATAATTTTGAATCTGTTTTGTTACTTCATTTACCACTATTACAGAAAGTATTGCTGTGTCTTTAACTGTAATGATAAATTGATTGAATAAAGCAGGCAGCATGGAGTAGAAAGCAGGTGGAACAATTATATGTCGTAGAGTCTGAAAAGGTGTAAGACCAAGTGACAGTCCTGCTTCTTTTTGACCAGGATCAATTCCCTCCAGAGAGCCTCTCACTATTTCAGCAATAAATGCGCCTGCATTTAGAGATATTACTATAATTCCTGCCATATTGCTTTTAATGTCGTGTCCGATAATTTTGGGTATAACAAAGTATACATACAGAGCTTGAACAATCAGAGGTGTACCACGAATAATCCATAAATACACATTTGCAATAGCTTTTGCAACTTTATTTTTGCACTGAAGTGCAAAACCAGTGATACATCCTAGCAAAAATCCAAAAATAATTCCAAATATTGAAATATACAGTGTTATTTTAAATCCCTCTAAAAGCATAGGCATCAACACTTTTAGAAAACTCAAATCCATAATATCATCCTTCCTTAAGCATTAAGTAAAAAGCTGCTTTAATAGTTAGTTATAATTACATGAGAACGTAAGAGTCAAAAAATATTAAGGGTTTCTTCTGAACAATTTAAATTTATTAATGGTTAATATTTAAAATAATTAATTTAATTGTCAGAAGAATATGAATCTACATTTTGTATGCTTTATGTTATTTGCACCATTTCTGCTCAAGCTTAGTCAGGGTTCCATCTTCTTTTAATTTTTTAACTGCTGAATTTAAAATACTCATCAACTTGGGATTCTTTTTAGAAGCATTAAAGGAAACTGCAATTGCGTATGGTGACTGATCCTGTGCAAACTGTTCTCCAACCATTTTAAGTTTTGAATCTTTTTTATTTGCTATGTAGTATGCTGTGCCGGGAGCATCATAAACCAGACAGTCCACTTTACCGATTTCTAGTGCTTCATGAGCTGTTGTAATGGAATCATATATTTGAAGACTGCTTGAAGGTACACCGATACTGGTTACATACAAGTTGCCCGCAGTTCCTTTTTCTACGGCAACGGTATATTTACCACTCTTTATGCTGTCAATTCCCGTTATTTCTTTTGGACTAGTTTCTTTATTGACAATTACTGTCATTCCAGCATTATAGTATGTTTCAGTAAAGTTCATTACTTTTTTTCTGGTATCTGTTGCACAAAGAGCCGCCATAGCAATATCTAGTTTTCCTTCTGCAACAGAGGTAGTAAGCGGGCTGTAATCCATAGCTTGTATAGTACCATCAATTTTAAAACCCAGCAGTTTTTGAAGCTCCTTGAGAAAATCCATGTCAAATCCTATTAAAGTTTTTCCGTCTGTATCATAATAACTAAAAGGAGCATAGGTACCTGAAGTTCCAATTTTAAATGAATAATCCTTTAAAGCTCCTTGAAGTTCACCGGTATAGGTGTCTGCGGAAGATGTAGTATTTTTTGAATCATTGCTATTACCACACCCCGCTAATGTTCCTATCAAAATTATTGTCAACAATGCTGTTAGTAATTTTTTCATATATATTCCCCCTTTTTGTAAATCTTTTATACACAGTATCATTTGTTTAATAATTTGTCAATAATTTATTACTTCAACTATTATTTTATCAATAACTATATAAAGATATTGTGCTAATGTTAATTTGTTGGTGCAGCGGTGTCATAATCATTGTAATTAAACAGATTGATTTAGAATAACCGGCTAAATTCACTCTGCACAATTCTTTTGGCATATTTAATAAATTTTTTAGATGCCGGGGAAATGTGTTCTAGTGATTTTATTCCAATTCCCAAACTTCTAGAGGAATATGGTTTAAGTGGCAGGGTAATAACCTGATTTGACCACCCCTGAATAATTAGATTTGGAAGTATACTTATACCAAGATGATTAGCCACCATAGAGATAATGGCATGGTCATCTGTTGATGAAAAACGGATGTTTGGGGTTACCCCTGCTTTTGTTAATGCAAGATGTATATCATAATCAATGCCAAGTGCAGAGATGATAAAGGGTTGATTATGGAGATTAGAAATTGTATAGGATCCATCTTCAGGAATTGGAAAATCTTTTGGTAATATAGCCATAAGAGGATCATCCTGGAGGGGTATCCAGTCAAATTTCTGGGAGTTCCTCTGGCTGCAGAACCCAAAATCCACTGTATTGTTTTCAATCCAGAATTCTATTTCGTCGATACCGCCTTCTTTCATATGTATGTCAATATATGGGAATTTTTTTTGAAATTCATATATGATTTTAGGAAGCCAATTTATAGATATGCTTGAATATGTGCCTATGGTTATAGAACCAATGTTTACACCCTTTAAAGCATTTATTGTCTGTTCCAGCCGGGAATTTTCTGATAAAAGCTGTCTTATAAGGGGAATAATTCGTCTGCCATTATCTGTAAGTAATACTCCACGTCTTGTCCTAATAAACAAGGGAAAGCCTATTTCCCCCTCCAAGCCCTTTATTATATGGCTTACTCCAGATTGGGTATAACCAAGCTTATTACCACTTGTGGTAAAATTTCCACTTTCAGCCACGTCTGCAAGTAATTCATATTTTTTTAAATCCATTTAACATTTTCTCCTTTCATTAATGAATTAGATATGAAAAAAAATGATGTCTGGTATTTTAAATTGTAATTTTACTATTTACACATTATGCATTATTATAGTGTAAATAGATTAAAAACACAAATAACCAGGAGTTATTTTAACAATTTAATAATTTGTATTAAAAAATTCAAAGGGAGAAAGGGGAAACAAAATGGAAAGTTACAGATTTTTGATGAATCAGCATGTGGGAATGCCATCAGTACCCCTGGTCGAAATGGGGGACAGAATAAATCGTGGACAAATTATAGCCGGAAAAACTTCGGGAGCCGTGGGAAGCAATATTCACTCCAGCATAAATGGCAGAGTTCTATGGATAACGGACAAATACATCGAAATTGAAAAGGAATGTGATGCCAATACTTATGAATATGTAAAACTGAAAGGGAAGACTCCACTAGAGCTTGTAGAAGAGGCGGGTATTGTGGGCTTAGGCGGGGCGGGATTTCCAACTTATATAAAGCTTCAAAGGCCATTTAAGCAGGGAGGAACAGTTATAATAAATGCAGCGGAATGTGAGCCAATTCTTACCCACAATATTCTCATGATAGAGAAAAAGGCTGAAGAAGTAATTCGGGGCATACACATTGTTATGGAAATGGTTAATGCAGGATATGGAATAATTGCTATGAAGAGAAAACATAAAAAGGCTATAGAAGTATTGAAAAAATGTATATCAGATAATAAGATTCAAATTTATCTGCTTCCAGATATGTATCCTATGGGAGAAGAAAGAGCAGTTATAAGGCAGGTTGAGAATGTAACCTTGAATGTTGAGCAGCTTCCTGCTGCAGCAAATGCTATTGTGATTAATGCAGAAACCATTTATAGGATTTATGAAGCGGTAGATAAAAAAAAGCCTCTTATAGACAAAGATATCACAGTGGCAGGTAAACTCCGAGATAATTTAATTCAAGTATTTGAGGATGTTCCAATTGGTACAAGAGTTGGTTCACTGATAGAGAAAGCCGGGGGATGTTATCCAGAATATGGTGAAATTATAATGGGGGGACCATTTACGGGAAAGAGAATATCTGTGGATTTTCCGGTGATTAAAACAACAGGAGGAATTATTGTAACAGAAACTTTTTTGAAAGGACCTGATAAAATTGGGCTTTTAGTATGTGCCTGTGGAGCAGATGAAAAAAGATTAAAACAGATAGCAAAAGATATGACATCGAAAGTTGTAGGAGTTGAGTATTGTAAACAAGCACAAAAAACAAAAAAGGGTTATAAATGTGAAAATCCAGGAATATGTCCGGGACAGGTGGAGAAGGTTATGGCTTTGAAAAAGACAGGGGCTAAAGCAATATTAATTAGCAATTGCAGTGATTGTACAAATACAGTGATGTCTTGTGCTCCAAAGCTTAAGCTTCCAGTATATCATTGTACTGATGGTGCACTTAGGGCAGTAAATCATAAATTGATACGAAAATTGAATATTTCGTGATTAATACTTTTTATTAATAAGGCAGGGGGAAATAAATATGTCAATTACAAAGGAAATAGTGGAAAAGCATTTAAAAGATCCGGCAATTTTTTGCTGTCAGAGAAAAAAAGGGCTGGTAATAGGTGAACATGACTTGGAAGATCCAACATTATTTGAGGATATGATAGAGGCGGGACTTATGACATTAAGTGACCATGGACTTACCATTGAAGAAGTACTGGGGAAAACGCTTATAAAAGATGCTGATGCTTTAACCTCAATTACTAGAGATATGTTGGATGACATCAATGAAATATCAGAAACAGAGTATAAAACACCTGTTGGCACAGAGGAACTTCAGATACATGAAATTAAAAATGGGATGATTCATATTGAAATTGAAAAATTGAAAGGCCTAAAGCTGGATATACCTGCTAATCTCATAACAAACCAAGTTTCAGTGGAGGAAGCATCACCTAAAGTACCAATAGAAGATAAAGTTATAAGAACTTTAGTGAAAAAGTATTATAAAGTGAAAGAAGTAAAAATTGGCTCAAAAACATCTTTTGTAGGTGGAGTATTAACTATAGATGAAGATATTATAAATAAGGCTATGGAGGCAGATCCCCTAGTAAAGAAGTTAAAAATGGATGTCATTACGCCAGATAATAGACATGTCTTTACAGAAACCATTATGGATGTATGTCCAGTTTCTACAAAAGTGGAAGGGAAACTGGGTGAGGGTATTTCTCATGTATTAGATGGTGTTGTATTTATGCTTACAGGTGTTGATGAAGAAGGTGTTCAGATTCATGAGTTTGGTTCTTCCGAGGGTTATCTGGATGAAAAGATGAAATTTGGAAGACCGGGATGTGCGGATGAGGAAGATATTATTATTCGTGTACATGTGGTCGTTCAAAGTGGTACTGGAATGGAAAGAAGAGGTCCTTTTGCAGCACATTCTGCAGAAGATGTAATTATTCAGGAAGTTAGAAATATAATTAAGGACACTCAAGAGACTGTAGAAAAGGAGAAAGTATGTAAAGACATAAAAAAATATGGAAGACCAAGGATTGTTTTAATCAAAGAAATTATGGGGCAGGGGGCTATGCATGATAATGTACTTTGTCCTATGGAACCTGCTGGTATACAGGGAGGCCAGAAGAATGTAGATCTCGGTAATCTTCCAATTATGATGACAGCAAACCAGGTGCGGGATGGTGCAATTCATGCTTTAACTTGTATTGGACCTGCAACCAAGGAAATGACAAGACATTATTTCCGTGAACCCTTAGTGGAGGGGCTGGCAGAAGATGATGAGTTAAATCTGGTCGGTGTTGTATTTGTGGGAAGTCCCCAGGTCAATGATGAAAAGAACTATGTTTCAGAAAGGCTTGGAACACTCATAGAAACTTTGGAAGTGGAAGGTGCCATTATTACCACTGAAGGTTTTGGGAATAACCACATTGATTTTACATCCCATATTGAACAGATTGGTATGAGAGGAATTCCAGTGGTGGGAGTATCTTTTTGCGCTTATCAGGGGCAGCTTGTGGTTGGAAACAAATATATGGATGCCATGGTTGAAATTAATAAGGATGAAGATGGATTTGAAAATGAAATTGCAGGGTGCAGTTCCATTACAAAGGAGGATGCAGACAGAGCCATACTTATGTTAAAGACAAAGATGGCAGGTATTCCTATAGAAACGGCGGAGCGAAAGTGGAACAAGGATGTTATTGGAAAAAATCAGGAGATTGTGGATGAGGTATTGGGGAGATGATTGAGTTAAGTCCGATATTGACTAAAGGAAAAATTGTGGAGATAAATGACACTGCAGTAAAAGTGAATGTTCAAGGAAGACTTGGTGTAATTTCTGTGCCGCTTAGATGGGTATTTACAGATAAGAAGCTTGAAATTGGACAGATGGTACAATTTTACTTCAGCTATATGCAAACTATTTAAATTAAATAAAAGAATTTATGAGTTGAGGAGGAAAATAAAATGAAACTTACAACGGCAGTAGGATTAAAATCGGAAATATTTGTTCCAGTCACTCCAAAAGCAGTTTGGACACCGCCTACAAAACCCTTAAATAAATGTAAAGTGGCATTTATAACCGCAGGAGGAATTCATAAAAAGGATCAAAAACCTTTTAATACCGCAGGGGATTACACCTATCGTCCAATTCCATGTGATACTCCAACTTCACAGCTTATGGTTACACATGGAGGATTTGATAATTCTGATATCAATAAAGATGTAAATGCAATGTTTCCGCTTGACAGATTGCGTGAACTGGTTCAGGAAGGATTTATAGGAAGTCTGGCAGATGAAATGTATGGTTTTATGGGAGGGGGAGGAAATGTGGATAAGTTTAAAAATGAAACAGGTCCCGAGATTGCCTCCAATCTTAAAGCACAGGAGGTAGACATTGTGCTCTGTACTGGAGGGTGTGGTACTTGTCACCGTTCAGCTACCATTGTAACAAGGGCTTGTGAGGAAGCAGGCATGTCCTGTATTGTAATTGCAGCACTGCCCCCTATTGCACAGCAGCAGGGTGCCCCACGTATTGCGGCGGCCCATGTACCAATAGGCTCAAATGCAGGTGAGCCAAATAATGTGGAAATGCAGATGGGAATTCTTAAAGATTCGCTTCAATGTATAGAGGAATTTGATCATTTTGGCCAATTGAGGCTGTTACCTTATGAATATAGACATAATGTGTAGTTTAATGCTCATAAAAGGAAGTGAGTGGCAGTAATGGAGTATTTACCAAAATTACAAAATGCCGAGAAAACATTCCTTGCGGTGGACTCCCATACTATGGGAGAGCCTACAAGGATTATATTGCAGGGCTTTCCCAAATTACAGGGTAAAACTATGATGGAACGTAAAAAATTTCTTGAAAAAAATTATGACCACTACAGAACAGCACTTATATTGGAACCCAGGGGTCACAGGGATATGTTTGGAGCTGTAGTCACAGAACCTATAAGCGGGGAAGCCGATTTGGGTGTAATATTTATGGACAGCGGCGGATATTTGAACATGTGCGGTCATGGCAGCATTGGAACAGCTACTGTAGCTGTGGAAACAGGTTTAGTCCAAATTGTAGAACCTTATACAAATGTAGTATTGGAAACCCCTTCGGGTATAATTAGGGCTAAGGTAAAAGTTGAAAGTGGAAGGGCAGTAGAGGTGAGTATTTTAAATGTTCCTGCTTTTCTATATAGAGAGGATTTGGAGATAAGTCTGGATATTTATGGAAAGATACAATTTGATATTGCCTTTGGAGGCAGTTTTTTTGTACTTGTTGATACGGAAAGAATGGGAATTAAAATTGAACAGAATAATTTACCGTTATTAACGGAGTTGGGTATGAAACTTAGAAAAAAAATAAATGAGTCAATAGAGATTACACATCCATATCTGGATATAACTACAGTAGATTTAGTTGAATTTTACGGAATGTCCCATAATCCAGAAGCGAATTTAAAAAATGTTGTTATATTTGGAGATGCACAGGTAGATCGCTCACCCTGTGGTACTGGAACCAGTGCAAAACTGGCCCATCTTTATGAAAAAGGTAAAATAGGTCTTGGGGAAGAATTCGTTTATGAAGGTATTACCGGTTCTATATTTAAAGGGATGGCAACGAAAGAGATTGAAATTTGCGGAAGAAAGGCCATTATTCCGCAGATTACAGGAAGTGCCTACATCACAGGTTTAAATAAACTTATCCTAAATAATTATGATCCTCATGAATATGGATTTCTTATTGAAAAAGAGTATGATAAAATGAAAACAAGCTTTATTTAAATTAGAAGAAATGTTTGATAAGGGGAGAAGAAATTTTGGAAAAACAATTGACTAGAATTAACCCTAAAGCACTTTTGTTGATGGGAGTATTTGGAGTATCTTTTTCGTCCATATTTATAAAATACTCAAATGCTCCCAGTCTGGTTATAGCTACATATCGTTTGGGGTGGACAGTTCTCATCCTGTTTCCTTTAATAGGAATGAAATTTCGTGGGGAAGTTCTAAAATTAAAAAAAGATGATGTTCTGTGGAATATAGTAAGTGGATTTTTCCTGGCAGTCCATTTTTCACTTTGGTTTGAATCCCTGAAATTTACATCAGTTGCCAGTTCCACAGTGCTTGTGAGTACGGAAGTTATTTTTTCTGCCCTTGGATTTGTGCTTGTATTTAAAGGCAAAATAAATAGATATGGAATACTTGCAATTATAATTACTTTTTTAGGAAGTATAGTAATTGCCGCAAATGATTATGGCGGTGGAAAGAATGTACTGTATGGAGATGCTCTGGCACTGCTTGCAGCTGTTATGGTTGCAGTATACACATTAATTGGTAGAAAACAAAGGGATCATCTTAGCACCACGGTATACACATTTGTAACCTATAGTGCATGTTTTATTACACTTATTATATTTGATTTTATAAGTCATACGCCAATCTATGGGTATGGAATCAATGAAATCATTCTTGGACTTTTACTTGGCATTTCTTGTACATTATTAGGCCATAGTGTATTTAGCTGGTGTCTTAAGTATTTAAGTCCCTCTTATGTATCTTCAGCTAAATTGTTAGAACCGGTATTTGCTTCTATACTGGCAGTATTGATTTATGGGGAAATCCCACAGGTTTCACAAATTATAGGGAGTATAATTGTCATTGGCGGAGTGTATATGTATTCTAGGTATGAATAAGAAATTAAAAGTCTTATCTTCTGTAATTTACGGGTTAGTATTGACTTCTGGATTATCATTAACTAGTGTACAAGCCGCACCGATAAGTACAAAACTTGATGGCGGAGCTTCAACAAATGCAGTAATACCAGGGCAAACATATTCGTATTATACTACTATTAGTGGTGATGCAAAGAGTGAATTTTTGACTTGATAAATACAACTCCGAATTTTAACTTTATTTATCCAGAGTTACAAGTAGGTGGGGATGTAAAACTTTTGCACCAGCACGTGAAGCTAGAGAATAATTAATAGAATTTATTTAAAATCAAAATATTTTAAAATAGGGATAGTTTATTAGTGGTCTTAACAGGCCACTATATTTTTTTGCTTATAGCTTATTTGCACATATTGCAAAATTATATATTATATATTTATAAGGTTAATACCCTTATTTGATTTTTTACAACCAATATAATTTAATAAAAGCTCTGGTATTTGCCGGAGCTTTTATTGGTTAAAACATATCGAAACAATATTAAGGAGATAACATAGTATTTTTATGAACATTAGTTATTATACCCAACTTTAAACATTTTATATTCATTTCATAAGTGTTTATACAAAGATTAGAACTATTTAAATGAATCTATATTTTTCATGTTTATTAAAGTTCTTTTTGAAGATATGAGGAAATTTCATTCAGAGCTTTATCTGATTCACTTGTAATTTGATTCATTAATAAGAATCCATGGGTTACACCTTTGTATCGAGTAACAACCACCTTAACACCAGCTTCTTTTAATTTTTTAGCATAGGCTTCTCCTTCATCTCTTACAGGATCAAATTCTGCTGTTATTATAAGTGTATCAGGAAGTCCTTTAAAATTTTTTGCTAAGAGTGGAGATGCATAAGGATTAATTCTATCTTCTTTTTTTGGCACATACAAAGAGATATACTTTTGCATATCTGTCATCGAAAGATTAAAATCGTTAGCAAAATAAGACCAGGATCTACTGTTTAATTCAAATATGTTTGTAGAAGGGTATACTAATACCTGGCAAGCTATATGGGAACCATCTTTATCGCGTTCTATTAAAGAAGTTGCTGCAGAAAGATTTGCTCCTGAACTGTCTCCTACAAGAGCTATATGTGCCGAATTTCCATTTATACTTTCTGCATTTTTATAAGTCCATTGGAGTACAGCATATACATCATTAAGTCCAGCTGGAAAAGGATTTTCTGGAGCAAGCCAGTAGTCTACAGATATCACAATTGCGTTCGTATTTTGTGAAAGTTTTCTGCAAATATTGTCATGAGTATTGAGGCTTCCTCCAATCCAGCTGCTACCATGAGAATAAATAATTATAGGAAGCTTACTAGCAATTTGAGGTGTGTATATACGCACTGGTATATGTATTGACGATGTAGGTATACTTAAGTTTTTTATATTAGAAAAGTATAGGCTCAGTATTCCATCTGGTAAAATCTTTATCAATGATATTTCGTATATCATTTATTGATTTATCCGAACAGCTACCATTGCTAATACTCCCATCTTCTTCAAAGTGGGAGATAAGCACTGCTACGCGCCTGGATAAGTTCTTCTAAGGTTCAGATGGAGATAAGCAGTTCTCTACAGCAAACTCCACCTGAACCTAAGAATCACTTGATCATTAATTGAATTGGGGTTAATATATTCCTTGATTTTTAACATTATGGCAATTCTTATATGAAGTTTGCCATAGTTTGTTGTAGTCCAGCTTTTAATGATTAGATAGCCTATTATAATAAAAATCAAGGCAGCAATGGTAAATATCCAGATACCTTTTTTTCTTTCCATTTAATTAAACCTCCAAGAATGCAATAAATTATACTATTAAAATATAAAGAATATTACATGTAGCTTATGTTAACGATATTTTATTATACTAAAATTTACAATTATGTTTTTAGCCAAAAGAAAGGATATGAATTTCTTAGAACATTAAGAATAATATGATGTTAGCTTATCTATATATTTATTTTTCAAAAATTCATTTAATTACCTAGAGTATTTTTTATAGAAATGCACAAACTTTAAATGTAGCATCAAAGATTACTATTTAGAGAGGTGTTTATTATGACACGTAACAATAAGTTAGTAGTCCCAGAAGCCAGAGAAGCCTTGAATAGGTTTAAGATGGAGTCAGCCAAAGAGGTTGGAGTAAATTTAAAAGATGGCTACAATGGAGATTTAACTGCCAGAGAAGCTGGTTCAGTGGGTGGAAACATGGTTAAGAAAATGATTAAAGCCTATGAAGAAGACTTAAAATAATAAAGTAATGAAAAGCCTGTACCTTAAGGGGTGCAGGCTTTAATCATATATCCATCCTGCTTCAAGTTCATCTGCTACTTCAAATACCTTCTCATACAGCAAGTCAAAAAGCTCATCATTGAATGTATCCATACCCTTAAACATCAATTACGGTCCTTTTTTATTCCTTATACCCAATCCAAACAATTCGTTAAAATCATTGTAGAGAGTGTACTGAAATAATGGGCAGGGTGCATAAGGAAAGTACTTTTAAAAACTGACAGCTTTGAAAATGTAAAAAACTATTGACATTTTAAGACTCAGGCAGTATGCTTTTAATGTAAAATACTTTTGACATTACGGAGGCTTATTTATGAGAAAAATGGATGAGATGGAATTAAAGATAAATCAGAAAGGAATCAAATGGAGTTGGTTTTTTATGGTGTTGTCCCTTGTTATATGGGGTGGATATAACTATGTTAAAACCCAAGAAGTGTCGCTTCCTCTGACTCTAGTCACATTACAATTTTTGGTGTACTTTTTTGTTACAAGCATTGCTAAATTAAAGGTGGGTGATGACAGTGGCAGAAAACAAATATTGATTTATTTTGGCGTAATATTCTTGATAATTGTATTTGGCGTAATTTTGTATTTTACTGTTGGTTGTTGAGAATTATGAAAAATAGTATAAAAGAACTACGTAAAGAAAAAAACTATAGGCAAGAAGATTTAGCTACTGCATTAGGCGTCACAAGACAGACAATAAATGCAATCGAAAATAATAAATATGATCCAAGTCTATCGCTAGCCTTTAAACTGGCAAGTATACTTGGAACAACAGTAGATAAACTTTTTGAGCCTGATCCAACAATGCTAAAATAAATACTGTCCTGCGGCATATAAAAAGAGCCATAGTTGAGAAGATATATATTATGCCTAGATGAAATCCATATGTATAATCAGTGGCTTTTGAACACGAATCAAAGTCGCTGCTTTTCTTTGTAAAAAGTAATTGCAGGGGAAGATGAAGGAGATGTATTAAAGTTGATAAATAAAAAATTCCAGCTTTATTTGAGATTGTATTCTGATGAGAATGGCACTGTAGCTTTAGATATTGATAGATTATTAGCTTTAACAGCCCACTATATTTTTTTTAAAACCCGTTTACATATATTGTAAAATAGTATATTATATACTTATGAGGTCAACATTCCTGATTAATTCTTTACAACTTAATGTAAGTTTAATTTTTCCAAATTCACACTCCAAATAGTATGATTGAGTAATAATCATACTATTTTTTGACGTACGTATCTTGTATTATATGGGATGTTCCTATTAACGATAAATGACCATAAATAAGAAAAGTGTGGCCTGATAATTAATGATATTCATGTTACATTACAGAATAGTTTTTATATTCCACGTATTCATTCAATTACCTGGAGTATTTTTTATAGAAATGTACAAACTTTAAGTATAAGCAGTAAAAATTACTATGTAAAGGAGTGTTAACTATGACACGTAACAGTAATAATTTGGTAGTTCCACAAGCTAGAGAAGCTCTAAATAGATTTAAAATGGAATCAGCTAGAGAGGTAGGAGTAAATCTAAAAAACGGATATAATGGAGATCTCACTTCAAGAGAAGCTGGCTCTATAGGTGGAAACATGGTTAAAAAAATGGTTGAAGCTTATGAGCAGGGACTAAAATAAAGTGTGACAATAAAAACCTAGTGGAAAAATCCTACTAGGTTTTTAGTTTTGATGTTTAATAAATTACGCATTCAAGTAAAAAAAGGAATTGAAATAACTACTCAAAATCTTCATCTAAATATCGACCTCCGCCTTGAGGTGGCCTTCCCTGAGGTGGCCTTCCCTGAGGTGGTCTTCCCTGAGGTGGCCTCCCCTGAGGTGGTCTTCCTCCTTGAGGTGGTCTTCCTTGAGGTGGAGGTACATGAATTGGAGTAATACGTAGTATGTCGCGACGGTGAACACGAATAGGTCGGTTACCAGAATGTGTAAATGTGGTTAAAGATACTATGTCCGTACGCCGATTGTAACCATTTATATGCGCTGTGACTGTGCCACGCCCCCTAATATCAACAAGTGCAGTTTGACCAACATGTGATTGTATTACTTCGGGAGTAATACGTTGTCTAAAATAGTCATAGTAATCATCATAATAATCAAAAGGACAATAATAATTTTCCAATGTTTATTTTCTCCTTATATATTATTTCAATATTTATATTATGTTAGTATAATACTTTTGGGAATTGATTATTAATAAAGTTTGGTAATAAGAATTAATGAAATAATTACTAAAGAGTCCCAGGCCACTCCAAGAGCTCTTATAAATTAAAACCATTTAGTGAGATAATTAAAGTATTCTTATGGTATTAATCATTATATTCCACTTTAAACATTTTATATTTAACTTATAATGGCTTAGTCACTGACTTTAGACAAATTATGTCTGCTTGTGTCTATAGATGCTCTTTTCAAGGTATGAATAATTTTTAATTGATTGTTTTAAATTCATATCCTTGAGTTCTTAAATATTCTATAATTTGAGGCAATGCTTTAGCCGTTTCTTCTTTGCCATAAGTATCATGCATTAATATAACTACTTTTTCTTTTGTTCCCACACTTTCCTTTACACACTCCAAAAGCTCTTCTGAATTCTTCCATCTACCTTCTGCGTCAAAGTCATAGGCGTTCCAATCTATACTATACATATTTTTTTCTTTTAATCTTTCATTAAATTCATTTAAATTAGGATCATTGTAATATACCCTTGACATATATCCTCCGGGAAGTCTCAATATCCTTGTATTGAAACCTTGTCCAACAATATTTCTTATATCGGTATCAGTTTGTTCAACTTCTCCCATAAGATAATCTACATCAAGCTTATTTCCAGGATATAATTTTCTCATGTTGTGAGAATAAGTATGATTTCCAATAGCATGTCCATCTTCAAATATTTGCTTTACTAATTCTTTGCTTCTTTCATTTGTTTGTATATTTTGTCCTATTAAAAAGAATGTAGCTTTTACATCATAATTTTTTAGTGTATCTAATATCTGCGGTGTTACAGAAGTAGATGGACCATCATCAAAAGTGAGAAATGCAATTTTTTCACCATCACTTTCAAAATTGTTGTCCAGTATATCTTTTACTTTTTGTGCATCATAAGCATATTGTTTTCCATCACTTGATACATTCCCATCAGCATCATTTTCTACATTATTAGATAAATTAATCTTGTTAGTACTATTGTCTTTATTTTTAGTTGTATTTTCTTTAATATTAGTTTCTTTATTGTCATTTGATTGACTATTATTTTCACCAGCCTTTTTAAAAGATCCATTCTTATAAGTTTTATTTGTACTCAATTGGTCGGTAGATATTACTTTACCACTTTTTATCTTATGAATATGAAAATAATTATAACTTTTATATGATATAATAAAAATTGCAATCGCCCCCAACAAAAACAGACATCTATTTCTTAAAATTTTAATACGTTTATTTCTTCTATTTTTTTTCGTCATTCTTTTTATCTCCCATCCATATGAAACCATAATGTGTATAAAATCCCTTATATAATTTATATTACAACATATTTCTTAATTTTAGCTAATTAAAATATAACAAAAATATAAACTATTTTATACGAATGCTGGAATTACCACTTAAATCTGATGGATAGGAGTGTAATTATAAAAAAGATATTATTAAAAATGCAATAAGTGCTGTAAATAATGCAATGGCAATAAAAGCACGGGCAGAAGAGCCATAGGAAAGAACTTTATTTTTAATCTGGTAAATTGTCGATATTAAGCCTCCAATTATTACAATTAATATTAAATCCCAGTTTGATGATATAAACGAACTATTTAAGTGCAGTCCCCTTATAAAGGCATCTATGAGAATTGCAAACAACATAAATCTGCCGGTATAAGCATCTCCGCGATATACAATAGCTTTTGTCCTCTCATCTACAATACCGTAAATAGGGGTACCTTCATTCTCTTTGTTACTTTTTTTAAACATTTTTTATTCCTCCTCCAAGTAGAATAAATCTTCAAAATTTTTTTGTAGGCATTTTGAAAGAATAAGTGCTAATTTAGCACTGGGGCAGTATTGGCCTGTTTCTATAGAACTTATTGTTTGACGGCTTACTCCAGCCATACTGGCAAGCTGACCTTGAGAAATATTAAGTTCAGCACGTGCAACCTTTAAACGATTATTCAATTTTATATTAGTGTTCAAAGTAACACCTCCATTAGTTAGATGGTATCATATGATAATATCTATGTCAAGTATACTTATCAAAACGACAAGTGTGCTTGTAGATTATTGAACTAACATCCAATTATATTCAAAACACGAACTTACTTGTAAGGTGAGAAGCCACTTTGTAAAGTGAGAAGCAATATATGTAAACGACAACTGAATATTTGTAAACGAAATGCCATTTTTGTACTCGAATCGCAGTTTTTGTAAACGAGAAGCCACTTTTGTAAACCAAATGCAGTTTGATCTTCAACTTTTATTGGAGTATTATAATAATCACAGGCATGCCAAAGAGGAGTCAACTCCCTCTCGATTTTTTTGTAATCGGAGAATCCACCCCTTTATTCCTTAGACAAATAGATGGTTGGCGGCACGCAAATTTATTATTTTTTGAGAAGAGCAGGTTTTAACATGATATCACTGGGGGCAACTGGTGCACATCCAAGCTTATGTAAAACTTCTTCTCCATGATAAAAGCTGAATGTTTCGTAGGGACTACGATTATTTAGCTTTTTTCTTTTGTAGGAATTGATATGATTCATCATTAAATTAATATCATCCTGTGTAAGCTGATTAAAACTCGTTCCTTTTAGAAGTACACGACGTATAAGTTCATGATTTACTTCAATAGCTCCTTTTTGATAGGGACTTCCCTCATCACAGTAAAATACATGCGTACGCAGCAAAGGAAATGTATTCCTATATTCAATCGATTTGGGATTAGAAAATTCACTTCCGTTATCAGTAAGAATAACTGGAAATAGTTTGCTAAACAAGTCTTTCCCAAGGGTACTATCAAGTTGATTGAATACATCAATCACAGATTTTGATGTGTTTGCTTCTCTTAAAAAAGCAAGCATAAGACTGCATTCTACAAAATGAATAGTTAAAAGACATTTACCTCCTTTACTACCAATGACAGAATCCATTTGTACTACTGCTATGTCAGGATTCTTATCCATAAAAGTTCCAAATGCTTCATAATTGCGACCAATGCGGCAGCCTTTATCTACTTTAAATTCAGGCTTTTTGTATCGCTCACGAAACTTAACTTTTCTGGGAAGATCAATGTTCCTGACATCAAACAGGCATGCATCAATATAATTGTAAATGGTCTTTTCGCTGCACATCAGTTCATCCTTATGATTGATATAGATTTGATTCACAGACTGACCATTTTGAACCAGAGGTGAAATAATCTTATTAAGTCTGCTGATTTCATCTTCAGATACACACAAGCCACTTCGTGACTTTGAAATAGCTTCATAAGCTTTAATATGGGCATGCTCCGCATCGTAAATATTCTTCAAAAGTGTACATTTACCAATCGTTTCACATCCGTTACAAACGTAGGGAACTCTGAATCTGGCGGTACAGATCTCTTCTACAAATTGAGAACAGTTGTCATTGCACGAAGTGCAAAGTTTACAATAGATATCTGATTTTCTGGAGCATTCCTTGCCACAGACTTTTTTCATTCGACAGTTAAAACGGTTCTTACAGGAATTAAAAGGGAAACCAGGATAACCGGTGGCAACTTCAGAATAGTATTTACGTACTTCTCTTGATATCGTAGTTGGATTTTTATCCAATTTGCAGCTGATTTCTTTAAAGGAAAGACTTTTTTTCAGATATTTCTGCAACTCAAGTCTTTCTTCATAGGTAAAAAAATTATACATATATCCTCCATTCTGCCGCCAACGTTTTAAGGATAAATGTCTGATAAAAACAACGCAACAAAAAGACTGGCTCCTCACCAATCTTTTTGTAAGCCAGGATGCAGCCTCCTGGACATATATATTTAACTTAAAATTTTATAACTCAAATAAAGTTAATGGGCTGCAATTCATTTTACAATTCAGGATTATTCAAAACACGTATCACTTACAGATGAATAGCAAAATATTGTATAAAATGATATAATATACTTACTATTTAATTTGCAGGACTAAGGCAGTAAGAATTAGGGGGAATAGTATGAAAATAGAATTGGCTAGAATTAAAAATGAAATAGTAGTCTTTTTATTAACCACCTTTGTGATTACATTTTCCATGGGAATACTTATGTTTTGGGTGTACAAGCACCTTGATAAAGATATCATGTCAAGTTTTGGATTGGCACAGATGCTTTATCCTGCTTTAGTGGCTATTATATTAATAATTATTCATGAAAAAGATAATATACATAGAACCTTGAGTAATTTTTTTAAGATCTATATTGTTTTATGTATTTTGTCTATAGTTGTTTTAATTAGTGGAATTTTTATCTTTCCTAAGTATGTATCCAAAGTATTAAATGTACTGGTATATATATTTAGTGTCATTCTTTTTTCCTTAATGGTTAATAATAAAGATAATTGTTTTGAAAAAATCAATATGGTTTTTCAAAAGAATTTTAAGAAAGTCTTAATCTTATGTTTAGTATTTATAGGGATTCAATTTTTAATATCAATTATAAATGGAGTGGCTTATGGTAATTTTATTGAAAGTATAAAAAAGAGTATAAGTATTTTAGGATTTCTTCCTTTTAATGTACTGCTTAGTATTCTCATATCCTTTGTAATTTTTTTTGGAGAGGAACTGGGATGGAGGGGATATCTGCAGCCAAGGCTTCAAATTTTATTTGGAAAAAGATTTGGGGTCATAGTACTTGGAGTTATATGGGGAATATGGCATCTACCTCTTTGCTTTATGTTTTATAGCCCCAAGACTCCTGTTTACTGTGTAATATTTCATATTTTTTATTGTATGTTTATTGGAATTTTTTTTGGTTTTGCCTATATGAAAACAGGAAATCTTTGGTCGGTTATAATTATTCATTTAATAAATAATTCCATGGCGCTTACGAGTAATAATTTAAGTGGAATAGTATTTACACCTAAATCTTTAGTGTTGAATATAATTATCTGCGGCGTGGTATTTTTACCATTTATATTTACCAAAGAGTATAATGGGGAAAATTTGGAGAAAATATTGTTACATTAAACATGGTTAAAATAAATAAAAATGGGGAGATTAGTGTGAAAATTAATACTCTATTTAATAAGGGAAATATAAAAAATACAGTTTTTGTCATAGTGGGGTGTTTAGTATCGGCTATTGGGGTAAATATGTTTTTGGTCACTGCAAAGTTACTTAGCGGAGGTGTGTCAGGTATAGCTATTTTAATACAATATGCTTTTCATATTTCTGCAGGGTATACTGTACTAGTGGCTAATATACCTTTGTTGGTTTTAAGTTATAGAAAATTAAACAGAAGATTTACCATATACAGCATAATTGGAACTTTTTCATTATCACTGTTCTTAATATTGACTAAAAATTTAAGCAGTATTTTTAAAGTACAGGATACACTGTTGTTCTCCGTATATGGAGGAGTATTGACTGGAATTGGAGCTGGACTTGCGTACTCAAACCATGGTTCAGAAGGCGGCATGAATATAATAGTAATGCTAGTTAAAAAGAAATATGATAATTTTGATGTAGGACAATTGGGCTTTATTGTAAATTGCATAATTGTATCTTTAGGTATGATGATAAATGGAATAATTACTGCATTATATACATTAATGAGTATGTATATAGCAGCTTTTGTCACAGATAAGGTAATTCACGGCCTATCAAGGAAAAAGGTATTGTTTGTAATTACAGATAAGGAGGAGGAAGTTTTTAAATATATAACTACCTTTATGCACCCCGGAGCTACAATATTAAATGGCAAGGCACTTACAGGCAGGGAAAGAAAAGTTATATATTGTATAGTACATATATCGAGACTGCCCCAGTTTAAATATTGGGTACAGAAAATAGACAGGGATGCTTTAATCTCAATAATAGATGCTTCAGAAGTAGATGGCAGGGGATTCAATTCAAGTATTTTATAATTAAATGGCAGTGCCGATAGTTTTAATTATATCTGACATGAATTATTTTAATATTAAGGAAGTGACAAAAATGAAGATTGTTTGCCTTGGGGATAGTTTAACTTATGGTTATGGTGTTAGAAGAAGGGAAGCATGGACTACCTTGTTGGAGGAAAAATTTAAAATTGAAGTTTTAAACAAGGGCATATCTGGTGATACTTCTGCAGGTATGCTTTCCAGATTATACAGTGATGTAATACTTGAGAAACCATCCCATGTAATAATTATGGGGGGAACAAATGATTTTATATGGAATTTGCCAGTAGGACAGGTAATGGCAAATATAACTTCCATAGTTTTTCAAAGTATGGGTAGTAATATAAAACCTTTAGTAGGACTTTCTGTACCTATTTGTGTAGAAGCTGCTCTGGACAAATGGGGATTTGCCGGTGATTTTAAAAATATAAACAGGGACTTGAAAGAACTTAATAACTCTTTAAAAAACTTCTGTAAAAACTATAATATAAAAACCATTGATTTCTACAGTGAATTTGTAAAAAAAGATGATGGAGGAAAAAAAGAATATTATATAGATGGCATTCATTTGAACCCAGAGGGAAATAAAAAAATGGCTCATATGATCTTGATAAAATAATATTATAAAAATACTACAGAATTATATTAATATTCTGCAGTATTCAATTTAATTATTTACGGAACTGGTACTGGTGCTTAATTGTTTGCTGAAATATGCAGAATAAATATCTTTTGCTATATAGGCAGAACCAGATCCCATACCTCCGTCAAATACCACTACATATACGGCTATTTCAGGTTTGTCTAGTGGTGCATAACCTACATATTCTGCATAGTCCGTTCTTCCAATTTGAGTTTGATGTTCCTGGCTGACTATAGTTGCAGTACCTGTCTTTCCAGCAGTTTTTATAGGAAAGTCTGCAAAAGCCTTAGATGCAGTACCCTTTTCATTAACTGCTTCCATTCCCGCTTTAACTGCCTCTATATTTTCAGATTTAACTTCCGTATTTTCAAGAACTTCAGGTTTAACCTGTTCAATAACATTTCCATCAGAATCCAAAAATTTATCTACAAGGTGAAGCTTATATCTGGTTCCCCCATTTGCTAACGTTGCAATATAGTTTGCTATTTGAAGGGGGGTAAACTGGTTTAAACCCTGTCCTATAGCTGCATTTTCTATATTGGCAGGCACATCCAGCTGGGCATTGGCATCAGAAATAGTTATGTAGTATATTGACTGAATCAAATTATCTATATCTTTATCACTGATATTTTTTTTGTTATTTGGATCTTCTAATGTGAGTTTTGAAAATAGTTCTTTGTACTTTTCTTTATTAAAGGCATTCTTTCCACCTTTTATGGAATTCTTTATTAAATTTTTTATTTCATTTTTTAATGATTTAACTTTGGCAGAATCACCCTCATTATCGTATAAATTCATTTTAACTATGCTGCTGCCCCTGTCATCTACTCCACTTTTAAGTACTGACATAGTCTTCTGAAGATAAATATTGGCAAGAGTATTTTCATTATATACAGTATTATATACCTGACCATAATTTTCTGAAATTTCTATGCCTGTAGCAGGTTTTTCTTCACTGCCTGAAGGTATGCCAAGTCCGAATTTCCAGGCATATTTAGCCAGGGTATCATCTCCAAAAGCTTCTCTAATAAGTCTTGCTACCTCCATAAAATAAGGGTTGCTTGATTTTTGTATGGCAGTTGTAAGGTTCACCCAATAATTAGGTCCATCCAAATCAAATGGTACAATTCTTCCTCCCTGATTATAAGTGCCATTATCATAATAACTGAAATAAGGTGTTATAACACCGCTTTCCAGTCCTGCAATGGCAGTCATGGGTTTAAATGTGGAACCTGGAGGTATTAGAGACTGGGTGGCGTAATTATAAAAAGGCTTTGGGTATATATCATATAGATCCTGTCTTATGGTAGTATTGTTTTTAATGCTTTTATCAATAGGAAAAAGTATATCCAACACTTCGTCCTCGGTCTTTCCAGGGTAATTGCCTGTAATGTTTCTTGCCCTTATATATTCTCTTCCAAATTCATCCAAATTGGGATTGAAATATTGGTTGTATGCTTCTGTAGAAAGTTTTCCAGGAGTTGAAAAATCATTAGGATCATATCCTGGCCTGCTGGCAAGAGCTATTATACCTCCTGTATTTACATTGATAGCTACAGCTGCCCCTCTGGTTGCATTTGTGGTATCAGCCCTTTCCTGGCCATAAGCATTTTGTCTTAATTCTTCCATTCTCTCATCCAGTGATTTTTCTGCCGCGGCTTGTACATCTTTGTCTATGGTAAGCTGCAGGGTTTGTCCAGGGTAGGAATCCCTGCTGCCCAGTTCTTCAAGTACCCTTCCATTTTTATTAAGTTTTACTATCCTGCCGCCCTTGGAGCCCTTTAATCTGTCTTCAAAAGCTGCCTCAAGTCCTCCCTGACCCACATAATCACTGCTTATATCATATCCCTTGTCTTTATATTTTTCATAGTTGGAGGCTATTTTTGATATATACCCTAAGAAAGCAGAACCCAGATCCTTATTTGGATATGACCTTATAGGTTGGGTATTTACGTCTACCCCTGGAAGTTCATTTAACATCTGTAAAAATTTAAAAGCGGTATCTTTGCTTATATTATTTGCTATTGTTGCTGGCTTATAGCCCGAAAAACTCTGCATCTTTAAAGTATCTCTTATAATCATGAATCTTCTCTGCTCCTCCAGTGAATACCCACTTGGAATTTTATATTCCTTTAGCAGTGCTTTAAAGGTATCTTCTGCAGATATCTTTAAAAGTTCTTTGTTAACCTGTGTTTTTAAATCATCATCTGAAATATCTTCATTTTTACTTTTAATTTTTTTCTCTATGGCCTCATTTAATCCTCTATCTCTTTTAAATTTTATCTCTAGGGCATTTCGGGTATTTTCATCATCACTTCTAAATTGGAATTGAAAAGGATTCACCTTAAGTTCAAAATCATCCTGCTGACTTTGTGCATTTTCATCCAACATTTTAAATACCTTATCCATGGTAGAAAAAAAAGTTTTGTCACTTTCATCTGTCTGGTTATACACAAGTACATAACCTTGAGCACTTCTAGCAAGCTTATTTCCTTTACAATCCAAAATATCTCCCCTAGGGGCAGCTTCAGGTATTTCTCTTATAGCTCTGTTATTTGATTGTTCCATGTATTGTTTTCCCTGTACCACCTGAAGGAAAAAAAGTCTCCCAGCTATAGTTGAAAAAATCAATAACATAATTATTATAATAGTAGTATACCTTGTGGTGTTAAAATGTTTTTTCTTTTTCACAAATATCATCTCCGCTTATGAAATAATTGTAATCAACTTAACAGCAGCATATAAATGGGAATAATCAACATGCTGGAAACTGTGGTTATTACTACATTTATAGATGCGTATTCATAATCTGCATTATAGTTCTTTGAAACTACAGCAGTATTGGTCATTGCTGGCATGGCAGCTTGTATAACAAATACTTTCTTCATAAGTGAAGGAGTACCTGAAAATACACACAGTATATAAGCTGTCATTGGTGAAATGAGAAATCTCCCTAAAAATAATACTAACATGTCAATACTAAATTTAAATTGTTTCAAATTAACAGAGTAAATGGTTATCCCTATAAATAGCATAGCTAAAGGGGTAGTTAAATTGCCGAAATACCTGAAAGTATCCAGGATAAATTTTGGAAGATGAACATCCAATAAAACCAGGGCAACTGACAGGATAAAGCTTAAAAGGGGGGCGGACATAATTCTCTTCAGTGTATCAAAAGAAAATATATGTGCATTCCCGTATTCTCCATCTCTGCTTATTTCATAGGAGCCAATAGTCCAAAAAAAAGCGGTATTTGCTATGTAATATAGTAAAACATCAGGTACACTTTGTGTTCCAAATAAAGATATATTTACTGGAAGTCCAATAAATATAGAATTAGATACAAAGAACATGGATCTAAAGGCACCTATTCGTCCTCTTTTTACTTTGATAATTTTAGAAACTACCACAGCAATCAAATAACAAATTGCCATAGATGTAAATGGAACAAATAGTCCTCTGCCAAGAGTAATCAATTTATGTCTGTCAAAACTTTCATTAAATTGAGATATCATAAGGCAGGGAATAGCTAGATTACATACTATTTTGGAAAAAAGTTTAGAGGTATTTTCATTAAACCATCCTTTATGACATAAAAAAAATCCTGTAGAAATCATCAAGACAATACTAAATACACTTTCTAAAGCGTTTAAAACTACCATTTTATATCCTCCTATACCATTATACTGGTTTTTATTACAAATTTAAACACTGTAAATAGAATATTTTCATATATCGAATATTTATAGAATCTTTATATACACCGACACAATCTTAATAACAGATTTATATCCAAGATGATAATATAATAAATCATAGCAGTAAAAGATGAAAATTTACTCATAGAGGTGTTAAAAATGAGCTTGAAATTAGGTAATCTATTAGATAATTTAACAGGTAAAAGACTAAAAACTGAAGAGATAGCACAAGAAAAGTTTAATGTATTTTGGGGACTGCCTATAATGTCCAGCGATGCAATTTCTTCAGTAGCCTATGCCGGGGAAGAAATATTATGGAAACTTATTCCTATTATTGGCATATTGTCATATAATTATATGCTTTATGTGTCATTATGTATTGTATTTTTAATGTTTATGCTTACGTTTTCATATAGACAAACTATTGATGCCTATCCAGAAGGGGGAGGCTCCTATATTGTAGCGAAGGATAATTTTGGAAGAAATACAGGGCTTGTAGCAGGAGCGTCTTTGATTATAGATTATATACTAACTGTAGCTGTAAGTGCCTCAGCAAGTACTGCAGCCATAACTTCTGCTGTACCTGCCTTACTCTCTCATAAAGTAGCCATAACTTTGGTACTTATAATATTTCTGGTTATTGGGAATTTAAGAGGTATAAGAGAATCTTCAAAATTATTTGGTGTTCCCACATACTTATTTATATTTTCAATATTGTTTATGATTTTATGGGGAATAATTAAAGTACACTTTGGAGGGTATGTTCCAAAACCCGTTTACAATGTACCTGCTGTTTCAGGAGAGGTAACCTGGTTTTTACTTTTAAATGCTTTTGCAGCAGGATGTACTGCATTAACAGGTATAGAGGCAGTAAGTAATGGTGTGCCAAGCTTTAAAGAACCTTCTCAAAAACATGCTAAAACTGTGCTGCTGCTTCTATCATTGATAGTACTTATAGTTTTTGGGGGAATTTCATACCTGGCTACACTTTATCATGCTGTTCCAAATTCAAAAGTAACTGTAGTTGCCCAGATTTCACATCAAATATTTGGGGGCAATATCATGTTTTATGTAATACAATGTACTACGGCAATTATACTTATCATGGCCAGCAATACTGCTTTTACTGGATTGCCGCTTTTACTGGCATTTATAGCCAAGGACGGATATGCACCAAGACAATTTACAAAGAGGGGAAAAAGACTTAGTTATTCTAATGGTATAATAGTACTTGGGGTATTGTCATCTATACTGGTTATAATATTTAAAGGAGATACTCATTTTCTATTGCCTCTTTATGCGGTAGGAGTGTTTATATCATTTACATTGTCTCAATTTGGCATGTTTACAAGATGGATTAGAAATAAGGGGAGAGGATGGAAGCATAGAGCTGTTATAAATGGAGTAGGAGGATTATTAACTTTTATTACAACCATTATTATAGGAGTGACTAGATTTAAACACGGTGCATGGATAGTTTTTATACTTATACCTGCATTAGTTTATATAATGCTGAAAATAAATGAACATTATAGAAAGGTTGCAAAACAGTTAAAACTGTTTATGGGTGAAATGCCTAAAGAAGTTAATTTTTCAGAGCAAAAAAGATATGTAATAGTTCCTATAGACACTTTAAACAAATCATTTTTAAAGGCTTTAAATTATGCAAGAACTATATCTAAAAATATAATAATATTTCATGTTTCCATAGATGATGAAAGTACCAATAAGCTTTTGAAAAAATGGGATGAGTATGATATTGATATACCTATAGTTGTAAAAAAATCTTCCTATAGAAGTGTTATAGGACCACTTGTTAAATTTATAGAATCAGAGGAATATTATGCAGGGCCTGAAGATACTGTAACTGTTGTGATACCACAGTTTGTCATCACCAAATGGTGGGGTAACATACTCCATAATCAAACTGCACTATTGATTAAAACCATACTTTTAAGGAGAAGAAATATAGCTATAGTTACCATACCTTATATAATAGATGAATGTTAATTGGGTATAATTGAAAGGAATATATGTTTAGAATATTGTGGAGGGGAGTGAAAATAATGTCAAAGGAGGAGAACACTTCAGTGAAGTCTTCTGAACAGATAATGGCCTGCATAAGTCCCTCTCCATCTTCGGAAAAAGTGATACAAACTGCTGTAAAAATGGCGAAAAATTGTAATTCAAAATTCATAGTATTGTATGTAGAGTCTATAAAATCCCAAACATTGAGCCGGGAGGAGAAGAAAAGATTGAATTCCTACTTCAATTTGGTGGAACAGCTTGGAGGAGAAATGGTCACAGTGTATGGAGATAGTGTGGATAAACAGATAATACAATATGCTGAATTGAGAAATGTTACTAAAATAATAATAGGGAAAAATCATAAAAAGTTTACCAGTATATCTCATTTCTATAAAAAGGACTTGGTAGATAAAATTATGGATTCCAATGACTATATTGATGTGTACATTATACCAAGTCCTTTTTACAAGAAGGAGAAGAGTAATTTTATTTCAGAATTCAGTAATGAAATGTTATCATTTAAAGAAATTGTTGAGACCATAATTATTATGGCAATTGCAACTGTAATTGCAAAATTTCTTAATTATATGGGATTTACTGATGTGAATGAGATTATGATTTTTATTTTAGGGGTTATAATGGTATATATAAAGACCAAGGGATATTTGATGGGCATAATATCTTCCATAGTAGGGGTATTGATATTTAATTATTTATTTGTACAGCCCAGGGGTTCACTGCAGTTTTACGATAAAAATTATATAACTACATTTGCAATTATGCTTATAGTTTCATTTGTAATTGGCAGTCTTACAAATAGAATACAAAAGGAGGCTTATAATTCCTACACCAGGGAAAAAAGAACGGAAATACTTTATAGGGCCAGCAGTAAATTATTAAGTACAGTGGGTACCTATGATGTGATTTCCACAGGTATAAAATACATTTCCAGGTTAATCAACAGGAATGTAGTGGGGTATTTAGAAGAAAAGGGTAAACTATCTAGCCCTTTAATATATAATGAAAATAAATCAGATAGTAAAAGTATATTTTTAAATGATGAGAAAATAGTCTATTGGACTTTTTTAAATGGAAAGGAATCGGGAAAAGGTACGGATGTTTTTGGTCAA
The DNA here is from genome assembly GCF_001902295.1 of Clostridium kluyveri. NCBI lineage: Bacteria > Bacillati > Bacillota > Clostridia > Eubacteriales > Clostridiaceae > Clostridium > Clostridium kluyveri. The sequence goes on along the minus strand of NZ_CP018335.1, from coordinate 2,595,141 downwards.
TGTGATGTATATTACACACCTGTAAAGGTGCATAACAAAGTGCTGGGGGTAATTGGAATCTCTTGCTCCCAGGGGATTATTGACAGGGAACAGAAATTTATTGTTCAAACTATTGTGGGACAGATGGCGGTGGCTTTAGATAGAGAAATCCTTTCGAGTCAGCAGGAGGCTTCTAAAGTTCAAATTGAAAGGGAAAGACTTAGGAGCAATCTTTTAAGATCAGTTTCCCATGATTTAAGAAGTCCCCTTGCAGGTATAAAGGGCTCCGTAAGTACAATACTGGAAAATGGTGAATTCATAGATGAAAATACAAAAAAAGATTTATTAATTGGAATTTATGATGATACAGAGTGGCTTATAAGATTAGTTGAAAACCTACTAAGTATGACAAGATTTGACGAAGGAAATGTAAATATAACTAAGAATATGGAATTGGTGGAGGAAGTAGTATCCGAGGCAGTTCAGAGAAGTTCTAAATGCTTCAAATATCATAGGGTAAAAGTAAATATTCCTGAAAAGATTATAATGGTTTCCATGGATGGGAGTTTAATTGAACAGGTACTTATAAATCTTTTTGACAATGCCGTTAAATTTTCTCCCAAAGGATCCCTTGTAGAAATAAGGGTTCATGAGGAAAGTAAAGATGTAATTTTTGAAGTAGTTGACAATGGCAAGGGTATACCTGAGAAAATATTACCTTATATATTTGATAGATTTTTTACAAATGGGAGTAAAGTATCCGATTCAAGGAGGGGAGTAGGCTTGGGCCTTGCCATTTGCAAGTCCATAGTGGAATTACATGGAGGAAAAATTACAGCCTACAACAAAAAAGAAGGAGGGGCTGTTTTTAAATTTAATATTCCAAAAGAAAAGAGAAAGGAAATTAATTATGAAAGATAAGCCTTATATTCTTATAGTTGAAGATGATAAACCTATAAGAAATTTTATAGCAGCAGCTTTATCATCACAAGGGTATAAATATATTGAAACGGACAAGGGAAAGGAGGCTATTGCACTTTCTATGGCAAATAATCCAGATATTATTATACTTGATTTGGGCCTTCCAGATATTGACGGAATCGAAGTTATATCAAAAATAAGAGAATTATCAAATATTCCAATTATAATCGTATCTGCCAGAGAAAAAGAAAGACAAAAAGTTGAAGCTCTTGACAAAGGAGCTGATGATTATCTAACCAAGCCTTTTGGAATAGGGGAACTTTTAGCCAGAATTCGTGTATCCTTAAGGCACGGCACATCAAATGAAAAGGAAAATACGGCAATGCATACTTTCAAGGTAAAACAGCTTTTTGTGGATTTTGATAAGAGACGTGTAACTGTAAATGATGATGAAATACATTTAACCCCCATAGAATATAGGATAATGGAACTTCTTTGCAAATATTCAGGGAAAGTATTAACCCATAATTTTATTACCAAGGAAATCTGGGGAACATCCCTTGGAAATGAAACACAGTCACTTAGAGTTTTCATGGCCAATTTAAGAAGAAAAATAGAAAAAGATCCTTCCCAACCTGAGTATATATATACAGAGGTTGGAGTAGGATACAGGTTTGTTGAAGAATAAAATTTTAAAAGAGGAATAATTATGGGAGAAAAAATATTTATTGTTGTTTTCATAGTCTTATTTTGTGTAATTTTTCCTATGAGTTCATGGGTGAAAACCAATTTTCCAGTTAACACTGGTTATGAAGAAAAAGCAACCAAGAAACAGATGAGTTATAGAGAATATGGTTATAATATAGAAGGCAGTCTGTATAAATATAAAAATGCATTAAAAAATGTGAATAAAAAAAAGGTAAAGATATACTGTATAGGTGAATCCAATACAAGAGGGGAATATTCCAGCGATGAGGTAAACAAGTCCTGGGTAGGTGTAATGAAATCATTATTACAAAATCAATATGGAAATGCAGGAGAAGGATTTATTAGTGTTTATGAAGGTGCCTTGCCTGAAGGAACTAAGCCAAGGTGGACACTGGGTAGTGGATGGAGTGTCTCTGGTGCATCTAAAGAATTTACATCTAATGTAGGAGGCTTTGGAGGGTGTTTTGCAATTTCTTCTGGGAATGAATCCCCTTTGACTTTGAATTTTATTGGGACAGATTTGGATTTATTATACTCCAGGGCAAAGGATGGGGGTACAGCAGACATAGTAATAGATGGTAAAAAAATAGGAATTATAAATTGTTTAGGACAATCAATAACTTTTTCAAATAAAGCTCATTATTCTGGTTTAAATGATGAAAAACATGAATTGAAGGTAATTCCAAGTACAAATTCAAATATTTTTATAGAAGGTGCAGTTGCTTCATCCAGCAAAATAGGAGTTCAAATTGATAAAATAGCAATTTCCAGCAAAATGGCAAGTTATTTTGAAGGAAATTTCACAGAAGAGGTATGGAATGCTTCCCAGAAACCAGATCTTGTACTTTTATCTTTTGGACTTAATGAAGCGGGAAATGGAGTTTCTTTTAAAGAGTATAAGGAAAGTATGATAAAGTTAGTGAGCTATTGGAAGAGAAGAGGGAGTGATGTATGCCTGGTGTCAAACCAGAAGCCTGCAGATTCATGGGCGAATAATTGGCCAGATTACATAAAAGTACTGTATGAAATAGCAGATGAATATAATGTGGGTGTTATAGATATTTACAAGGCTTATTTTGAAGATTATACTGCTGCCCAAAAATTAGGACTATTTGGAGTGGATAAGAATGACTATTCTGGAAGTAGCGGAAAAAACACCGCACATCCCAGTGACAAAGGATATGAATATATTGGAGAGATTATTTATAAAAATTTGAAACTGTAATATTTATCCGAAGGCTGCAATTAGCTAACGCCTCCGGAACTATCATTTTCTAAAGGTTATTTTTAAGAACTTTGCAGGTAGATTCAATATCTTCAGGAGTTGTTCTGCAGCAGCCGCCTATAAGTCTGGCTCCTCTATCAAACCATCCTTTGGCACTGCAGCTGAAAGCTTCACTGGAAGAGTCTCCATGCCAGGTCTTGGTGATACCATCATATTCTTCTCCGGAATTTGGATACACTATTATGGGTTTTGAGGAATTTTTTGAAATCTGTTCAATTAATGAATTTATATACTTAGGTGGAGTACAATTTACTCCAATGGCAGCCACCTGGCGGTTTGAATCCAGATACTTGGCACATTTAGCTATGGAGATTCCCTCACTTATATTTAATTCATCTTTGGCACTAAAACTTATCCAGCCATAAACTGAAGGAAATTCTTCCAGTAGTTTTAAAATTGCCTGAGCTTCCACAAGGCTTGGAATTGTTTCGCAGGCCAGAATATCAACTCCTTCTTCTATTAAAATTTTCATTCTTGGTCTGTGAAATTCCATTAATTCTTCTTCGGAAATATTGTAATGGCCTATATATTCAGAACCATCTGCAAGATAAGCGCCATAAGGACCTATTGAACCTGCAATTAGTGGTTTGGGTCTGTTTATTCTATTTAAGGGATTTTCCCAGAATCTATCCCTTGCCCTTTTTGCTACTTGTACAGAAAGCCTTATAAGTTCTATGGCTTCATCTTCTTTAAAGCCTTTTTCCATAAAACCGAAAAGAGTGGCCTGGTAACTTGAGGTAATAGCACAATCCGCTCCTGATACAAAGTAGTCATAATGTACATCTTCTATTATTTTGGGGTTTTCATCAAGCATTTTTGCTGACCATAGGGAATCATCTATATTACAGCCTCTTCTTTCAAGTTCTGTGGCGAGAGCACCATCTAAAATAATAACTTTAAAATCTTTTAAAATATGTTTTAGTGGATTCATCTTTAGTTCCCTTTCTTTCCTAAAATTATATATTATATTGTTCATATTTTAAGTTCTTCTTTTTCAATATGAATTATCTCAGCATCAGTGTTATTTTCTATGAAAGTTATAATATTTTCCATGGTAGAATCTGTTTGTGCTATAGTTGCACATATTCCTGCAATGCCTATAATTATGGTTTTATGGGTATCCTGTTCAGCGATTTCTGATACGGATATATTGAATTTATTTTTTAGTTTTTGAGTTATACTTTTTACAATCATTCTCTTTTCTTTTAGTGAATGTACCCAGGAGGCTCTTAAAGTAATTTTCATAAATAAAATTTTCATAAGCTATACTCTCCATATTAAATGATTCCTACAAGAAGTTATATCATAAGTATATAAATTATACAACTGTTTAGATATTATCTTATAATATTATAAAATTAAAAGATTTAAAAACTTTCTGTAAAGCGTATAAAAAAACAACAGTGTTGTAAAAAACAGCACTGTTGTTTGAGGGAAATGTTGTTTTTTACAACATCTTTTTATAAGGACATTTTGGATTTTATAAAATACCTAGTTATAGCAAACTTCTTACAATAAAAAGTGTATTGGCATAGTATTTGCTGATAAAATTATAGTAAAAGGGTATTTACTCTTTATTCAAGTAAATACCCTCAAAAATTTTATAATTTTGCTTGCAATTTTCTATCTATTAAACAATTTTAGATTCAGAGGAATCTTCTGTATATTTAAAGTGTAAAAGCTCATGTGCAAGTCCATGTCCTGGCTTACCAAAATAAGTGTCATACATTTTTATTATTGCGGTGTTTTCATGTGATTTTCTCTTTGGCAGATGGTCATCTTGATTGTATAATACAGAGGCCCTCAAGGTTCTGTAATCTACAAGTTCTCTGTTGAGTGAATTTAAATGAGGCTGTCCACCACCATTTATACAACCGCCAGGGCAGGCCATAACTTCTATAAAATGATATTGTTTTTCTCCCATTTTTCCGGAATCTATAAAATCAAATAAATTTGCAGCACCGTTAATTACAGCTATATTATAGGTGTTGCCGGATATTTCAACAGAAGATTCTTTTATGCCTTTTAATCCTCTAATTTGCTTATATTCTATATCTTTAAGATCCACATTTTCTGCAAAGTCTTTTGCAGTTCTAAGAGCAGCTTCCATAACTCCACCGGTATTACCAAATATGACACCAGCCCCGCTATATTCACCCATAGCAGCATCTGCTTCACTATCCTCAAGAGATGTAAATTTAATTTTGGCAGCTTTAATCATTTTAGCAAGTTCTCTTGTAGTTAGCACAGCATCTATACATCGCATACCATTAACTTCCATATCAGTAAGATCTGCTTCGTATTTTTTGTCATTGCAAGGCATTATTGTAACAGTATATATATCTTTTGCTTCTATACCGGATATAGATGGATAATAAGTTTTAGTTGCAGTGCCGAATATTTGCTGTGGTGACTTTGCAGATGAAAGATTTTCAAGCAATTCAGGGTAATAATTCTGAGCCTGTCTTACCCAGGCAGGGCAGCAGGATGTAAACATTGGAAAAGGACCTCCATTTTTTATCCTTTCCAAAAGTTCTGTAGCTTCTTCCATTATAGTCATATCAGCTCCAAAATTTATATCGAATATTTTGTCAAAATTAAGCATTCTTAAAGCAGTATAAATTTTACCTGTTACATCTTTGCCAAATCCCATGTTAAATAATTCACCAATAGCGGCTCTAACAGAAGGTGCCATGGCAATTATTACATGTTTCTTTGGATCTTTTAGTGCTTCTTGTACTCTGGATATATGAGGTTTTTCAGTTAAAGCACCTACAGGACATGCAATAACACATTGTCCACATAATAGACAATTTGAATTATCAAAGCAAGGGTTATTTTCAATTCCAACAGTTCTCTTACCATCTTTTTTTATAAATTGCATTACAGAAGTACCAGAGTGTACCTTACATGCTGCTACACATCTACCACACAATACACATTTAGTCCTATCTAGTACAAGTGCGCTGCTCCTTGAGTCTATATATTTTTCTCTATCTTCCGGCAAGAATGGTTTTGAAGCCTTTGCTTTAGTTTTGATTACAAGTTTCAAAAATTCACAATCTTCTCTTCTTGGGCATGGTCCGCATTTGAATTCATGGGTATCTAGAAGTGAAGATATTCTTTTTTTAATTCTCTCCTTCACAGCCTCTGATTTAGTATCAATAACCATGCCTTCTTCAATTTTTGTGGCACAGGCCACTATAATTTTACCGTTTGCCTCCACAAGACAGACTCCACATTTACCAATATTCATGCAATCCTTTAGATAACATAGTGTAGGTATATCCACATTATTATCTCTTGCTACCTGTAATATAGTTGAGTTTTCCTTTGCCTTTATTTCTTTACCATCTAAAATAACTGTAATCATTTAAATACTCCTTTTAAATATTTTCCTTAAGTACTGTATTTTAAATTTAATATAAATTTTTAAAAATAATTGCTATAAATTAAGTTAGTAGTTATATTAACAATCGAAACCGTTTTCTGAAAATTGGAATGATAAAAATTTAACATTTCAGATTACAAAATATTTTCAACTGTATTTAGCCGATTTAAACATATATACAGCACTTAATAGGTATTTTATGATTTTATTTATTCATTTTTAGGGAAATCATCTGTGAAATCATTCAATAAATATTCTGATTTAAGCCTAAAATGAAATTTATTTCTTGTATTAACTAAATTATATCATCTTATATGGGTTATGTAAATTTAAAATTGGCTTATTATTTTTATAATATTATGGTAGAAAATATAATAGATTAGAAATATATAGCAGAATATTTAGCCTATTAATTTAGATAAACTACAGTGAGAGAAAGGAAAGAACTATTGAGCTATTTATATTTGTAGTACTTATTTTTTATTAATTTACTATGGACATACATTTATTTTTTAAGAAACTATAAAAAAATTTTATATGTTCCCTATATTCTATTGTGATTTTTTATACTATGATTAATTTCTAAAGATAGTATTTGATTTTTATTAAAGCATATATAGATGTACTTTGTTTTTTTATAATTTTTAATTATTGGACTTGCAGGAAACTGTTCATTTTATAAAAATATACTTCTGTTGTTTAATTTCATCCCATTAAGATATGTACCTAAAAAATTTTCTGGTATAATGAAATATGATTAAATATGATGGGAGTGAAAGTTTATATATGAATAAAAATTGGGAAAAGAACATAATGATTTTTTTGGCTAGCCAAACCATATCCCTTTTTGGAACATCCTTAGTTCAATATGCCATTATATGGTTTATTACATTAAAAACACAATCTGGAATTATGATGACCATATCAATTGTCAGCGGTTTTCTCCCTATATTTTTTCTTTCTCCTCTTGCAGGGGTGTGGGCTGATAGGTATGATAGAAAAATATTAATTATTTTATCTGATTCTTTTATTGCGATGTCAACGTTTATTCTGGCAATATTATTTCTTCTGGGATATGACAAAGTATGGTTGTTATTTGTTATATCTGCCATAAGAGCTCTTGGAACAGCCGTTCAAACTCCTGCAATAGGTGCATTTATTCCACAGCTTATACCTGAAAATAAACTTACTAAAATTAATGCTGTAAATGGAAGTATACAATCAATTGTTATGTTGATATCTCCTATGGTTAGTGGAGCACTTCTTACTATAACTAAAATAGAGATAATATTTTTTATAGATGTTGTCACTGCGGCTGCAGCAATTTTTATGCTGGTTTTATTCTTACATGTTCCTGCCCATAATAAAGCATTAAGAAAACAGACCAATAGTTATTTTGTAGATATGAAAAAGGGAATTACGTATATTAAAAATCATGAGTATATAAAGAAGTTCTTTTTATTTTGTATTGGATTTTTCTTTTTATCGGCTCCTGCCGCATTTTTAACTCCTCTGCAGGTATCACGAAGTTTTGGAAATGATGTATGGAGATTAACTTCAATTGAAATTGCTTTTTCCAGTGGTATGATATTGGGAGGGGTAGCTATGGCCTATTGGGGAGGATTTAAAAATAGAATTTATACAATGACATTGTCAAGTTTCCTCATAGGAGCATGTACTTTTTTTCTGGGAGTTACACCTAATTTTGTGTTGTATTTAATCTTTATGGGTCTAGTTGGAATAGCTATACCACTATTTAATACTCCTTCTATGGTATTATTGCAAGAAAAAGTACAGGAGGATTTTTTAGGTAGGGTATTTGGAGTGCTGACTATGATATCCAGTTCTATGATGCCTCTTGGAATGCTGATATTTGGACCAATATCAGATATGATTAAAATAGAATGGTTACTTATAGGTACGGGTATATTTATGTTTATTCAAAGTTTTTTCTTAATAAGCAGTAAGATATTAATAGAAAATGGAGAATCAAATTTAAAAACTGAATAATAATTAAAAATAATCAAAGTCTGTGAAATATTTTAAAAATGCACAGACTATTATTTTAGATACAATATCATATTAGGATTTAAACAAAAGTTTTATAAAATTCAGATGGAATTAAAATTACCGTAATGGTGCTCTAATTCTATTGGCATATTAAACACCTTTTCGAACAAGAAGGACTTTTTTTCAAATTTATTTATAATTTTAATGGCATTTTCTTCATTAATTGAAAGTTTCAAAATTTTATTTTTAAGTTCAATTTTTTCTAGGGATACTTTTAATTTATGGGTATGGTCTAATACATCGGCAATTCTCAATAAAGCAATTAATTGAAGTATTTTTAGTTCAACTTCATGGGAATAAACTTTTATACCCGAGTCAATTGAGTTACCATGTCCACTTGCAATAAAAGAAATTAGTATTTTTATGTCATCTGGTATTTTGCATAGTATTGGCTCCGTTAAAATAAGCTGCTTGGTATGTTTATGATGGGATTTTTTACTGATAAAATACCCTATATCATGTAAAAGAGCACTATAATACAATATATCCCTATGTTCTTTTGTAAAGGAATAATATTTATTTATATAATCGAATAACTTTAAGGCATAGTACGCTACTTTCTGTTGGTGCAGAGCAATATTATGTACATTATATTTGTTTAAAACCAATATTTGTTCTGATCTGCTTAAGTAGCTTTCAATAACTTTCATATTTTTCTCCTAATATAACCATAATTTTATTTTAAATTATATGAAATACCAGAGAAAAATATTCAATATTATTGTATTTCCACAGTTAATTTTCGATTGAAAATTTTTTCAAAATCAGAGGTTTCTTCTAATTGAAAAGGTACTTTTGATGAAACTGTAATATTTATAATTACTTCTTTTTCTAGTAGGGTGCATTGGATTTTATCAATATTTTTGTCTACCACTTTATGAAGATTTCTAGATACTCTTAAAAGAACTGAAAGCTTTTCAATTATTTCAATATCTTCTTCATTAATTATATTTCCATAATGATCGTTTTGTATTTTTAAGGTGCTCTTTCCCTGGGAAGCTGCCACATAAGAGGAAATAAGCTGTTCCCTATGAGATAGACCATTAATTCTACAATTTGATATTATATAAAAGGAATGTCTAAAACGACCGTAATAGCTTACATTAATTCCACAATTATACAATAAGGAAGCTGTTTTTAAAATCTTATGCAAATTTTCCGAAGAAGCGTTAATTAGAGATTTTACACCCTCATATAACTTTTGTATGATAGTCCATATCTGCATGGCATAAACTTTATCAACATGAAGATTTGAGATATAATTATTCAAAGAAAAATCCAATACATTGATTAGGGGAATTTTGTCTTTTAAAATATATTCATAGATCAGTCCTTCCCTTATACCATTTGAACTTATGCATAGTTCATCTGAATGAATAAATTTTTGCAGAGTTAATAAGGCAGCCATAGGACCTAGGGATATATCAGCCCTGTCTTTGGAAAGTCCTTTAATTTTCTTGCGTTCAGTACAATCTTTATATTTTATATTTTCATAAATTTCCTTTACTTCATTTGATTTTATTTTATAAGTGTGAAGATTATTTAAAGGATAATTATCTTTTTTTTGATTAATTCGAGCTATATTTCTAATACTGCCTCCTATACCAATCAATTGGATATTATTTAAGTTTTTTAACCAGGGAACATTATTATAATAGGAAAGTATAAATTCTATTAATTTACTTTCGGTGTATTTATCAATGGGATCTGAAAGAGAAAATTTTTCAGTAAGATTTATTGCACCTATGGGTAAACTAATAGATTCTTTTATATATCTTTCTTTTACCCAAATAAGTTCAGTACTACTTCCTCCTATATCAACTAAAAGGCCCTCAGAAAAATCTATACTATTTACTGTACCGAGGTAAGCATAATAGGCTTCTTCTTTACCTGATAATACACGTATATCCATATTAAGCTCATTTTTTACTCTATTTAAAAATTCTGTCTGATTGGATGCTTTACGTACAGCTTCTGTGGCAACCGGTATAATTTGGTCTACCTTTTTATATGTACAAAGATGTTTAAAGGAGCACAATGCAGATATTGCTTTATTCATTCTTGTAATGTTAAGTTCTCCTTTTGAATTCATGTCTTTTCCAAGACCTATGGTTTCCTTTGATTCTTCTATTATTTTGAAAGAACCATATTCATGAATTTGGGCTATTACTAAACGCATAGAATTGGATCCTATATCAATAATTCCTAGTCTAATCATTAATCTTATCTCCTTTTTCATATATAACTTAATAGGTTAATAAAGAGTATATCATATAAAGAATAATGATAAGATAACATTATTTCATTTACATGGGTTAAATTTTGTTAACACGAAGTAAATACTTATTTAACATTGTACATATACTATTAAAAGTAATAAGTCTATTTTTGTATAAAATTGTTATATATGAGGAGATTTTGCATGATGACAGAAAATTTAAATGAACCTATTGCAGTTATTGATGTAGGATCCAATTACTTAAGGATGAGTATTACACAAGTGGATGAAAAGATTAATATAAAAATTCTCGAAAGTGTTATAAAGCCTACGCAAAATGGAAGGGATACCTTTATATCGGGAAGAATTTCTATAAATACTATTCATGAAACTTGTGATACTTTAAAAGGTTTTGTAAATTTAATGAAAGATTATAATGTTAGACATTATAAGGCTGTTTCTACTAGTGGAATTAGAGAAGCAGAAAATAAACAATATGTGTTAGAGAAAATAAGGCTCAGGGTTGGAATTGATGTACAGGCCATTACTGCTGCGGAGGAGCGGTTCTTTATGCTTAAGGCCATTAGAAAATATTTTTTGAAATCAAACCTTAAAATTTTAAAAAATACTTTAATTGTAAATGTTACTTCTGGTGGACTGGAGATGTTAATATATAAGGAAAATCAACTTAAATTTGCTGAATATGAGAAATTAGGTGCACTGAGGCTTAAAGAAAATCTATGGGAATTAGAAAAAAAAACATTACATTTTTCAAAGGTTATGGAACAACACATTGAGAGTAAACTTTATTTATTAAAAGATGTTATATTGAAATATGAAACGGACTGTTTTATTGGACTGGGAGGAGAGCTGAAAACTGTCATTAAAATGGTAGAGGGTCTAAACAAATCAAATGATATAAGTATTAATAAAGGTTTTATTTTAAAGGAAAATTTCATGGAATTATACCATAAGATTAAAGACATGAGTGAGGACGAACTTATGTTTACCTATAATTTATCTAAAAAAGAAACAGAACTTTTAATGCCTTCCATTTCAATATTTTACTATTTTTTTAAAATTACCAATAGTGACAGGATATATGTCCCTAAAATATCATTATGGCAGGGGATATTGTATGATTTAGTAGATGAACTTATGGGTACCATAGGTAAAGAGGAATCTTTCCGGGATATTATAAGTTCAGTTTGGCATATTGGAAATAAATATGGAATAAATAAACCACATGCTGCTTTTGTAGAAAAAATATCTTTAAGTATATTTGATCAGACTTATAAATTGCATAAATTAGGCTATAAAGAACGAATGTATCTTCAGGTGGCATCTATTCTTCATGATGTAGGGAACATAATAAATAATACTTATCACCATATTCATTCTTATACTATTATAAAAAATCAAGATATTTTAGGATTTTCAAGTAAAGAAATAGATTTAATCGCCAATATAGCCAGATATCATTCTTATGAAATTCCTATGAGAGCTCATAATAGTTATCAAGTATTAGATGATAAGTCCAAGATAATTGTATCTACTCTGGCGGCAATTTTAAAATTAGCTGAGTGTCTGGATTCTTCTCACCTGCAAAAAATAAAAAAGTTAAAGCTTGCATTATCTGGGGAAACTTTATTTTTTAATTTGGAAAGTGAAGATGAAATAATTTTGGAAGAATGGAATTTTAAAAAGAATGTAGATTTCTTTGAGGAGGTTGTTGGAGTAAGACCTATTATATGATCAAGGAGGGATATATTAAAATGAGTAAATATAGTTCACCAAAGAATTTTATTAATAGAGAACTTAGCTGGCTTGAATTTAATCAGAGAGTGCTTGAAGAGGCAAAGGATAATAGTAATCCTCTTTTTGAAAGACTCAAATTCGCATCTATTGTAAGTTCCAATTTAGATGAGTTCTTTATGGTTCGGGTGGGTTCCTTGGCTACTCAAATTGAGGCAGGTTTTGATAAGCCAGACCCTTCTGGACTGACTCCGTTGGAACAAATGGAGAAGATTTTAATTAGGGCACACAAATTGGTCTATGATCAAATAAATTGTTATAATAGGTCTTTAAAAGTTCATTTAAAAAAAGAAAATATTGCTTTTTTAAAACCTAAAGAACTTAGTGAAAGGCAATTGACATATTTAAAGGAGTATTATTTAAAAAATATCTATCCTGTACTAACACCTATGGTAGTTGATCAAAGTAGACCTTTTCCACTTATATTAAATCATAGCTTAAATATTGCTTTACTTCTGCAAGATGATAAAAAAGGGCATGAAGGCATTTTTGCAACAATTCAAGTGCCTTCTGTACTTGAACGTTTTATTGAGGTTCCTTCTGATAATGAAAATATTACTGAAAAGATTTTTGTATTTTTAGAAGATATAATTAAGATGAATTTAAATGAACTTTTTAGTGGATATCCTATTTTAGATTGCAGTTGCTATCGAATAACAAGAAATGCCGATTTAACTCTAGATGAAGAAGGCGCAGAGGATTTACTTGAAACTATTGAAGAATCCTTAAAACAGCGTAAACGTGGAAGTACTGTTCGTCTTGAGGTGGAAAATGGTATTCATAGTTCACTGCTTAAAATTTTAGAAAAGGAATTGGAAATATCAAAAGACAGAGAATATGAAATCAATGGACCTATTGACTTAACATTTTTAATGAAATTAAGTAATATGAAAAATTATGAACATTTAAAATACCCTCCTATTAAACCATATGTTCCACACCAGTTTTCAAAAGGAGAGAGTATATTTTCTTCTATTTCAAAAGAAGATATTTTATTGCACCACCCTTATGAAAGTTTTGAGCCCGTAGTTGACCTTGTAAGGGAAGCTGCCAGAGATTCAAAAGTTCTTGCAATAAAACAAACCCTATATCGTGTAAGTGGAAATTCTCCAATTATTGATGCTCTAATAGAAGCAGCTGAAAATGGCAAACAAGTTACAGTGCTTGTGGAATTAAAAGCACGGTTTGATGAAAAAAATAATATTCATTGGGCAAAACATCTAGAAAAGGCTGGCTGTCATGTAATTTATGGACTTGTGGGGCTTAAAACTCACTGCAAGCTATTGCTTATTGTTCGAAAAGAAAATGATGGCATTAAAAGGTATGTTCATATGGCTACTGGAAATTATAATGACATAACTGCTAGAATATATACAGATCTGGGATTATTTACGGCAAATCCTTATTTTGGGGCTGATGCTTCTACAGTATTTAATATGTTGTCTGGGTACTCAAGTCCAACAAAATTATTTAAAATGATTTTAGCTCCTCTGCACTTAAGAGAAAGATGTTTATATTTAATTGATAGAGAAACAGAAAATGCTAAAGATGGGAAAAAAGCTAGAATTATAATTAAGATAAATTCTCTAGTTGATAAGGAAATTATAGAAGCATTGTATAGAGCATCTTGTGCAGGGGTAAATATAGACCTAATTGTTAGAGGAATATGCTGTTTAACCCCAGGAATTCCCGGTATAAGTGATAAAATTTCTGTGAGAAGTATAGTGGGGAGATTTCTAGAACACAGCCGTATTTATTACTTTTATAATGAAGGAGAAGAGTCTATTTATTTATCCAGTGCAGATTTAATGAGTAGAAATTTAGATAGAAGAGTAGAGTTATTATTTCCTGTTGAGGATATTTATGTAAAGAAAAAGGTAAAACAAATTTTGGAGGTTTCTCTAATTGATACAGTGAAAGCTAGAATTTTAGGCTCAAATGGTTATTATACAAGTATTGATAGAAGAGGAAAAGAGTTTATTAACAGCCAGAAAATTTTTTCCTGTGCTTCATTGAAAGATAATAAATATGATAATAAGTATCTTTCATCTAATGAAAAATGGATGGAAGAAGGATTTGTTCCAGTACTTTCTAATGAAAAATTTTCATAGTTGAACCCATTTAATCCATAAAAAAAACAGCAAACTTTAATATTAAATTAATTTTAAAGTTTGCTGTTTTTTTATTTATAGTGCCAAAATTGACTGTAAAAGGGTACTTTTATAGAACTTTTTAAAATAAATAAATCCAAGATAATACACTAAATAGTATTGTAAATATAAAAGTAAAATGATATAATGAGGACATTATCAACAATTTATATTAATTAATATTTAAGATTAATTAATATAAATTGTTTGTATTTTAGGAGGGGTAAATATGAAGAAGTTTAATAATTTAAAAATCAGGAGTAAATTGCTAGTAAGTTTTTTAAGTATAGTTTTATTTATCGTAATAATTGCTCTGATTAGTATGATTAATATGAGAAAAATAAATACAGGTTCTAATCAGCTTTATAGTAATAATTTAAGAACTCTTAGAAATCTTGATAAATTTGATGCTAATACGCTGCATTTGCGCCTTAGTGTAATAAATTTAGTAGAGAGTAGAGATAATAGTAAAGTTTCAGATACAATAACTTCTATGGATAATCTGAAAAGTGAAAACAATAGTATATTAAATGAATATAAGAAAGGAAATTTAACCGCTCAGGAAAAAAATATATTAGTTAGATTAGAAAGTGAATTAACTGATTGGAGAAATATTTGTAATGACATTGTAAAATTAATGACTGAGGGCAAATATGATGATGCCATGGCTTTAAATAAAGAAGCAGCCAGTTATAGGGACAAGTTAACAAAAAGTATTGAGCAATTGGTTGAGATTGTAGATAAAAAAGCTAAGGATAGTAATATGGAAAACACTTCTTTATATAATACCTCGCTGTACATAATAATTCTAATAGTTGCAGCAGCTTTAATTATATCCCTAGTTGTAAGCCTTAAAATTTCTTCTTCAATTTCATCACAAGTTTTTAAAATATTATCTTTTACAGAGCTAATCAGTAAAGGTGATTTAAGTGAAACTATAAATTCATCCAGCAAAGATGAAATAGGATTAATAGCTGAAAAATTGAATGATGCAAATGAGAGTATAAAGGGATTAGTAGGGGAAATATTACAGGGCACGGAAGATATGAGTGCTTCTAGTGAGGAACTTTCTGCTACCAGTGAGGAAATTTCTTCTATGATGGCATCTGTAAATGAAGCTTCAGATCATATAGCTAAAGGAGCGCAAAATTTAAGTAGTATTACAGTAAGTATTAGTCAATCGTCGGAGGAAATGGAAAGTAGTATATCTGAACTTTCAAATAAAGCAGAGGAATCTGCAAAATCTCTATTGGAAATAAAAAAGCGCGCTGTAAATATAAAAGAAACAGCTTCTAAGAATATAGAAGAAGGAGAAAGTATATATAATGACAAGAAAGATAATATTATAAAAGCAATTGAAGATGGAAAAGTGGTATCTGAAGTAAAAATCATGGCTGCTTCCATTTCCAGCATGGCAGAACAAACAAATCTTCTGGCGTTAAATGCAGCCATAGAAGCAGCACGTGCTGGTGAACATGGCAGGGGATTTGCTGTTGTTGCAGATGAAGTCAGGAAGCTTGCAGAACAATCTTCTAGTACTATAGATACTATTAATAAAATGGTTTTTTCAGTGGAAGCTGCTTTTAAAAATCTTTCCAGAAGTGGAGAAGAAATATTAGATTATATAGCCAATAATGTAAAATCCAGCTATGAATTTCTTATGGATACAGGAGTTCAGTATGAAAAAGATGCAGAATTCATAAGCAATATATCACAGGAAATTGATAGTGCTTCTAAACATATGAAACAATTGGTATCTAAAGTAAATGATGATATTCAAGGAGTTACTTCAACGGCGGAAGAATCTTCTTCTGAATCACAGGAAATATCGAGCAGTATAAATGAGGTAACTAAAGCAATTGAAGATATATCTGCCTCTTCTCAAAGTCAGGCAGAACTTGCAGAAAGACTTACCCACATAGTAAATAAGTTTAAAGTTAATTAATAATAATTTAGATAAAAATGAACTATACTAAATTGAAATGCACCTAAATGTTAGATATAAAACTAACACTTTCAGGTGCATTTTTAAGTATATAGAAAAAATTATAATTATATTTTAAATCTCTGCACTAAAGTATGTAATTCTTGTGCCATTTTTGACTGGGTTTGGGATGCTGCGGCAACTTTTTCTGCGGCTTTGGTTGTTTCATAAATACTGTCCTTTATATCATATGCATACTGAGAAGATTTTTCTTCATTGGATGCCATATTGTATATGGCTTTACTTATTTCTGATATAGTGGCGGATAACTCTTCTGACATAGAAGCTATTTCTTCTGACATATTATCTATAAATTTTGCATCAGTGTAATATTGTTCTCCCATATTTTGAAATAACTCAAATTGTGGATTTATTTTTTCATTAATAAAGGACAGTACTTCATGACTGCTTGTAGAAAGATTTTTAAAAGCTTCTCTCACTTTTTCAATAGTATCTTCAATAGCACCCACTGCCTGAGAGGATTCTTCTGCAAGTTTTCCCACTTCTTCTGCAACTACGGCAAAACTCTTTCCCTGTTCTCCGGCACGAGCAGCTTCGATGGATGCATTTAAGGCAAGAAGATTAGTCTGTTCTGCTATATCGGCAATAGTATTGGCCATGATATGTATGTTTTCAACTATTTTTCCATGTTCGATGGCTTGCATTATTGTATATTTCTTATCTTTATATATTGTATGTACATTTTCAACAGCAGTTTTTCCATTTTCTTTTATAGTGATAGCTGCTTTTTTTGCTGCATTTGCGTCGGCACTTCCTTCTAAAGCTTTTTGAGATAATTCATTTATATTTGAATTAATTTCTTCTATGGAAGCATTTATTTCTTCTGATGCAGCGGATGATTCTTGTATGCTGTCTGTTATAATTTTTATAGCACCAGACATATTTTCGGTTTTTGAGGAGAGTTCTTCTGCAGTAGAATATAGCTCTTCACTGGAACTACTCATTTCTTCAGAATCTTCTATGATTTTTTTGAGTAAAGCAGTTATATTTTCTTGTGCAGTGTTAAGTGCTTCAACAGTTTCACCAAATTCATCCTTATGGTTTGTATTTATTTTTGTAGAAAAATCAAGTTTAGCAAATCTTTTTGAAAATTCTTTAATTTGCAAAAGGGGGGTATTTATATATCTTGAAATTATAATTCCTAGGACTATGGAAATAATTAAAGTGAATATGACTAATATATTTGTGAATTTTAAAGTTGAATTATAATGTTTAATGCTGTTGTTGTAATCATTTTGTGTCAGTTTCATATTTAAATTTATACCTCTGTCAAGTACTGACAGTACTTCTTTTCTATATTTTGAGGCCGTTAAAAATTCTTCTTGAGCACCTGTATAATCTCCATCTCGTGCTAATTTGATACAATTTTCACGGGAATCGTTCCATGTTTGTATGTGCTGTTTAAGTTCATAAATTAGTTGTTTAGCTTCAGTATCTGTGATGAGGGAAGCATAACTTGAAATAAGTTCATCATTTTGTTTTGATATATTATTCATATTAGTTATTGCAGTTTCTAAATTTTTTCTATTCTCAGGATCTATAACAATTAGAATATCATCTTCTTTATCACTGGGCATATTTATTTTTAACTTGTAGAATAAATTTATTCCCTTTAAATTTACAGTGTATATGTTATTTAGGTCTTTGTTTATTAATTTCATTCTGGTAATGCAGGTAATGCCGATTATAGATCCCAACAATGCCACTACAATAAATGACAGTAACAGTTTTTTAAAAATACTCCAATTTGATAATATTTTCATAAAATTTTCACCTCAACTTATAATATTGCACTTTTTAAACATTTAGTTCGATTTTTATGTAATAATATTCTTTGTTTTAAATTTAAAGTAAATCGGTCAGCATTTTTAAGTAAAATAATGTGAAAATTAGAAAAATATTTTTTGGAGAAATGATTTTAATTAAAAATTTAGATAAAAATCAGATTTAAATGTATAATAATGTTATAATTAATTGTACAAAATGTTTATTTTGTTTAAAAATTTTTTTAAAATGTACATAAATGCAATAAATATAAAATGCAATATAAAAAAACACCCTTCCATAGAAATAATCGTGAATTTATTTGAAGAATCATTTGAACATTTCAAATTATTGTCTGGAAAGAGTGTTCTTTATTCAGTTTAAACAAAAATTTTTTGCGTTTTTCTATTATAGCCCCAGTCCTTTTTGGCAATATCCATATTTAAACCACTGGCAGGTACTACATATATTTTCAAAAATTTTATGATTTATTTTTTCATGAATAGTATCTAAAATATATTTATAAGTATAAATTTCATTTAAATTTAAATCTAACAAATTTAATATCTTTTTATCAATGGATTTAATTTTAATCTCATATCGGCATAATTTTTCTTCTGTGTTGTTCGGGCAGCAGGAACAAATTTCATCTACACCAGATATAACTTTTATTCTAGTAAAAGTATCTTTTTTTAGCTGGCAAATTATTTTATCCATATTTTCAGTAAAATTCTTGCTATAGCCATATCCCTTATATCCCTGAATGCATAATAGATGATGGGCTCTAAGCGTTAACATTTTATGAGATGGGTTTTTATAAGAGCCATCCTTACTTTGCCTCCTAATAAATAGGCTAATGTAATTTTTATAACATCTAAAGGTATAAAGGGAAGAACACCTATTACTAAGGCTTTTTTAATTGTGATATTTGTTATAAATGACAGTTGGACTATTCCCATTCCATAACAAATCAGCAGGGATGCAATTAGTACCGCAGTTGATTGTATATGGGATAAGTTTTTATCAGATATTTTTCCTACAATAAAAGCTACAATAGGATAAGATATGAGATACCCTCCTGAGGGGCCAAATACCACATTTAATCCCCCTTGAAAATTTACAAAAATAGGAATTCCTATTGCGCCTAAAAGTATATATATAATCTGAGATAGTGTTCCAAGTCTACTACCTAATATTATTGCAGATATGTACACTGCCATTACTTGGAAAGTAATTGGCACGGGACTAAAGGGAAGAGGGATGGAAATTTGAGCTAAAATAGCTGTCAAAGCTGTAAAAATAGCTGTTATGGTAATATCTCTTATTTTTAAGTTCATCTTTTTACTCCTTTCAAGTATCGTTAACTGAATTATAAAAAATAGTGACAATATAATTATAATAACCGGACAGTGAATTGTCAACGGATAATATATATTGGTTTACAATCTGAACTCAAGAATCACTTGATAAATAATATGAAATAGAGACTGCTGACAAGGCATAATCAGTAGTATATAATAGAAATAAAGGTTTCCCCAAATCATAAGATATATAAAGGGATGTATGTAGTGACAATTTTAAAGGTAAATATTGCAGAGGGGAGAGTATGCTTTTATGAATGCATTATTAGAACGAATTAAATACGCTAATGGTAAATTTCCAGAGGAACAGATACGACAGATAATAAGTAGAAAAGAAGAGTTTATTCCTGAATTAATTGAAATACTAAGATCTGCTAAAGATAACTATAATAAGATTTTGGGAAAACCTAATTATTTTTTACATATATATGCGGCATATTTATTGGCACAGTTTAATGAAGAACAGAGTTTTTCCTTAATCATAGATTTAATTAGTTTACCGGATGAAATTGTATTTAAGATATTTGGTGATGTTGTCACAGAAGATTTACATAGAATTTTGGCATCTGTTTGCAAAGGAAATATCTATCCAGTAAAAGAATTATTGGAAAATGAAAATATTAATGAGTATATAAGAGTTGCTGCCATTAAGACATTTCCTGTATTATGGGTGGAAGGTGTTATATCCAAGGATGAAATAATTAAATATTATAGAAGTTTATTTAAAGAAAAATTAAAAAGAGAACGTTCTGTTGTTTGGGGCAGTCTGGTAAGTAATTGTTGTGAAATATGTCCAGATGAATTATATGAGGAAATTAAGGAAGCGTATAAGGATAACTTAATAGAAAATTTCTACATATCTTTAGAAGAAGTAGAAGAGAATTTTTATATTGAAGATGATGAAAGAATTTTAAATTTAAAGAGGAGAGGATATGAATTTATAAGAGATACCATTAAGGATTTGGAATATTGGCCATGTTTCCAGCAGAATATTAAATCTGAACCACAAAATGTAACCCATATTCAAAGAAAAATTGCAGATAAAAAGAAGAAAAAAAGAAAGCAGGTAAAAGCTTCTAGAAAAAATCAGAGAAGGAAATAAATATTTAACTAATGGGCATATTCCTAAAAGAAGGTATATGTCCTTATTTTCTATATATTTGGAGGGGTTATTTTATGAGAAGAGAATATATAAATTATCCAAAAGATGTACCTGTTTTAATTTCCTGTGCCAATATAATTGGATATCCCATACACTGGCACAATTCTATCGAAATACTTTATGTACTTAAGGGCAAATTTTATGTAACCATAGATTCAGATAAATATGAACTGGTGGAAAAAGATATAGAAATAATAAATATAGATGAAGCCCATAGTATTTACAGCAGTCACAAAGACAATAAGATGCTCATATTTCACATAGATCCCAATTTTTTTGAAAAATATTATACGGATATTGAAAATATGTTTTTTTACACCAATATTACTGATGATAATGCACAGGAAGGGGAGGAATATGACGAACTTAGAATATTTCTTTCCAGGATAGTCTGTGAAGTTATACAGAAACAGGATAATTATGACGAAGTAGTTAAAGATATATTAGTAAAAATTCTCTATCATCTTATAAATAATTTTCATTATCTTACAAATGAAATGGAAGACTTAAGAGAAAATGAAGAATTACTTGAAAGGTACCATAGAATTACTAAATATATATACAATAACTATAATGATAATATAACACTTCAAGATATAGCTAAAAAAGAATTCTTAAGTACTCATTATCTGTCCCATGGAATTAAGGATACTACAGGATACAGTTTTACAGATTTACTTAATTTAACTAGAGTTGATGAAGCCTTAAAAATTCTTTTAGATACTGATAAAAATATATCTGAAATATCAGAGGAAGTGGGATTTTCACATACAAGGTATTTTAATAAACATTTTAAAATTCGATTTAAATGTACACCCTCCCAATACAGAAAAAAATTCAAAGTAGATGAAGAAACTTTTAAGAAACAAAAAAAGATAGTTTTTCAGGAGCTTTCAAATGGCCTTCAGTTTATAACCTATTATCTTGAAGATTATGACAGATTTAATTATGAAGAAAAAATAACAAAAATATATTTAAATATGTCACAGAATAAGGGCAGTTTTTGTAAAGATTTTAAAGAAACAATCAATGTAGGAGATGCCTTTGACCTTTTAATTGAAGATAATAAACGTATGCTTGAAACACTTCAAGATGAAATAGGATTTGAATATGCAAGAGTTCTAAATGTATTTAGTGAGGACATGGGCATATTTAAAGGCTCTAATTTCTACAACTGGAATAGAGCAGTGGATGTTTTTGAATTTTTAGGTGATATAGGAATAGGGACAATTGTGGTATTTGATAATACAGCTTTTGCACAGGAAGAATTTAAAAGAGTATTGAAATCTTTTTTAGATTATTTCAATGAACTTGATACCATAGATATCACTTCTTTTAAATTTCAATTTGTATCTGAGATGGATGGGAATTATGTAGGGGAAATAACTGAATTTTTGCTTCAAAACTATGAATTTGAAGTTTTAAAAAGTAGATTTTTTCATGGAAATAGAGTGAATTTTATCTATGATACAGCGTACATGCTTCCTTTCACCATTAATGGTATGGTAAATAAAAAAAATAATATGGATATTTTAAGAGCTTTTGATGTTTTGGATAAACAAGTAAATATTACAAATGAAGTGTTCTTTGGATATCCAGGGCTAATTAATGATAAAGGTATAAAGAAACCTTCATATTATGCATATTTTTTAATGAATAAGATGGGAGACACTTTAGTTGCGAGAGATAAAGGATTTATAGCCACCAGAAGTTATAGAGAATATCAGATTCTGCTCTATAGTTATCATGAAGACATAGAAGATATTAATTTTTCTGAAAATTTTTCTAAGTTTAGAGGCAGTAAGGATATTACTGAAAAGAAATTTTCATTAAATGTTGTGGGTATACCTTCTGCTGTGCGAATAATAACTTATGATATAAATGAAAAAGTGGGTTCTTCCTATAATTACTGGGCGGATATGGGCAAGCCAAAGAGGTTGAGCAAAGAAGAAAAGGAAATACTTTATAAGTCCTCTTTCCCTCAAATACGTTTTAAGAGTATAAAAAAAAGTACGGTATTTAACATACAAGCTAAAATTCAAGGGTATGGTGCAGCTCTTATAATAATAAAAGAGGTATAAATAAATAAAAAACATGGCTTTTTCTGCTTTTGCCATAAAAAATATATTTTATTCATATAGCATATTAGTACTTTTATAGCAGCATTTTAGTTGATGAAATCCACCGGGTTAAAATATTATAATTTAACCTAGAAGTCTGAACTAGTTCGGATTTCGGGAATTGAGGTGGTTTTATGGGAGCAGATGATAAAAGCTTTTTAAATGATAAAGTAAACAAATTACTTTTTAGATTTGCTGTTCCTGCAATTTTTTCTCTACTTGTAGGTGAGTTTTATAATATAATTGCCATAGTGTTTGCAGGAAGGTATATAGGTACAAATGCCATAGGTGCACTTACAGTAGAATTTCCCATACAGAGATTTTTTATTGCCCTTGGCCTTTTAATAGCAGTTGGAACGTCAACTTATGCAGCCAGGATAATAGGGAAAAAGGATATATCTGAATTGAAAAAAATAATAGTGAATTCTTTTATATTAACCTTAACTTTTTTAATTTTAATTTCCCTAATGGTATTTGTTTTTAGAAGTCCTATCCTTTATGCACTTGGTGCCAGCCATAATACTTATCCACTGGCAAATAAATATGTATCAATAGTACTGATTGGAAGTGTTTTTCAAGCACTGTCTGCCGTAATTTGTTATATGATGATATCATTTAATCAAACTAGAATTATGTTATATACCAATTTAATAGGGGTTTCATTTAATATTTTAATTAGTTATATATTTATTGCAAATATGGGAATGGGAATAGAGGGAAGTGCTATCGCTGCAGTAGTGGCACAGATTGTTTCTTGTATGTTTGCATTCTTTAAATTTATTAATTTAAGTAAAGCACTTCATATTCAATTTTCAAACAAATCTGTTCTAGAATATTTAAACATAGATATTTTAAATCAAATAATTGTCTGTGGGTTTTCCACTTTTATAGTTGAGATTTCAGATGCAGTGGTGGCCGGGGTGTTAAATAATGTACTTTATAGTACTGGTGGGGATTCTGCCATAATTATTGTGGGAGTAATTGAAAAAACATCCATGTTTATCTATAGTGCAATTATAGGTATAAGTTCTGGAATGCAGCCCATAGTAGGATATAATTTTGGAGCTGAAAAATACGAGAGAGTTAAAGAAGTTTTAAAAAGTTCTATTAAGATTGTTATTGTGCTCTCTATAGTGTTCTGGGCAATTTTTCTGCTTTTTTCCTATGAAATAATAGGATTCTTCCTAAAGGATAAAGCATTGCTTTACCAAACTATCAATGCTTTTAGAATAAGTATCTCAATGATCCCTCTCCTTGGAATATATTATGTTACCATGTATTATTATCAGGCAATAGGAGAGTCCAAAAAAAGCTTTTTGCTATCTATATATAGGGAAATTATAATATTTATACCTCTTGCCCTATTTCTTGTAAAAATTTTTGGCATGAAAGGTGCTATTATTGCATATCCAATAACTGATGGAGTGGTGATATTGACTTCAATTTATTTTATGAAAAAGGCACTTGAAGAAGAATTCGGAATAGAGAGCACCAGTATTGGAATGAATTAAAATTATATTATCTTTTATTTAAATTTAAACTATCACACACTTTTCAACAATTTATTAAATTACTGAAAAGTGTGTGATCTGTATTTGGTATAGAATTAGTTAAAATTTAAATCTTTTAAGACTTAGTGAGTTTAATAAAACAGATATGGAGCTAAACGACATGGCTGCAGCACCTATTACAGGATTTAAATGTCCTGTTACTGCGATTGGTATGGCAATTATGTTATAGATAAAAGCCCAAAATAAATTCTGTCTTATTTTTCTCATAGTTATCCTTGAAAGTTCTGTTGCCTCCGGTAAGGCTCTTAAATCTTCTTTTAAAAGTACTATGTCACCACTTTCAATAGCAGCATCAGTCCCTGATCCCAGGGCAAATCCTATATCTGCTGTAGCAAGAGCAGGGGAATCGTTTATACCATCTCCCACCATGGCTACCACTTTTCCTTTATTTTTTAATTTGGAAATTTCCTGAGCTTTGTTTTGCGGCTGTACATCGGCTATTACATTTTTTATACCAAGCTTATTTGCAACTGATAGAGCTGTATTTTTATTATCTCCTGTAATCATATAAACTTCTATATTCTTTTTGTTAAGAGATTTAATTGCATCCGCTGAAGTATCTTTTATTTTATCTTGCATGGCAATAACTCCAGCTAAAATATTGTTAACTGCTATCAGCACAGATGTTTTTCCCTGTTTTTGAAGTTCACTTAAGTTATCTTCAAGTTCCAATAAATCCACCGAATTTTCTGTTAAAAAGGTTTCCTTTCCTATGAGAACCTTTTTGTTATCTACAAGTGCAGTTATACCCCTGCCTGGAAAATACTTAAAATAATCCAGAGTACTTAGCTCATCTTCATAAGTGTATTTTCCATATTTGTATATAGCTTCCCCAAGAGGATGTTCAGAAGGTTTTTCAGCTGCTGCAGCTAAAATCATCAAATCTTTTTCTTTGATGATATTTAAAGATGAAATTTGTTTTTTATTAAATAAAATAATATCGGTAATATGAAGTTTTCCTGTGGTTAAAGTTCCCGTTTTGTCAAATACCACAGTACTGATTTTACAGCATTGTTCTAATTTTTCACCATTCTTAATTAATATTCCATTCTCTGCTCCTTTTCCCATTCCTACCATTAATGCAGCAGGAGTAGCAAGACCCAGTGCACATGGACAGGATACTACTAAAACTGAAACAGCATGAATTATAGCAATGTCCATAATAAATATCTGCTGATCGAAAATCACAAAATACCATATAATAAATGTAAGGGCTGATATAGCGAGTACGGCAGGTATGAATAATCCTGATACCTTATCTGCAATTTTTTGAATGGGAGCCTTGCTTTCTTGGGCTTCTTCGACTAACTTTATTATGTTTGAGAATACAGTATCATCACCAATTTTAGTAGCCTTAAAAGTAAAAGTACCATTTTTGTTTATGGAAGCACCTGTTACCAAATCATCTTTTTTCTTTTCAGCAGGTATGCTTTCTCCTGTAAGCATTGATTCGTCAACAGAAGAGTAACCTGTAAGTACAATGCCGTCTACAGGTATTTTTTCACCCGGTTTTACCATTAGAATGTCACCTATGGATACTTTTTCAATGGGAACTGCATGTTCAACATTGTTTTTTAGTATTCTGGCTGTTTTGGGCTGGAGCTTGTTCAGGGCTTTTATGGAAGCAGCTGTTTTACTTTTGGCAATGGATTCCAGATATCTTCCAAGAAGTACAAGGGTAATTATAGTAACAGAGGATTCAAAATATAAATTTACCATTCCTAAAGTGTATGTTATAGTTTGAAAAAGTGCAATGTATAAGCTGTAAAAATATGCAGCGGTAGTTCCTATGACAACCAATAGGTCCATGGTAAAGGCTTTAGCCTTTAATGCATAAAAGGAACTCTTGTAAAATCTAAAACCTATTATGAATTGGACTATAGTGGCCAGTGTAAGCTGAAATTTCCAGTTGTGGAGCTGTGAGGACTTAAATCTTAAAGTTTCAATAGTATTTCCCCACTTGTTAGCTGAATTAAGGTCAAAGTTACTGTGACAGAAACCTGTAGTACCAAGTATCATGCCTATTATTAATGGAGTACTTAAAATAGCGGATATTATAAATAAATTTCTAAGCTTGTTTCTCTCAATTTCCTGTCTTGTAAGGCCTCTATCTGTATTTTTTTCATTTTCCTCTCCCACAGAGAAGCCCAATAATTCTATTTTTTGTTTTATGTCCTCTAAGCTTGTTTTATCACTATCATACTGAAACTTTGCCTTTTCAGCAGCATAGCTTACATTTATTTTATCTATGCCTTTAATTTCAGAAACAGCACATTCTATTGTAGTGGAACATAGTGTGCAAGTCATGCCGTAAACTTTTAATGAAGCATTTTTAATCATTCTACCACATCCTTATAATTTAAGATAAAATTAAAGACCAATAATCCACAGCAATAGATTATTGGTCTCCAGATTTCTGGTCAACGAAATACAATTTCTTGTATTCTAGCATGATGGGAATTTGGTGTCAATGATTTGTAGTTAAAAAAGTATTTAGATCAATTAACTGAATATTAATATTTAATTAATAAAATATTGATAATTTCTACATGTAATCTACATATTTTATTCATTGACAATAGACAAAAATTATATTAACATATTCAATAACAATTATATGATTTTGTAGCTAACTAGAAAGCTAGAGGCTGAAACTTTCTTTAAGTATAATAAAGAAGGTTTTGGCTTTTTTCATTTTAAATTTAAGGGGGAATAAAATTATGAAAAGCAAAAAATTAGTGTCTTTAGTACTTTTGGCAGGTTTGGCAGCTTCAGTTTTAGGAAATTCTATAAATTCAACAGTTAAAGCAGAGGAAAATAGGGTAACCAGAATAGGTGGACAGGATAGATATGACACTGCTGCTAAAGGTGCCTTGTCAAATTGGAGCAATACAGATAATGTGGTATTGGTGTCAGGTGAAGGGTATGCAGATGCAATAAGTGCTTCTGTACTGGCTAAAAAGTTAGATGCACCTATTCTTTTGACAGATTCAAAAAGTTTGAATCCTTACACGCAATCCGCATTTTCTACATTGAAACCAAAGAATATATATATTATAGGAGGAGATGCAGTAATTTCTAAGGAAATTAGGGAGCTATTAAAGAAATCCTATAATATTATTGAATTAAAAGGAGATAACAGATATGCTACAAATGCAGCTGTAGCTCATGAACTTGTGAAACAGGGAGAGGATGCTTCTGATGTCATATTAGTTGGAGGAGAAGGATTCTCAGATGCACTGACTGTGGCTTCCATTGCAGCTTCACAGGGTAAAATATTATTGATTGGCACCAATGATCTAAATAGTATAAAGCCAGTTACGGATTTTATAAACTCTCATAAATCCAATTCCACTGTAGTTGGTACAACCTCTGTTATAAATGACAGTACATATAAGGCTGTCAATGGAGTTAACAGGATAGATGGAGGAAATAATAGATTTGATACAAATCTCAAAGTACTTGATTCATTTAAAAGTGATATAAAATTTGATAAAGTTTATGTGGCAAGTGCCAGTGGAAATGGCTATGCAGATGCCCTTACAGCATCCGCTTTAGCAGGAAGAGATAATTCTCCTCTTGTGTTAGTAGATGAAGAAAATTCTACAGCTACATTAAATGCCTTAAATTATCTAAAGACCAATTTAACTTCCTCATCAAAAGTGGAAATTTTAGGAGGAACGGGAGTAGTTCCAGAAGCTGTTGAAAATAAAATAAATACATTAAATGGTTCAGAAGAACAAATACAGACATTTACAGGATATATTACTACAGAGGATGATTTTGCAGCTGGCCTTAAGGAGGATAGTGCACATATGATACACATGAAAATGATGGCGTTATCCGGCCTTGGAATAACTTTTCAAGAAAATGGTGAGTGGGTCTTTTATTATTTTGACGGGAATATATCTACAGATAATAAGGACGGAGAAGGGGGTACATGGATATTTAACGGTACAGGTTCACAGTTAGATGCATGGAATATAGTTGAAGAACAGATTAAAAGGAATGATGGTTCGGATAAGATGAATCCCGTACTTGTTACTGTAAAGGGAATATTAAAGGGAAATACTCAGACAAATCCTGGACCTGATGCAGATGGCAAAAATTTTCCGGTAATAACTGTAGAATCCATAAGCGCAGATAATATAAACTGAATGATCTGAATCTAAGAAGAGAGGTGGAAACTACTATAACTTTATAGTAGGAATATTAATGAAAATAAAAAAAATAATTATTATAGGAGTATCTGTAATTATTTGCATATCTGTATTGACAATTATATGGAATATAAAGAACAAATCATTGAAGTCATCTGATATTGTTAATACTACCACTAATTCAAATAATAGTAATAAACCTAAAGATACTGTATCAAAAAATGGAGAAAGTTCAAATCAAGTTGAAACTAAATCTTCAGATAGGGTAGAGGATAAAACTCAACCTGAAGATCCAACAAATTCCGGTACATCAGCATCAATATCAAAATCCGCAGCAATATTGAAAGCTGAATTGGAATCACAATCTAAGTCAGGATCGGAAAATGCTTCTAATCCACAGGTGCAGACATTTACAGGATACATTACTACAGAAGATGATTTTGCAGCAGGGCTTAAAGAAGATACTGCAGCTATGATATATATGAGACTAATGGCATTATCCGGCCTTGGAATAACTTTTCAAGAAAATGGTGAATGGGTTTTTTATTATTTTGATGGAAATATCTCCACGGATAATAAGGATGGAGAAGGAGGTACGTGGGCATTTAACGGTACAGGGTCACAGTTAGATGCATGGAATATAGTTAAGCACCAAGTTGAACTTAATAATGGATCAGATAAAACGAAGCCGGTACCTGCCACTGTGACTGGAGTATTAGATGGAAGTATGCAGACTAATCCCGGACCTGATGCAGATGGTAAAAGGTTTCCTGTAATAACAGTACAATCTATAACTAAAAATTAATATGTTGAATGGAGCTTGACTATTTAAAATTTAATACAAACTATACTTTTTGGTAATTTGCTAAATTGCTGAAAAGTATGGTAAAATTTAATTGAAAAGCTATACATATTATGTAGAGGGTAGGGTAGTATTAAAATGTATGAATATGATAAATTGATTTATTTAAAAGAGGAAAAGTGTGTTGGATGCAATAAATGTATAGTTAATTGCCCTGTGATAGGTGCTAACATCGCATATATAGTAGAAGGAAAAAACAAAGTAAAAATAAATGGAGAAAAATGTATACATTGTGGTGAGTGTATAAAGGTATGTGACCATTTTGCAAGAGACTTTAATGACGATACTGAAGATTTTTTTAATGACTTGTCATCGGGGAAAAAAATATCTTTAATAGTAGCACCTTCTATTAGAGTTAATATTGAAAATTATAAAAAGTTGTTTGGATATTTTAAATCCATAGGTATTAATTTTATATATGATGTTTCTTTGGGGGCGGATATAACTGTATGGGCATATTTAAAAGCTATAAAGGACAATAAATTATCTTCTATTATTGCACAACCCTGTTCAGCTATAGTTAATTATATAGAAAAGTATAATTCAAGGTTAATAGATTTTTTGGCGCCAATTCAAAGTCCAATGATATGTACTTCCATTTATATGAAAAAATATAGAAATATTGCTGATAATATTGCCTTTATATCACCCTGTATAGGAAAGTCAGATGAAATTCACCATAAAAATACTTTTGGGTATGTAAATTATAATGTGACTTTTAAAAAACTTTTGGAGTATCTAAATAAAAATCTTATAAATATAAATTCTTATAAAGAGTGTGATTTTGATGATATTAAATGTGAATTGGGATTCTTATTTAGCAGACCCGGGGGTTTAAAGGAAAATATCGAGGTCAGAGTTCAGGATACCTGGGTTCGTCAAATTGAAGGGGAACATTTTGCATATGATTATTTAAATGAGTATAAAGAGCGTGTTGTAAGAGGAGAACCAGTTCCCTTGATTGTAGATATTTTAAATTGTTCCAATGGATGTAATTTTGGAAGTGCCATTCCAGATGAAAATAAAATATCTGTTGATGATTGTGACAATGAATTCAATAACTTAAAAAAAATTAAACTTCAAAAAAATAATAGGTTATTTATAAAAAGAAATAAGGATGATCTTTTTAGTATATTTGATAAAACCCTGAAATTAGAAGATTTTATGAGGGTATATAATAAAAATCAAGTTGTATTTAATATAGAGGAACCAACGGAAATTCAATATAATGAAATATTTAAACGTTTAAATAAGTTTACTGAAACTCAGAGGAATATCAACTGTTCTTCCTGTGGCTATGGCACATGCAGGGATATGGCAAGGGCAATACATAATGGGTTAAATGTTTAT
This sequence comes from Clostridium kluyveri, assembly GCF_001902295.1. Taxonomy (NCBI): domain Bacteria; kingdom Bacillati; phylum Bacillota; class Clostridia; order Eubacteriales; family Clostridiaceae; genus Clostridium; species Clostridium kluyveri. The sequence goes on along the minus strand of NZ_CP018335.1, from coordinate 2,564,249 downwards.
TATAATTGTATTGATTATAATAAACAGGAAGTTAATAATGAGCAGCGGCTTTTAAATCTTAAAAGTGAGGAAATGAAGGTTCTGGAAGAATTAAATAAATTATCTGAGGAAAAGGTTAGAAATACTGAAGAATTAAGGAAAAGGGTTTCAGAAATAATACTTTCAGTTAAGGAAGTTACAAAGGGCAATGAAGAAAGTGCAGCGGCTATTTCTAATATATCAAATGATATAGAAGAGGTGTTAAATATAACTAATACTCTTAAAGATAGTATAGAGGAAATGGGAGATAAATTAAATAAATTTTCCAAAGCCTCAGAACAAATTGTAGATATTGCAAATCAGACCAATCTTTTAGCTTTAAATGCTGCTATTGAAGCTTCAAGATCTGGAGAAATGGGAAGGGGATTTTCTGTAGTTGCAGATGAAGTAAAAAAATTATCTTATGAGTCGAAAGATGTAGCTTCATCCACACAAAATGATCAAGCCGTGATGATTGAGCTTATAAAACAAATATATAAAGTATCAAAAGTTTTAAATACAAAAATGGAGAGTGTAAATAGTTCCATAAATGATATTTCTTCTGTTACTGAAGAAATATCTGCAAACAGTGAAGAAATTAGTGCAGCAGCTTCCAGTCTTTTAGTAGAAGAATAGTATTTATAAACCCTATATGGAATTTAATCTTATAGGGTTTTTATGATCAAATGGTTTTAGATTCAAGTGGGTTTGCATACAAGGAATACGTTTCTTTATATAAACATTAGGAAAACTTATTCAGGATTGGGGTATTGATAATAAAATTTTAATAATATAATAGTTGACAAAAATAGATTACAAGTGTAGTATGATAGTGGAGACTACAGTTGTAGTACGAAGGGAGGGGAAATGTTGAGGAAAACACCAAAAATATCTGATTCAGAGTGGGAGGTAATGAGAGTATTATGGAAAAAATCGCCCCTTACTTCTAGTGAAATAATTGAAATTTTAAAAGAATATATTTCATGGAATCCAAAGACCATTCATACTCTCATTAGTAGACTGGTAAAAAAGGATGCCATTGAAGTGAAAAAAAATACACCTTTTTATTTGTATTATCCTAAAGTATCCGAGGAGGAATGTAGAAAAACAGAGACAAAATCCTTTGTCAAGAAAGTTTATAATGGCTCAATTCATCTATTAATTTCTAATTTTATAAAAAATGAAAAATTATCAGATGAAGAAATAGAGGAATTGAGAAAAATACTAGATGAAAAAAACAGTAGAAGGAGATGATTTACATGAATCTTTCTTCTATATTTAAAATGATTATTTTATCATCTGTTATAGGAAGTGTAATTGCAATTATTATTCTTATGATAAAAGGAATGTTTAAAAAAAGGCTTAATGCTTTCTGGCAATATTATATATGGTTCCTGCTTATTATAAGATTAATTATACCCGCAGGGTTTGAAACTCCTTTAAGTAAATTCAATAATATAGAATTTGCTGCTGAAAAAATTCAGTCACATTCAAATTCATCTAAAACTACCAATGATTTGGAAAGTGTAAGTGAAATTAATTTACAAAATATCAGTGAAGTTTCAGGGTTAAAATTAAATGAAGAGGGCAGCTTAAAACAAACAGTACCTAAAGATTTTAACTATTATTTTAATATAGCCAGTATAATTTGGGTGTCAGGTGCTGTTTTTGCTTTTCTTATTATATTATTTATAAATTGTATATTTATATTTAAAGTATATAAACAGCCTTTTTGTGAGGATGAAGATACACTTAAGGTGTTGGAGGAATGTAAATCCATTATTAATATCTCAAGAGATATACCAATAATTTGTGATAGATATGTAAAGGTACCTTCTCTTTTTGGAAATGTAAAACCTAAAATTTTAATTAGTTCAGATTTTATACTTAGGCTTTCTGTTGAACAAAAAAGGTATATTTTTTTACATGAACTCTCCCATTTTAAAAGAAAAGATATTTTTATAAGCTGGATAATGTTGTTTTGCGGAATACTTAATTGGTTCAATCCTATAATATGGTTTTCTCTTCACAGAATGTGGGAGGATTGCGAATTAGCTTGTGATGATTATGTATTATCTCATTTAAAAGAGAAAGAACAAGGGGAGTACGGCAAGACAATTATCAATATGGCGAAGCTTGTATCGGATATAAAATATATTCCTGGAGCCACAGGGATAATTAAAGGAAATTCAAATATAAAGAGGAGGATAATTATGATAAAAAAATTCAAAAAAAGTCCATATAAATGGTCAATAGCTGTAATTTGTATTTTAATAGCCCTGTGCATAACTGGTATAACCAATGCACCTATTAAAGCTGCAGTGTTAAAAAATGAAGGAGAATTACTGCAAAAAGAACAAAGCAATATAGATTATGTAAATATAGTAAAGGGATTTTTACCTGCAAATTCACAAATTATAACTCCTAGTAATGCAAATGGCAAAACAACAGAAGAGGATAATATTTTGTTAAAAGATTTAGACAATGATGGTGAAAATGAAATTATAACTGCTTATAAATTATCTGGACAATCAGAGGAGCAAATGAATATATTAGTTCTCAAAAAAGCAGGAGAAAATTGGGTTAAGTCTTTAGATGAATCTGGACAGGGTTTTAAATTGGATTTAGCCTTAACTGCAGATATAAATGGAGATGGAAGAGAAGAAGTACTTTTAAGTAGAAGAATTGGGGGAACTGTAGGAGAGATTTTTGTGTATCAATGGAATAACAATGTGTTGAGTAAAGTTTCAGATGAGGGGTTATATTATTCTAAACTAGATATAGTAAATGTTCCGGGAAAAGATATAAAAGATATAGCTGTATGGCAGCATGATACTGGGGATGCTTACATGATAGATATCTTAAAGTGGAACGGAAAAACCTTTGTTCCAGAAAAAGTTGATTGTCCTGATTATTTTAAACAGTCGGTGGTACCTTATTATGAGCAAAAGGTAAAGGAAATGCCAGGAGCCGGCTTTTATTGGTACTATCTGGCAGAGGCACAATTAAAGTCAGGGGATAAAAAAGGAGCCCTGAAGTCTGCAGAAAAAGGATTAAAGTTAGATACAGGATATCCTCCAAAAGAATATTTTAATGAGATTAAGGAAAAGGCCTCTAAATAATTATCTATTAAATTTAATAACACTCTTTTATTATATAACAACTCTTTTTTATACTTTTAGCTTCCTTTTTTATGGATGCTGTTTTTTCGCCAATGGTCTCAATACTGGAGAAGTTTCCTATATTACCATAGATGCCTGCAATAGATATGGAGGGAAGTGTAAATATATCTTTATTTCCTTTCCTGTCTATATGCTTAATATATCCATTAGCTTTATCTTTTTCATTTAAAAAATCCAATATACCTGTATCGAATTTTTTAATAATATTTTCACATAATTGTAAACAGCTATCCAAAGAATTTTCTATTATAGAGAAGAAATCATCCCCTCCAATATGGCCTACAAAGTTGTTATAAGGAAATAAACTTCCTATTTCTGATCTTATGACCTCAGATGTAAATTTAATTACTTTATCTCCATTTTCAAATCCATAAGTATCGTTATAGACTTTGAAATTATCTAAATCAAAATATAAAATGCAGCATGTCTTATTAAAGGAAAGAATATCCCTAAGTTTATTTTCTATAATTGAATTACCAGGCAGTTCTGTTAAGGGATTAAGCTGTTTTGCATAATTATATTCTAGCATTGTAGTATAATTAAGGAGTGTTTTTATGGTAGCAATTCCGTAATATTTATTATTTTTAGTTACAATGATATAGTCATATATATTATCAATTTCTCGTTCCATGGCAATTTTAGAAACCTGGTTTACAGGGATATAGTAATCTACTATTATAGGATTGGAATCCATAACCAAAGTTATGGGGCGTTTGGAAAAAATAGCAGCACCATATTGAGTTGCAAACACTGAATCTAAAGAATGTTTCATTATAAGTCCCACAGGAAATGTATCATTTACAATGCATGCTCCTGTGATAGTATTGTTATTATGAAAATACTCTTTTATAATCCTACAAGTAGTATTTGTATTAAATGGTCTGTCTAAACGCGTAATCTTACCTATGTAATTATTTGAAGAAGAAATAAATCTGGCATTTTTCATTTTATGGCAAGATAAAATAGTATTTTTTACATAATCAGGTATATCTAAAAAAGCTCCTGCAGGCCGGCTGATAAAATATCCTTGTCCTGCATAAACTCCAAGATTAATCAACGTTTTAAGTTCTTCTCTATCCTCTATACCTTCGGCAATTAGTTTCATATTAGTCACTTCAGATAATCGTACAAAACATTCTATTAATGCTTGTTTAAAAGTGTCTTCGTGGATATTTCTAATTAAATCCATATCAATTTTTATATAATGTGGCTGTATTTCACTTAGCATTTTAAGACCTGAGTAACCAGAACCAGTATCATCAATGGCAATTTTGTATCCTTGCTCTATATAATTATTAAGTACAGCTCTGAAATTTTTATAATCTTCTATGGAAGTTTTTTCGGTTATTTCAAAAATTATTATTTCAGAAGACATATTATTTTTTGAAAGAAATTCTTTTGTAAATCCACGCTTGAATTTTTCATCTTTAAAAATGTATGGATCCACATTGATAAAGAGAAATTTGTCATCTGGAATATCCGATGCCCTTTCAATAGCTTTTGTCCTGCACAAAAGTTCTAACTCCCAGGTTCTATTATGAACTTTAGCAGCAGAAAATAATTTGTCAGGACTTTGCAATAAGGAATTCTCAGGACCACGACTTAATGCTTCATATCCAATAATACTTCCATCTGTTAAGGATGCAATGGGCTGATATACAGTAGAAATATCTGCATTTTCAATTATCTTTAATAGCTCATGAAATTCTTTATCATGGAGATTATTTGATGATTTACATGACATTATACATGCCCCCGAATTATTATATTATTAAAACAAAGTGAAAAATAAGTATATAAGATACTTATGACATAAGTATATCATGTATCGTTGGCGATGATGTAAATTATATGTTAAAATCTTTTAACATAATAAAAATGTAAAGTTATGAATAATTGTGTCGAAAAGTAATGTATTAAAAATTGAGTAATAAAAGACTGTAAAATAATTAATTTGAGGTGAAATAAAATTGATAAAAATTAAAAGTATTAGAACAAGAACTATTATAACTATTCTTCCTATTACAATAATAGTATTAATTATATTATCTGTATTAAGCTATTATACTGGAAGAAAAATTATAAGTCAGCAAATTGATAGAGAAATATCCTATAAAATAAATGAACTAAAATTATCGGTTAACAACAGAATTGCTTCCCACAGCAGAATTGCTGAAATTTTAGCAAGAACTGTTGAAGTTCCACCAAATACTGTGCCTGAAGATGAATATAAAAATTTGGTGCAAAAATATGCTGCAATTAATGAAGATACTTTTGGAGTAGGAGTATGGTTTGAACCTTACAAATATAAGGAAAATATAAAGCTTTTTGGTCCTTATGCATATAAAGATAATGGTAAAGTTGTATATACAGAAAATTATATGAATGATGATTATAACTATCCTTCTCAGGACTGGTATAAGGCAGGAAAAATCACAAAGAATAAAGTAAGCTGGACTCCTCCTTTTTATGATGATAATACCCAAATTACTATGGCGACTGCTTCAGCACCATTTTTTGATGGAAAGGGTAATTTTATTGGAGAAATTAGTGCGGATATTGATTTAACCAATTTAGAAAAAATGGTGGATGAAATTAAATTTGGTGAATCAGGAAAAGTTTTTCTGACCACAAGTGACGGATTATACATTGCTGGGGTAGACCGAAAAAAAGTGATGAAATCCAAGATAACAGATGATTCCAAGTTTTCGGATATTAGCAAAGATATACTAAGTGGCAAAAGTGGTAATGTTTCTTATATGGATGGTAGTGATAAAAGGATCATCTATTATACACCTATAACTTCAACAAATTGGGTATTGGGCATCACCGTCTCACAAAAAGAATTATATAGCCCCCTAAACAGCTTGGTGACTACACTTGTTCTGCTCAGCATACTTTTAATAATAATAATTACTGTTGTCATATTTTTTTACAGCAGCTATATTACGAAAAATATAAATCAGGTTACTAAATTAACCTCTAATATTTGTGATGGAGATTTGACCTATACCTTGAATGTTAATTCCCAAGATGAATTAGGCCATATGACTCAAGACTTAAATAAAATGTCGTCAAATTTGAAAACAACTTTTCATTCTATTATCCATAACCTTGATCACATTGTAGGCACATCTGAAGAATTGACTGCAAGTGCACAGCAGACTCAGACTGCTGCTGAACAGGTAGCTGTATCAATGCAGGAAGTATCCCAGCACATTGGATTACAAACTAAAGAGACGGGAGATATATCCAAATCAGTTGAGCAAATCCATGATGGTATAAAAAGTATAAAAGAAAATGTGAACCTGACAACTCAATTATCTTTTGATTCTACTAAAATAGCTCAAAAGGGTAGTGATATAATAAGTAATGTAATAGAGCAGATGGAGAATATAAGTTTACAAGTTTCTGAATCAACGCATATTGTGAATGCACTAGGTGAAAAATCTAGGGAAATAGATAGTATCATTACTATAATAAATAGTATATCTGAACAAACAAACCTTCTTGCTTTAAACGCTGCAATAGAAGCTGCGAGAGCAGGAGAACAGGGAAAAGGCTTTGCAGTTGTTGCTGAAGAAGTTAAAAAATTAGCTGAACAATCAGGGACTGCAGCGGGGAAAATTAATCATATTATAATGGAAATACAACAAGATATCACAAGTACAATTATAGCTATGAGTAAAGGAAATACATCAGTGGATACAGGAAAGGACATGGTAAATGAAGCTAGTAATTCATTTAAGAATATAGCAGGTTCTGTTAAAAATGTTTCAGAACAAATGGGACAAATAGAAGAGATTATTGGAGGGTTATATAGTCATTCTGACAATATGGTGAAGGGAATACAAAATACTTCTAATATTTCGACTAAATCTTCTAATTATGTTGAAAATGTAGCAGCAGCTTCAGAAGAACAGACTGCCCTTATGAAACAGGTGGCGGGTGCTGCCCAATCGTTGACACAAATAGTAGTAGAATTACAAAGTAGAATATCTGAATTTAAAGTTAGTTAATACATATAGATTATTATAAAAATAATGCTGCTGTTTCATATATCTTTAAAAAGTATTTGAACAGCAGCATTTATTTTTTAGTTAACAATTGATTTAGTTAATATAAAGCATTCTATAATTTTATATCCTGCTAAGCATAGTTACTCCAGCTATTGCCCCCCAATCTATTAGAGTAAGAGCTTGGGTTCCAAAGTAAGGATTTAAAAATGGTATGTATATAGTACCTAGTAACATAGCTATAGAAGAAGCAGCTGCAATACTAGTATACCTATTAGGCAGCGTTGATTTGTTTCTTCTACAATCATAAACATTAGCAAGCTGAGAACATACTAAACTGGAAAAGGCTAAAGTTCTTGCCCTATTTAATCCAGCACCTAATAGTATGGAACCTTCAAATATTGCGAAAGTGGTTAAACCTATTCCAACACCTCTTCTAATAATCTGTGATCCTAGTTTCCTATCAATTAATGGTTCATACCTTTTTATAGGTGGATTATCCATAACTTCTTCACTGGAAGGTTCTGTTGCCAGTGTAGAGCCTAGAATACTTTCTGAAATTACATTTATCCATAATATTTGTATGGATATAAGAGGCAAAATTCCTCCTACAGTTGAAGCTAATGCAATAGCTATTATTTCACCTATGCTGCCTGCCAATAAATATCTCATTGAATTTTTTATATTGTTATTTACAGTTCTTCCTTCTTCAATAGCGTTTACTATAGTACAAAAGTCATCATCAACAAGGGTTATAGATGCAACGTCTTTTGCCACATCACTTCCATTGCTTCCCATGGCTATACCTACATTGGCTTCTTTTATAGCTGGCGCATCATTTACTCCGTCACCGGCCATGGCAACCACATATCCAAAGCGCTTAAAAGCTTTTACAATTCTATGTTTTTGTTCCGGCGATGTTCTGGCAAAAATTTGTATTTTTTGAATTTTAGAATCTAGTTCTTCCTCAGTCATATTCTCCAGTTCATTTCCTGATATAACCAATCCGTCGGTTAATAGACCCAGTTCTCTCCCTATAGCAGATGCAGTATTTTTATGATCCCCTGTAATCATTACAACTTTAATACCTGCATTATGACATTTTTGTATGCACTTTTCAACACCTTCTTTAGGAGGATCTTCCATTCCTACCAGCCCCAGAAAGACAAAATTATTATCAATATCTTCAGAGGATCTATTACCTACTTTTTTGTATGCAAAAGCTAAAACTCTAAGAGCATTTTCACCCATTTCATCACATACAGATAATAATTTTTCTTTGTCCGTTGATGTTAGTAATCTTTCAACTCCATCGTCATATATTGTTTTGCATTTTTCTATAATGCAATCTAAAGAGCCTTTACAATATGCTATTTTTCCATCCGGGTTTTCCACCACTACTGTCATAAACCGTCTACAGCTATCAAAAGGAATTTCTTTTAGTCGTTGATTGGCTTCTCTTATTACATATTCATCTAAATCCAGCTTATGTGCAGCAGTTATTAGTGATCCTTCTGTTGGATCTCCTTCTATGATCCATTTATTTTCTTTATTTACTAAAGAAGCATTATTACAAACTACTCCTGCAGTTAACAATTTTTCTAAACTGGTCTTTTTTGTTGGATCACCTTCAATAAGATCAATTTCTCCTTTTGGACTATATCCTGAACCGGTTACGTCATATAAACATTTATCTGTATAAATTCTCTTTACTGTCATCTCATTCATGGTAAGTGTTCCTGTCTTATCACAGCAAATTACATTAGTGGAACCTAAAGTTTCTATTGAATTTAACCTTCTTACAATTGCATTGTGCTTGCTCATTCTCTGTACTCCCAGGGCCATTGAAACAGTTACAATAGCTGGAAGACTTTCAGGCAATGCTCCCATGGAGAAGCTTACGGCCATGGTTAATACTTGAGCTAGACTTATGCCTGCCAGCAGTGCTCCAAAACCGATAACAGCACAGGAAATTAAACATACCTTAGTTAATTTTGTAGTAAAATTTTGTATTTTCAATTGAAGAGGAGTAGCCTCCGACTTTATGTTCTGAAGCATTGCTTCAATTTTCCCAATTTCAGTATTCATTCCTGTAGCTACTACAACTGCTTTTCCTCTTCCACATATTACATCGGTGCCCATAAATAACATATTATATCTGTTTCCTAGTTCAGTATATTTGTTACAGGCATCTATGGACTTAACTACAGCAGTGGATTCGCCAGTTAGTGAAGCTTCTGTAGTTTTTAAATCATTACATTCAATTATTCTGGCATCAGCGGGAATTTTGTCTCCTGCTTCCAATAAGATAACATCACCAGGTACTAGATGTTTAGCATTTATATAGATTTCTTTACCATTTCTGAGCACCTTAGTTTTATGTACAAGCATATCTTTTAAAGAATATAGAGATTTTTCTGCCTTATATTGCTGGGCTGTTCCAAGTATGGTTTCTATAAGTACTATACCAAGTACAGCTATGGCATCAGGTATTTGGCCTAAAAAAAGTGAAATAGCACTAATACCTAAAAATAACTTTACTGAAAATTCATTTAAATTTTTTATAAATTTAGATATTAAAGAACTTTTCTTTTTCTCTGATAGGACATTTAACCCTAATTCTTTAATCTTTTCTTTTGCAGTTTTATTGGTTAAACCAGATTGAAAATTTGTTTTAAGTATATTCTCTATCTGGCTTTTATCCATGGTATGCCATGTTGTTAGGCCGTCAACTGGTGCATTTTTGCTAAGTGGGGGAGTTCTAATATCGTCAAAGGCAATAGACTCTGACATTTCCTCATGAGTTCTATTGATTTTAATTACATTAGAGTTACATTTTATTTTTGACTTTCTTATATAGATGTTAATTTGGCTTTCTATGTAGCTTTCTGATACTATGTTTTCATCAAATATTATAAGTACTTTGCCTGTTATGGGATTGGCTTTTGCTTCAGCTACTCCTTCAATAGACATAATGAAATTAGTTATTTTTTTTGACATGTTTTCATTTCTGTATACATATTTGATAGGCATTCTTATTCTTTTATATAAAATGTAGTCATTTAATTTTTTGATATTTGGCCTATTGTTAAACATATAAAACACTCTCCCATCATCTTTATTTGAAATTAATCTAATATATCTAAATAAGTTTCCCCAATATTCTGCCAGCTATTCCTTAATATTTTTAAATTTATTTAACATGGATTTTATATTGCTTTTACCTTGTTAGCGTAAAATGAAAATCAATAATCGAACTCCACCTGAATCTAAAAGAATCACTTGATATGAAATTATTGAAATAAAAGGAGATAATTATGATAGATTCAAGTATTTATTTTAAATATTATGTAAGTGAATTTGAAAAAACTTATATTTCGTTAATAGAAAAAGAATTAGACATTTTTTTTTCTAAATGCTTAAAATCAGTTAAAACTTATTCAGTGATTATAGCTAGTAAGCCCTTAGTACATAATAAAGAGATGTTTCAGCAAATGGTATTATCTCCTGAAACAATTAAAAATTTTTCAGAAAATATAATATTAAAAATTAATGAGCAATTTAAGAATAATATGAATGGTATATGTGTAAATTATGAATGTATGAATTCATTTGATTTCAATAAGTTCGGTAATTTTCTTGAAAATACTATTAAGAATTTTACAACTACTCAAATAGTGACAAAAGTCAGTGAAAAAATTATGGATTTTACAATCTCATGTATGTTTGATGCATTATTTTCTGACATAGTGATAAATAATTTATGTGAAAAAATAATTTCCGGTAAAAAAATATTGCATAACAATAATCTTCAAAATCAAATAAAGAGACATCAGGGATTAATCTACAAGCAAATAGAAGGATTTTTAATTAATACAAAAGTAAATTTAAGAAATCAGTTAATTAAAGTATTTATTACATCCATAAACAGTATTGAGAATATGGAAGAATTAGTTTCAATTGCATAATTAAATTGTAAAGAGCCTTTGGCAGTAGTCAAAGGCTTCTTTGTGAATGTCATAAAAATGATAAGAAAATTAACGTTATATCTAATTCATCCTTTTTGTCCTATTCTTTTTATTTCTGCTCATCTCTATTCCTCCAAGAACTATATGTGCTAATCCAAAACCAACTGCTCCAGCAGCAACCAACGGTACTATTTCCATAGCTGTTAAAGCAGCTCCAGTAGCTGTAACTGCTGTTCCAAGGAAGGTTGGGATTGCTCCTCTGCGAACTTTCATATTAAATTCCTCCACACTAATTATTTTAAATTTTATATTATATATAATGCCATTCATTATATTAATTTATGCCTAAAATATTTTATAAAATCATGAATTATTACAGATATATTCTATGGTTAAAATTACCTTGTTCGGGTATAGAAAAAGAAGATCCGAGCATAATAAAATGTATATAATTTAAGGAGGTTGTAATCAAATGGATAATAATGGAACACACTCCATGGAAGGAAAAAATAGTTCAACAGAAAAAATTGAAGAGCTGCAGAAAAGAATGCAGCAGGAACTTGTTGATTTACAGCAAAGGTATAGTAAAATAAACGGGAAAGTAGAAGAGCTGCAAAATGATAAGCTGGATGTAAAAAATAGTATTAAAATTATGAACGATAATTTTAGCCATATGAGTAAAAATGTTGAAAATATATTATCAAAGCTTGATAATATTAATATAAAGGATAAAAATTCAAATGATGATCATATTGAAGATGACAGAATTGATATTTCAATGAAAAAAATAATATTTAATCCTTTAAGGAAACTGGCGGTGGGAACTATAGCTTCAATTCTTGCAGTAACAGACAAAGTAACTGAACTAACCTGTGGAGCTAAAGAAGGATTAGAGGATATAGTAGCGGAGGTACAGTATCAACGCAGAAAAAAACACATGGCTAATATGGATGAACCTGAAAGTGTAAAATGATCAATTTAAATTATAACAGGATAAAAATTGTATCCTCTCTACCGGGAAGGCTTAGAGCTAATATATCTAATCTCTTTAGAAATGATAAAATAGCGTTTAATATAAAAATTATACTAATCAGATCAAAGGGTATATTTTCTGTTAAACCAAGTAAAGTAACTGGAAATGTCCTTATTAATTATGATACTGCCTGTATATCCGAAAATGAAATTATAATTATTTTAGACGGATGTTTGAATATTAAAAATAAATTAAAGATTGCTGGAAATGTAAATAATGATTCATTATGTAAAATAATATTCCACACATTAAATCCTCTATCATTGTTTGGAAAAAAACGGGCTAAAGAAATATATAGAAATGAATATATAAGTTCTAAGAAAATAATAAATATTTCACTAATTATGTCGGGTATTACGTTTTTAGTCACTAATAGTATATATAAAGCTTTTTCGGTGCTTATTTTAGGCTATCCAGGTATTTTATTTTCTATAGCTTTAGTTTCATGTTATTATGCATCATCCAAACTAAAATATGATGGTATATATTTTAAAGATTATCATTCTTTTTATTTAATAAAGGATGTAAATACTTTATTGATAGATAGCAGTTTATTTTTAAATAAGTTTCATAAGTACGATAAATTATTATCACATCTAGACAGAATGGATTTTGAGAAACTTATAATATTAAATCAATTAGAGAATCCTGTTTCTAATAGAATGAAATCAATTATAGAAAATATACGCTTGTTAGGAATTAACAACATATCCATAATCGGAAATTGTAAAAATGTTGTTATAAGCTATATTAGTTATTATTTGGGGATAGGTATATTAGATTATGAGGTTTTGAAATATAATGCTAACTATGGTTTTAATAATAAAACAAAAGAAAAAGGAGCTTTTTTGGTTACAAATAAATTTTTAGAGGAGTTTGAGGAATATTTATATCATGATCTGGTTATATGTGTATATAAGAATTATGCTGCTATGATAGATATGTTAAAAGGCAATATTAATCTTGAATATAATCATATGTATAAATTACCTTTAATAATAGAACTAAGTCATTTTTGTAGTGAAATAGATATTCAAACTAAAAATGTTGCTGTAACACTGAATATAATCGGAATGTTATTATCAATTATGGATTATTTAAATCCATTAAAATCCATAATATTTTATAGTTTTAATACTCTGATTTCAATTTTAACTTTAAAATTTAGATTGAAACTCTATAATATTGAAAAAAAACAATAATTTGTCATATATAAAGCACAAGTTATATTTTTATAAATTAATATACTAAAATATTGTTCACAAGGGGTTAGTGTATGAAAGATAATAAGGATAATTCAGCTAATTTAGTATTGTTAAATAATAATTTAGATAAGGTAAAAGAGATATTACAAGATTTGTTGATTTCTAGTTTAGAGGAGATTAAAAATAATCCATCCTCTGAAGAGAAAATATTAACATTGTGGTGTAATTCCATAAAAAGTTTTAATGACTTCTTTTTCCAAGAATTTGAAAGGACAAATAATAAGAAGTTGTATAAACGTATAATGAGGCTAGTAATGTTTAAACATTGATAATTATAAATTTTAAAAGCACTCATTTATAGAGTAGAATCAAATTCAATAGAACTTTAATCAATAAAAGAATAAAATTGTAATAATTGCCCATGGAGGATTTTAATTATGTTAAATAAAAAATTTTTATATGGCTTTGCAGCTGGTTTAGTTAGCTATAGATTTTATCACAACGTAAAAAATAATATAAGGCCTATGGCCATGAAAATAATAAGAAATACTCTGGCAATTAAGGAAAATACAAGAAGTTTTATTGATGAGATAAAAATAGAAGTGCAAAAGCAAAATAATAATATATGTAATACAGTTTCTGAAATAGATAGACAAAAGGATTTTAAATTTTTAGAAGAACAAAGGCATGCATTGGATAAAATGTCTGAGTTAAAAAAACAGTTAGAAAGTATATCTGATAAAGTTGATAATTTTTAACTTTAAAAAGGAGGCTGTATCTTAAAATTGAAAGAAGTAAATATATTACCTGGGCGTATTAGATTTAAAACTAATAAAATCTATAGAAACAAAGTATTAGCTAAATATACGGATGTATATATTGGAAATATATATGGAGTAAAATATAGTAATGTAAGTTGCAATACTGGAAGCATTCTTATAATATATGATGAAGCAAAGACAAATATGAAATTAATTAAACATAATATAGAACAAGTTTTATCATCTAAAATAAATTATGATTCTAAAAGTCTGGATTCCTATAATTCATATTATGAGATTAAGAAAAAAACAAATAAAGTTAAGACTAAACTTGTATGGTCTGGTTTAGTCTATTTGTTATTTAGAATTAAAAATTCTATATTTGGAAAATCTTTCATTAGCAGCAGCATAAGGGCATTAGGGACAGCTTCTGTAATTACTATTGTAGCGGGATATCCTTTTCTCAAAAACGTTTATAAGAAGTTTACAAAACATATTTATTTAAATTCAGAATTCATCTTAAAATTAGCGGCTATGTGTCTTACTGTTTTAAGAGAAAGTACAGAAGGTTTATTATTAATTGCTTTAATTGATTTTAACAATTACATAAAATTATCTGCTGACTTAAAATGTCAGAAATTATTAAAGCATAATATGGTTACCCCTCCTAATACCGCATGGATTATCACAAGTACTGGTGATGAGATGTTAACTTCAATTCATTCAGTAGAGTTAAACGATATTATATATATCCACAAGGGTGAACTAGTTCCAGCGGAAGGAGAAGTTTTAGATGGCAGTAGTTTCATTAGCAATTTTTATCGCACAGGCCAACCCACTGTATTTCCTATAAGTAAAGGAAATACAGTATACCAGGGTACTGTAGTTTTATCTGGTAATTTAAAAGTTCGCATAACAAAAATTCCACAGGTGTTAAATAAAGATGATATCTCTTTTGAACAATTAAATTTAAATAAGAGAGTAGTCAAATTTCAAGATAGAATTGTAGTTATTGCTGCTTTATTAGGAATTACATGTTATATATTTACAAGAGATATATTGAATGTTTTATCAATAATATTGGTTTTGTGCCCGGAATCATCTGAATTAGCTTTAAATACTGGAATAAAAAATTATATTCATTTATTGAGTAAGTATAATATATACCTTAGAAATCCCAACACCTTTGAGAAAATTATAGATACCGACAGTATAGTTTTTGATAAAACAGGTACATTAACTTATGGAAATATGGAGATTATAGATATACAGTCCTTTGATAAAAACTATACTGATGAAGCTATACTTAAAATATGTTCATCCTGTGAAGCATCTAATTATCATCCTATATCTAATACTTTCAAAAGTCAGTTACAAAAATTACATAATATAGATAAAATGCAGGCAGCTGAGGATTCTTTAGTAGAAAATGAATTTTATAGAAATAATTATATCTTAGAAAATGTACAAAATTCCATATTGATACCGTCAAAAGGAGTAAAAGCTGTATACAATAATCATACAGTTCTAATAGGAAATGATGAATTTTTCATGGAAAATAACATAGCTTTAGATGAAATACTAGATAAATACTTACATTATAAAAATAAGCTATATACGCCTATTCTCATTAGCTTAGAGGGCAAACTTACAGGCATGATCATAATGCGGGAAAGTATACGGCATAGTTCTTATGAATTAATTCCTAAGCTTAAACTTAAGGGTATAACAAATTTATCTTTATTGACAAGTGATAGTTATGACAGAGGTAAATATGTTTCTGATATATTAGATATAAATAATATCTATGGTGATTGTAATGATGAAGAAAAGCTAAAGATTATAGAAAAGCAGAAAATATATAATATAGTTATGATGGTAGGAGATGGTTTAAATGATGTATCTGCAATGAGGGCTGCAGATGTAAGTGTGAGCTTTGCAGATTCATTCTGTGATCAAATCAAGTTAAATTCAGATTGTATAATATTTGAAGATAATATGGGTAGATTGAATGATTTAATTACGTTGTCTAAAAGTTCTTATAAAATAATAGATATGAATATTAAAATAGCAAATTTATATAATATTACATTTGGCGCTCTTGCATTAATGGGAGGATTCAGTGTATTTGCTGCGAAATCGATAAATACGATAAATTCCATTTTAGTTTTAATTCTTAATGAAAGAATTAAATGGATTTTTCCCAAAACTTAATTATCAATAGTATTTTAGTAAATTTTAATTACATATATTTAAAAATGTACCTTTATGATATTATGTAGTAAGTGTTTAGACTAAAGAAGGTGCAATATAAGTGATAGATATTAATTGGAAACCGGATAAAAATTCTTCTAGAACTTTGTATAGACAAATTGTAGATTATATAATCAGTGAAATATCCAGTGGAAACTTTGCTATAGGTACTAAAATTCCTTCTCAAAGAAAACTTGCAGAGATATTTGAAGTAAACAGAAGTACTATAGTTGAAGCTTTAGATGAGTTAAAAAGCAGGGGACTTATTGAAGGCAATAAAGGAGGAGGTACTACAATAGTAAATAATACATGGTCCTTACTTTCCTCAAAACCAGAATTGAATTGGAAGAATTATATTGAAGGAAGTATTCATAAGCCGAATCTCCATACCATTCAAATGGTTAATAAGTTGGAATATGAAGAAAATATAATTAGACTTGGAACTGGGGAACCAGGTCCTGATTTATTTCCCAGGCATATGATGAATAAAGTTTTAAATAGATGTTTAAATAGAATTACTTCATTAGGGTATCTTGAAGCAAAAGGGCTGTTGGAATTAAGGCAGGTAATTAGTAAATACATAAAAAAATATGGCATACAGGTACCGCCTTCTTCCATACTTATTGTTTCTGGAGCACTTCAAGCATTACAGCTTATATCACTATCCCTTTTACCTCCAGGATCTAAAATATTGGTAGAAGATCCATCCTATTTAAAATCTTTGCACATATTCCAATCTCTTGGAGTGAATCTGACTGGTTTGAAAATGGATGGTGAAGGAATTATTCCTGGAGAAATACAAAAAAATGGAGGAAAGAATGCTGCTAAAATGCTATACACCATTCCTACATTTAATAATCCAACAGGAATTGTAATGAGTGAAAAAAGACGTATGAAAATTTTAAAATGCTGCGGAGATTTAAGAATTCCCATTGTAGAAGATGATGTATATAGAGAATTGTGGATAGAAAAATCTCCTCCCATGCCTCTTAAGAGTAGAGATAAAAATGGTAATGTACTGTATCTTGGGAGTATTTCAAAATGTCTCGCTCCTGGTTTTAGAATTGGATGGATTGCAGGCGCTGAAAGTGTAATAGAAAGACTGGCGGATATAAAAATGCAAACTGATTATGGTTCTAGCTCTATATCTCAGATGATGTTAATGGAGTGGATAAGCAGTGGATTATATGAGGAACATCTCAAAGAATTCAGGAGAAAACTTAGATTTCGTAGGGATAAAACTATAGAAATTCTAAAGGATAACTTTAAAGACATAGCTTCCTGGAATATTCCCCAAGGAGGATTTTACATATGGCTCAAATTAAACTCCAATATATCTATAAATAAATTATTTCAAGAATCAATAAAAGAAAAAATTCTTATTAATCCCGGAAGCATGTATAGCTTTTCTAATAATCAAAATCTGAGAATATCTTATTCTTATGCTTTAATGAATCAAATGGAAATGGGACTTAAAAAGCTATCCCATATAATTAGAAAATTGGAAAAAGAACAAAATAGTTGTTAAATCAAGTGATCTTAAGATTTAACAACTATTTTTGTGTGTTTGGTTGGTATAAGTTTTATTTTCTTGGATGGAGATAACAGATGGCATTACTATTATAATTTGTAATGGGTCTCTGTTAAGACACTAAAAAAATCAATTCAGCAAGGGGAAGATAATTATGATGAAATATTTAATACAAGGATTCATACTTGGAATTAGTTATGTGGCACCTATAGGAATGCAAAATTTATATGTGATAAATACAGCTGTGGCTATGAGTAAGAGAAGAGCTTATGAAACAGCGTTTATTACTATATTTTTTGACATAACCTTATCTGTTGCAAGTTTTTTTGGAATAGGTATACTTATAGATAATTTTTATTTTTTAAAGCTGTTGATTTTTCTTTTGGGAACCATTGTTATTATCTATATAGGAATATCACTTATTAGGTCCAAGCCTCAATTGTCAAAGGATAACATAAATGTAGATATATCCTTATGTAAATTGGCGGCGGCCTGCTTTACAGTAACCTGGCTTAACCCCCAGGCTATAATAGATGGCTCACTGCTGCTGGGGAGCTTTAGGGCATCCATGCCTTTATATGCCTGTAAATTTTTTATTACCGGAGTATGCATGGCATCCTTTATATGGTTTATTTTTCTTGCTGCAGTTTTTTCAATCTTTAAAAATAATTTTAATGAAAATATACTTGGAAAAATAAATATAATTTGCGGCAGTGTGGTTATTTTTTATGGAGTAAAATTGGGACACAATTTTTTAAAACTTATACTTTATTCATAGATTATATTTAGATAAACAACTGCATATTTGAATTAACGGCATCTTTTAAGTAATCTTTTGCTTCTATTATTTCAACTTCAGGAAGGAGTTCCTCCTTTTTAAATCCCATGATTTCTACTGAAAGTTTACAACCATAAAATTTTACTCCTTTTTTTAAGGC